>NZ_JBEBMG010000014.1:0-89946 GCF_040081975.1 Mesorhizobium hunchu
AGCCGGAAAATCCCGTATCCTTACGACAAGGCGCTCTACCGCCAGCGCCACAAGGTCGAGAACCTCTTCGCCAAGCTTAAAGACTGGCGGCGCGTCGCCACCCGCTACGACCGATGCGCCCATACCTTCTTCTCCGCAATCTGCATCGCCGCAACCGTCATCTTCTGGCTCTGAAACAATGAGTCCTGAGCCTAGCCACCGCTTTGCAGTATGCCTATTCGTCCATTTCCTTCCAGTTGCTGACCCTGCCTCTCCTGCTCGGGATAGCGGGATACCAGGAACGCAGTTACCGCATGATCTTCGCCTACGGCGTCATCTGCTATACTTCTTCCATCATATCGATCTGGTTTCCGGCGCTGGGCACTTATGCGGCCCATGGAATATCCCAGCCACAGTTGAACAGCATCAACGTCCACTATGGCTTTGCCTTCCTTCACGACTTCCTGGCGGTACGGAGCGCGCCGACGTTCACGCTCTCATTGGCCAATGCGTCAGGGATCGTGACCTTCCCATCCGTGCATGCGGCGGCCGCTCTTCTCTGCGGTTGGGCCGCATGGCCGGTAAAATCGTTTCGGTATCCATTTGCCGCCCTGAACGTGCTGATGGCGGTCTCTGCAGTCTCCAACGGTGGCCACTATGTCACGGACATCGTGGCCGGTTTTCTGGTCGCGACGATCTCGATAGCGGTTGTTACGCAGGTGCTGCGCTGGCAAGTTCACGCTAAGTATCGGCTGCCGGGAATTATCGGTCAGGTTTCGGGCGCTCAAGCCACATGAAGAGCGAGCTTCGGGCAATCCTTACAACTTCCTGAGCGCCACTTCTTCGATCAGGTGGTCGGGTCCCTTTCTGAGGATGAGGTCGGCGCGCGGGCGGGTCGGCAGGATGTTCTCGCGGAGGTTCTTCAGGTTGATGTTCGTCCACAGCCCTTCGGCGATCGCTCGGGCGGCGCTTTCGGAAAGCTGCGAATAGCGGTGGAAGAAGGAATCCGGATTGACGAAGGCGGTCTCGCGCAACCGCATGAAGCGGGCGATATACCAGTCGTGGATCAGGGTCTCGTCGGCGTCGATGTAGATCGAGAAGTCGAAGAAATCTGACAGGAAGGGCACGATCTTGCCGTCGGCCGGCAATCTGCCGGGAAGCAGCACGTTGATGCCCTCGAAGATCAGGATGTCGGGCCGGTCGATCGCGGCGAAGGCGCCCGGCAGCACGTCGTAGGTGAGGTGCGAATAGAGCGGCGCGCGCACGTCCGGCAAGCCGGCCTTGATCCCTGACAGGAAGCGCAGCAGCGCGCCGATGTCGTAGCTTTCGGGGAAACCCTTGCGCTCCATCAGGTTCTCGCGGCGTAGCACCTCGTTGGGCAGCAGGAAGCCGTCGGTGGTGACGAGGTCGACCTTGGGGCTGGAGGGCCAGCGGGCGAGCAGTTCCTTCAGCACGCGCGCCGTGGTGGATTTCCCCACGGCGACCGAGCCGGCGATGCCGATGATGAAGGGCGTCTTCACCACCATCTGCTTGTTGAAGAAGAGCTGGCGCTGGCGAAACAGAAGTTGGCTCGCCTCGACATGGGCCGACAGCAGGCGCGACAGCGACAGGTAGATGCGCTTGACCTCCTCGAGGTCGATCGGATCGTTGAGAGAACGAAGCCGGTCGATCTCGTCTTCGGTCAGGGTCAGCGGCGTGTCGGCGCGGAACGCCGCCCACTCCTCGGCGGAAAAGAACAGATAAGGCGAATATTTCTCGGTGGGCGCAAGCTGGTCCATCGCGTGCCCTTCCCTCCCGGCGGTTAGTCGCCGCCCTTGCCGCCGCCTTGGCGCGAAGCCTTCTCGGCGATGCCGGACCGACCCGTGCGGCGCTCGAGTTCGGCCATCACGCTGGACAGCGGCACCCCGGCGACGGCCAGAACGACCAGCCAATGATAGAGAAGATCGGCGCTCTCCGAAACGAGTGCCTCGGCATCTCCCCTGACGGCGGCGATGACGGCCTCGACGGCCTCTTCGCCCATTTTCTGGGCCGCCTTGTCCATGCCTTGCGCAAACAGCTTCGCCGTCCACGATTGCGGGTCGCCGGAACGGGCGCGCCCGGCGATGATCGTTTCCAGATCGGACAGCGAAAATTCGGTCATGAGGCCGTTTACGGCGCGTCGGTTGCCGAGTCCAGCCGCATCGGCAGGCCGGCCGCCGCCATGTAGGCCTTGGCCTCCCGAACCGAATAGGTGCCGAAGTGGAAGATCGAGGCGGCGAGCACCGCCGTCGCATGGCCTTCCCGGATGCCGTCGACCATGTGATCGAGGGTGCCGACGCCGCCCGAGGCGATCACCGGCGCGCGCACCGCGTCGGCGACCGCCCGCGTCAGCGCGATGTCGTAGCCGGCCTTGGTGCCGTCGCGGTCCATCGAGGTCAGCAGGATTTCGCCGGCGCCGAGACCGACCACCCTGGCGGCGAATTCCACCGCGTCGATGCCGGTCCCCTCACGGCCGCCATGCGTGAAGATCTCCCAACGGTCCGCCTCGCCGGCGGCAGAGACCTTTTTGGCGTCGATGGCGACGACAATGCACTGGTTGCCGAACTTGTCGGCTGCTTCCGCGACGAAATCGGGATTCTTCACCGCCGCCGTATTGATCGAAACCTTGTCGGCGCCGGCCAGGAGCAGCCTGCGGATGTCGGCGACCGCGCGCACGCCGCCGCCCACCGTCAGCGGCATGAAGCATTGCTCGGCCGTGCGCGCCACGACGTCGAGGATCGTTTCGCGATTGTCGGACGACGCGGTGATGTCGAGGAAGCACAGTTCGTCGGCGCCCGCCGCATCGTAGGCCTTGGCCGCCTCGACCGGATCGCCGGCATCGATCAGGTCGATGAAGTTGACGCCCTTGACGACGCGGCCGTCCTTCACGTCGAGACAAGGGATGACGCGCGATTTCAGGCTCACAGGACGACCGCCTTTCTCGATTGCGTGTCCTCGCCGCTGCGCGGCTGCGGGCGACGCGGGCCGTCCTTCACGTCGAGACAAGGGATGACGCGCGATTTCCGCATCAGCGCTTCTCCAGCGTGTCGAGCAGTTCGATCAGCAGCTTGCCGACCACCGGCGGCACCTCGCCGCTCGGATCGACGATCGGATCATAGGCGGACAGCGTGACGCCGACGATCGGCAGGGCGTCGGCCGCACCGATGACAGCCTTGCGGAGCTGGTCCGGCGACGGGCCGCCCGGCGTGGCGTAACGGTTGACCTGAAGCATCTCGGGATCGTGAACGTCGAGATCGATATGAAGATGGGTTCGGCGGGCGCCCGCTTCCATCAGACTGGCCGCCTTGCCGGCGGCCTCGGAGCATTGCACGCTCAGGATGGACTGCTCCTTGAGAAGCCCCTCCTCGGCGGGATCGACGGCGCGCACGCCGACCAGCATGGCGCGCTGCGGCTCGATCGGCGCAAAGCCGGGGATGGCGCCGGCGAGCGGCCGCCAGCACCTGCCGAGCAGCGTCGCCACCGCCATGCCGTCCAGGAAGCCGCTGGTCGAGGTCTCGGGCGTGTTCAGGTCGGCGTGCTGGTCGAACCAGACGACGGAATCCGCCTTTTCGCCGGCGACGGCACCGGCGGTGGTCAGACAGTTGCCGGCAAGCACGATCGGGAACCGCCCAAGGCCGATCGCGCCAGCGACATGCCCGGCCGCCGCATCGCAGACGGCGAAACCGGTGCTGACCTCGCGCGCCTGTTCGTCGTCCTCGGTCACCTTCTCGATGTCCTCCACGGTCGCCTCGTGGCCGTGCAGGGCAAGCTCGTCCACCAGCCCGCCGGCGATGATGGCGTCGGGACCCTGACCGCAGCCGCCGTGATAGTGGCCGCTGTCGTAGGAGGCGAGAATGATGGTGACTTTCATGACTGTCCTAAATGCTTGCGGCGCGCAGGATGGCGAGCGCCTCGAGCGGGTCTATGCGGCCGTCATAAAGCGCCCGGCCGGAAATGGCACCGGCCAGCTTTCGCGCGTCCGGCTCGGTCATGCGGCGGATGTCGTCGAGCGAGGCGAGCCCGCCCGACGCGATGACTGGGATGGAGACCGCATCCGCCAGATCGATGGTGGAACGCCAGTTGATGCCGCTCAGCACACCGTCGCGGTCGATGTCGGTGTAGATAATGGCGGCGACGCCGGCGCCCTCGAATTTCTGTGCCAGTTCGACGACGCCGAGCGAGGAAGATTCGGCCCAACCCTCGACGGCGACCTTGCCGCCCTTGGCGTCGATACCGACCGCGACTTGGCCGGGAAACCTGCGGCAGGCATCCTTCACGAGGTCCGGATCACGCACGGCGACGGTGCCGAGGATGACGCGGGCGAGCCCGCGGGCGAGCCAGTCCTCGATCTGCGCCAGCGTGCGGATGCCGCCACCGAGCTGCACCGGGTTCTTCGTCGCCTTCAGGATCGCGCCGACGGCGGCGCTGTTGACGCTGGCGCCCCGGAAGGCGCCGTTCAGGTCCACGACATGCAGCCATTCGAACCCCTGCGCCTCGAAGGCGCGCGCCTGCGCGGCGGGATCTTCGTTGTAGACGGTGGCGGTCGCCATGTCGCCGTGGCGCAGGCGCACGCACTGGCCGTCCTTCAGGTCGATGGCGGGAAAGAGGATCACTGGTCGGTCTGCCTCGAATCTGGGAAGATATGGACGTCCTAGACGCCTTCGACAATGGCGACATGCGCGGTCGCGGCCAGGCGGCGGATGCGAAGGGCGGCCGCATATTCGGGCGAACGGTAGCAGGCGAGCGCGGTTTCGTAGGACTCGAATTCGATGATCACGGTGCGCGTGGCCGGGAAACCTTCCGGAAACTCCGCCTCGCCGCCGCGCGCCAGGAACCGGGCGCCGAACTTCCCGAACGCCGCGGCGTTGGCGGCGATATAGTCTTTGTAGTGTTCGGGATCGGTGATCGACACCATCGCGATCCAGTAGCCCTTCTTCATGGCTTCCACCTCAGGAAATTGGCGATCAGCGCCAAGCCGAGCGCCTGGCTCTTCTCGGGATGGAACTGGGTGCCGGCGCGGTTCTCCTTCGCGACGGCCGCCGTGACCGGCCCGCCATAGTCGGCGACGGCCAGCACCTCGCCCGGATCGCGCGCGTCGAGATGGTAGGAATGGACGAAATAGGCATGCAGCCCGGCCTGGCCGGTGGGGATGCCGGCAAACAGCGGGTGGTCGCGCTTCAGTTCGATCGTATTCCAGCCGATCTGCGGGATCTTCAGAGCGGGATCGGACGGCGTGATCTCCTTCACGTCGCCGACGATCCAGCCGAAACCCGGCGTGACGGTCTTCTCCAGCCCGCGCTCGGACATCAACTGCATGCCGACGCAGATGCCGAGAAACGGCCGCGCCCTCGGCCCGGTCGCTTCCTCGACCGCTTCCCACATGCCGGGAACCGCACGCAGGCCGGCGGCGCAGTCGGCATAGGCGCCGACGCCCGGCAACACGACGCGGTCGGCGGAGAGCACCCGCCCAGCGTCGGCCGTCAGGTCGATCTCGGCAGCAATACCAGCCTCGCGCGCGGCCCGCTCGAACGCCTTCGTCGCCGAGCGCAGATTGCCGGAGCCGTAGTCGATGATGGCGATGCGCATGTCAGGCCCTTCCCTGCGTCGGCCCGAGACCCAGGACAAGGCCGGGATGCGTCGCGCGGGGCGTGGCAGCAGGCACTATGTGCGGCGCCGGCTCCACTCCGGGGCCATCGGCCGCCTCGCCGCGCTCGGCGGCGTAGCGCGTTTCGGCATCGAACAGCGTGCGGGCCTCGACAGCCCCCCATTCGCGCCAGCCGCGGCGGTGAAGGGCCGCCAGCCGCATCCCCTGGCCTTCCAGGCCGACATAGAGCGAAACCAGAAGCGTCAGCAGAGAGCCTGCCAGATCCCAGCCGGCCTGCTCGCCGGCAAGCGAGAGCACGCCGAGCGCGAGGAAGGCGATGAGCGCCTCGCCCCACAGGCGATGGAACAGCAGCCACAGCGGCGGCACGATGAACGCGATCCAGGAGAAGGCATCGCGCACGAAGACTACGTCGGCCACGCCGTCACGGCCGGGCTTCTCCATCACGACATAGCCCGTCATCGGCCGCTACCCCTTCAGCGATCCCTTGGTGGAGGGAACGGCGTCAGGCTGGCGCGGATCCTGTTCGAGCGCCGCCCTCAGCGCCCGCGCGACCGCCTTGAAGCAGGTCTCGGCGATGTGGTGGTTGTTGGCGCCGTAGCGGTTGTTGACGTGGAGTGTGATGCCGGCGTGCTGCGCCAGCGCCTGGAAGAACTCGCGCACCAGTTCGGTGTCGAACGTGCCGATCTTGGGCGACGAGAAAGCGACGTTCCAGACCAGGAAAGGCCGGCCCGACACATCTATCGCCGCCGAGGTCAGTGTCTCGTCCATGGCGAGGTCGATCGAGGCGTAGCGCATGATGCCGCGCCGCTCGCCGAGAGCCCCGGCGATCGCCTGGCCGAGCGCGATGCCGGTGTCTTCCACCGTGTGATGGTCGTCGATATGCAGGTCGCCCTTGGCGCGCACCGTCATGTCGACCAGCGAGTGCCGCGACAACTGGTCGAGCATGTGATCGAAGAAGCCGACGCCGGTGACGATGTCGGACTTTCCGGCGCCGTCGAGATCGACGGAGACCGAAATCTCGGTTTCCTTCGTCTTGCGGCTGGTTTCGGCGGAACGGGCGGTCATAGCCTTGTCCTGGCTTCGCTCTGGCTGGGCCGCGTCCCTGAGGACGGGCGCTTGAAAACGAAAGCCTTCTAGCAGCATGATCCGGCGATTGCCAATCGGCAAACCGGCGAAAGCCGGCCTGACGGACAGGTTTGCAAATGACCGGCCTTTGCATACATAAGCGCCAACATCACTCGTACCGCGCGGCTGCCTGACGGGGGCCGGGCGCAAACGGAGCAAAAATGTCGAATGAACTGACCATGCACGCCACGACCATCGTGACCGTGCGCAAGGGCGGCAAGGTGGTGATCGCCGGCGACGGCCAGGTGAGCCTCGGCCAGACCATCATGAAGGGCAACGCCAGAAAAGTGCGCCGCATCGGCAAGGGCGGCAGCGTCATCGCCGGATTCGCCGGCGCCACCGCCGACGCCTTCACCCTGCTGGAACGGCTGGAAGCCAAGCTCGAACAGTACCCCGACCAGCTGATGCGCGCCTCGGTGGAGCTCGCCAAGGACTGGCGCACCGACCGCTATCTGCGCCGTCTCGAAGCCATGATGCTGGTGGCGGACAAGAGCGTATCGCTGGCGCTGACCGGAAACGGCGACGTGCTGGAGCCGGAGCAGGGGGTGATGGCGATCGGCTCGGGCGGCAACTATGCGCTCGCAGCAGCCCGCGCGCTGATCGACACCGACAAGGACGCGGAGGAAATCGCCCGCAAGGCGATGCAGATCGCTTCCGATATCTGCGTCTACACCAACAACAATTTCGTGGTCGAGACCATCGAGGACGCGGCCGCGTGAAGCCGCCCGGCGGGTCGGCTGCGCGCTACGACTTCCGGCCGGTGACCGAGGCGGACCTTCCGCTCGTCGCCGGCTGGCTGGCCGAGCCTCATGTCGCCGAATGGTGGGACGATCCCGAAGCCGGGATCGCCTCCATCCGGGACCACATCGACAGCATTTCGGTCGAGCCGCTGATCGTCGAGCTTTCCGGCAAGCCGATCGCCTACCTGCAAAGTTACGATCCGCATCTGGAAGACGACCATCCCTATTCGGACCAACCTTTCGGCACGCTCGGCATAGATCTCTCGATCGGTCCGGGGGAGATGGTTGGCATCGGCCATGGTTCGGCGATCGTGCGGCAGTTCGTGGAGGAACTGTTCGCCGAGGGCGCGCCGCGCGTCATCATCGATCCGCATCCGGACAATGCCCGCGCCATCCGCGCCTATGAAAAGGCGGGATTTCGTGAGATCGACCGCAGAACGTCGCGCTATGGCGACGTGGTATTGATGGCGATCGAGGCCGAGGAGGACATATGAGCGTGGCAGATGACGGCAAAGGCGCACCCTTTGCGCTGACGTGGAAGACCGGCCTCGTCGTGGCGGCCGTCATCATCGCCGTGCAGGCATTGGCGCTCCACATCGAGGGCCATCCGGCGATCTGCACCTGCGGTTACGTCAAGCTTTGGCACGGCGTCGTGGTCAGCTCAGAGAATTCCCAGCATATCTCGGACTGGTACACGCCCTCCCACATCATCCACGGTTTCCTGTTCTACGCGCTGTCGCGCTGGCTGTTCCCGAAGCGCTCGATCTGGTTCCGGCTCGCCTTCGTCCTGCTGATCGAGGGCGGCTGGGAAATCCTGGAAAACAGCCCCTTCATCATCAACCGCTATCGCGAAGGCACCATTTCGCTCGACTATTATGGCGATTCCATCATCAATTCGGTGTCGGACACGCTGGCCATGATGCTGGGCTTTGTGATGGCGCGGTGGCTTCCTATATGGCTGGTCGTGGCCATCGCCATCTTCTTCGAGATCGGCACCGGCTACATGATCCGCGACAACCTCACCCTCAACGTGATCATGCTGCTGCATCCGTTCGAGGCCATCAAGCAGTGGCAAAGTGCAATTCCCAAATAGGGAACCGGGTTTTCAGTCCATGAGCAATTTTTCCCCCCGTGAGATCGTTTCCGAGCTCGACCGCTTCATCATCGGCCAGAAGGACGCCAAGCGCGCCGTGGCCATCGCGTTGCGCAACCGCTGGCGCCGCCAACAGCTGGAAGGCCAGATGCGCGAAGAGGTGATGCCGAAGAACATCCTGATGATCGGCCCGACCGGCGTCGGCAAGACCGAGATTTCGCGGCGTCTCGCCAAGCTCGCCGGTGCGCCCTTCGTCAAGGTCGAGGCGACCAAGTTCACCGAGGTCGGCTATGTCGGCCGCGACGTCGAGCAGATCGTGCGCGACCTTGTCGAGGTCGCCATCGGCCTGACGCGCGAGAAGATGCGCGAGGACGTCAAGGCGCGGGCACATGTCAATGCCGAGGAGCGCGTGCTGGAGGCGCTGGTCGGCAAGACCGCCTCGCCCGCCACGCGCGATTCCTTCCGCAAGAAGCTGCGCGACGGCGAACTGGACGACAAGGAGATCGAGATCGAGGTCGCCGACACCGGCAACGGCGGCATGCCGAGCTTCGAGATCCCCGGCATGCCGGGCGCCAATATCGGCGTCATGAACATCAACGACATGCTGTCGAAGGCGATGGGCGGCAAGCGCACCAAGACGCGCAAGACCACGGTCAAGGAATCCTACGACCTGCTGATCCAGGACGAGTCCGACAAGCTGCTCGATCAGGAAGAAGTGACGCGGCGCGCACTGGAATCGGCAGAGAACGACGGCATCGTCTTCATCGACGAGATCGACAAGGTGGCGGCGCGCCAGGACGGCGTCTCCGGCGGCCCCTCGCGCGAGGGCGTGCAGCGGGACCTCTTGCCGCTGGTCGAGGGCACGACGGTCGCCACCAAATACGGGCCGATCAAGACCGATCACATCCTGTTCATCGCGTCGGGCGCGTTCCATGTGGCCAAGCCCTCCGACCTCCTGCCGGAGCTGCAGGGCCGCCTGCCGATCCGCGTCGAGCTCAGAGCGCTTGAAAAGGAGGATTTCCGCCGCATCCTGACGGAGACGGAGGCCAGCCTCATCAAGCAGTACGTGGCGTTGATGGCGACCGAGGGCGTGACGCTCGACTTCACCGACGACGCCATCGACGCGCTGGCCGGCATCGCGGTCGACCTCAACGCCACGGTGGAGAATATCGGCGCGCGCCGCCTTCAGACGGTGATGGAGCGGGTGCTGGACGAGATCTCCTATGACGCGCCCGACCGCGACGGCACCGCCGTGACGATCGACGCCGACTATGTGAAGCAGCATGTCGGCGACTTGGCGAAGAACACGGACCTGTCGCGCTTCATCCTTTAAAGGGCGGAACGACCGCAGGCGCCGGCGTGCCGCCGTCGCCTGTGGCCGAACGGCTCCACCCGGCTACTTTCGTCCAGGCGTTCCCCAAAACGGCTCGACTCGCGCGGTCGCTTTGCCTTAGGACCAAGCGACGGTCGGATGGATGTCTTCGGGCGCGGCGGATGAACAGATTTCTCGGTCTACTCGTTGGGACGATGCTCGCCTGTGCGGCCTCGACCACCTTTGCCGCCGAAATGGTCCCGCCCGGCAACCGTAACGCGGAGCAGCCGCCAATTCCCGGCGCGTCCGTGCATCGCACCCAGGCTACCAGCACCACCTTCCAGGCCAAGTACCGGAAAGTCTACGCGCTGCTGAAGAACGACGCCAAGCTGCGTTCAAAGATCAGGCAGGACGCGGCGGCTTACGGCATCGACCCGATGCACATCGTCGGCGCGATCGTGGGCGAGCACACCTACAATGTCGATGCCTACGACCGGTTGCAGACCTACTATGTCAAGGCGATGTCCTACCTCTCCTCCCGGCTTTCCTTCGCCTATAACGGCGAGGATGTGTCGGACTTCGTGCAGCGGCCGCAATTTTCCGCCTGCGCCGGCAAGTCCGGCAGCTACGACCTGTGGGTCTGCCGCGAGAATGTCTGGAACCACGCTTTCCGGGGCAGGACGGTCGGCGGCGAGAGCTTTCCCGACAACCGCTTCGGCGCGGTGTTCTTCCAGCCCTATTACGCCGGGCAAACCTTCGGGCTCGGCCAGCTCAATCCGCTGACGGCGCTGGAGATGAGCGATCTGGTGCACCGGGTCTCCGGTCTGCCGAAGCTCGACGTCGACGATCCCAACCAGGTCTACAAGACCATCATGGATCCCGACCTGACGCTGAACTACGTGGCCGCGACGCTGAGGAAATCGATCGACGCCTACCGGTCCATCGCCGGCTTCGACATCTCGGACAACCCCGGCATCACCGCCACGCTCTACAATGTCGGCAATCCCGAAGAGCGCGCCTATGCGCTGAGGAAGGAGAACGCCCAGCGCCGCGCCGCCGGCCAGCCGGAACGCCTGCCCGAGGAGAATTATTACGGCTGGCTGGTCAACGACAAACTGCCGGAACTGAAGGCCCTGTTCTGAGCAAGGAAGCGTTCGAAGAACGGCGGACGGGATTTTCCTTCCGGAGTACGGCAGGCCGCTTGACGGCTAGATGCTGAACGGAATAAATATTTCATTCTTGTCTCTATTGGTTTTTTCGTTCCGCAATGGCTCCAGGCCACCGGGACCATCGGGAGGAAATTCATGACGGTTCGTTTTGGCCTGCTTGGCGCCGGCCGCATCGGCAAGGTCCACGCGCGCGCCGTGGACTCCAATCCGGAGGCCAGACTGGTCGCGGTCGCCGATGCCTTCGAGCAGGCCGCCAAGGACATCGCGACGGCCTATGGCGCCGAGGTCCGCTCGATCGACGAGATCGAAGCGGCCAACGACATCGATGCGGTGGTCATCTGCACTCCGACAGACACCCATGCCGACCTGATCGAGCGGTTCTCCAAGGCCGGCAAGGCGATCTTCTGCGAAAAGCCGATCGATCTCGATGTCAGGCGCGTCGAGGAATGCCTCGAGGTGGTCGAGAAGACGGGGGCGGCGCTGATGGTGGGTTTCAACCGCCGCTTCGATCCGCATTTCATGGCGGTGAAGAAGGCGATCGACGACGGCGCGATCGGCAAGGTCGAAATGGTGACGATCACCTCGCGCGACCCCGGCGCGCCGCCGGTCGACTACATCAAGCGCTCGGGCGGCATCTTCCGCGATATGACGATCCACGATTTCGACATGGCGCGTTTCCTGCTCGGCGAGGAGCCGGTCTCGGTCAGCGCCCATGCGTCGGTGCTGGTGGACAAGACGATCGGCGAGGCTGGCGACTACGATTCGGTCAGCGTCATCCTCGAAACCGCATCCGGCAGGCAGGCACTCATCTCCAACTCCCGCCGCGCCACCTACGGCTACGACCAGCGCATCGAGGTGCATGGCTCGAAGGGCATGGTCGCGGCGGAGAACCAGCGGCCGGTCTCCATCGAGGTCGCCAACGAGAAGGGCTATACGCGCCCGCCGCTGCACGATTTCTTCATGACGCGATACACGGAAGCCTATGCCAACGAGATCGCCGCCTTCATCGCCGCCTTGAGCAAGGGCCAGAAAGCGGCGCCGAGCGGCGCCGACGGGCTGGCGGCGCTGAAGCTCGCCGACGCCGCGCTGACCTCCGCCAGGGAAGGCAGGACGGTACGGCTTTGAAGCCGAACCGGATCGAGGCAGAATGATCAGCGCACGCAACGCCGAAACCCGCGCCATCGTGACCGGCGGGGCGCAGGGCATCGGCTTTGCCGTCGCCGAGGCGCTGGTGGACGAGGGCTGCCGCGCGCTGGCGCTGGTCGGCCGCGACGAGGCCAAAGGTGCGCGGGCGGCCGCCGCCCTCAGGGCGAAAGGCGCGGACGTCGTCTTCATCGGCGCCGACATTTCCGAGGTGGCGCAATGCCAGCGCGTCGTTGCCATGGCGGTCGAGGCTCTGGGCGGCGTCAACGCGTTGGTCAACGCCGCCGCCACGTCGGCGCGCGGCGCGCTGACCGAGACGGACGAAGCGCTGTTCGACCACGTCTTCGCCACCAATGTGCGCGGCCCCTTCTTCCTCATGCAGGGTGTGGTCCGCCATCTTCTGGAGCGCGAAGCGCCCGGCTCGATCGTCAACGTGCTGTCGGTCAACATCCATTGCGGCCAGCCTTTCCTGGCCGCCTATTCGGCGAGCAAGGGCGCGCTGGCGACGCTGACCAAGAATACGGCCAACGCCTATCGAACCAACCGCATCCGCTGCAACGCGGTGCTGCCCGGCTGGATGGATACGGAAGGCGAGGACATGGTGCAGAAAAAATGGCACGGCGCCAGCGACGGCTGGCTGGAGAAGGTCGAAGCGAAGCAGCCGATGGGCAAACTCGTCAAGCCGCGCGAACTGGCCGGCCTCGTCACCTATATGCTCAGCCCCGAATCCGGGGTGATGACCGGCGCGCTGGTCGACTACGATCAGAATGTCCCAGGCATTATCGGCGAGTGATCCAAGCCGGCCGCCTACCGCACATTGATGCGTGACAAGCGTTCCCGCATGGGTTAAGGGAACCGCATGATCCACCTGACCGCCACGTTCTGGTACTTTAGCTACGGCAGCTCGCTGGCGGCGGGAGGATTGCGCTCGATCTGAAGATTGCAGCATAAAAAATCCGAACAGCCGCCAGACCTGGCGGCTTTTTCATTTCAGCCGGCAGGTCTCCAAACCAGGAGCAACGCCCGTGTTGACCACCACAGACGACCTTCGGGTCACCGAACTCAAGGAACTGAGCACGCCCGACCAGGTGATGCAGGAGATTCCGCGAACGCTGACGGCGACGCGCACCGTCGCGGCGTCTCGCAATGCCATCCACGCCGCCCTGACGGGGAGCGACGACAGGCTCGTCGTCGTCGTCGGTCCCTGTTCCATCCACGATCCCGCCGCAGCCGTTGACTATGCCAGCCGTCTGGCGGCGCTGCGCGACAGTCTGTCGGACCGGCTCGAGATCGTCATGCGCGTCTATTTCGAGAAGCCGCGCACCACCGTCGGCTGGAAAGGCCTGATCAACGATCCCGATCTCGACGGCAGTTTCAATATCGACAAGGGCCTGCGGCTGGCGCGCAGCGTGCTCGCCGCCGTCAACAATCTGGGCCTGCCGGCGGCGACCGAATTCCTCGACATGACCACGCCGCAATACATCGCCGACCTCGTCAGCTGGGGCGCGATCGGCGCGCGCACGACGGAAAGCCAGATCCATCGCGAGCTGGCGTCGGGCCTCTCCTGCCCCGTCGGTTTCAAGAATGGCACGGACGGCAATTTGCGCATCGCGGTCGACGCCGTGAAGTCGGCCGCCCAGCCGCATCACTTCATGGCGGTGACGAAGGCGGGGCGCAGCGCCATCGCGACCACCACCGGCAATCCGGACTGCCATGTCATCCTGCGCGGCGGTACGTCGCCGAACTACGACGCGCAAAGCGTCGAGGCGGCAGGAACGGAACTGGCATCTGCGGGCCTGCCGGCGCGGCTGATGGTCGATGTCAGCCACGCCAACAGTTCCAAGAAGCCGGAGAATCAGCCGTCGGTCGCCGCCGATGTGGCGCGGCAGGTGGCGAGCGGGGACGAGCGCATCATCGGCGTCATGATCGAGAGCAATCTGGTCGCCGGACGGCAGGACGTGGTGCCGGGGAGGCCGCTGGTCTACGGCCAGAGCATCACCGACGGCTGCATCGACTGGGCAACGACGGAAACGGTGCTGAAGACGCTGGCCGATGCCGTGGGCCAGCGGCGCAAGGTACGGCGCGGGCAAACGGCGATCCGGTCGGGAGCCGCTTGAGTTTCGGGCAGCGGCGGGAGGCAATCTTGCCTCCCGTGTCGCCATCCCTCTTGCATCATTCCGGGTTCAGCTGCGCGGCGCCGGAATGACGATCTACGCGTGAGCGTCACGATGACTGTCCGTACGACCTAACGCACGTTTACCCAGCCGCCCTGTTCATGCGAACGGGCCATCGCGTGGACGGTGCGCTCGATCTCCAGCCCTTCGTCGAAACCGATCGTCCGCGCCTGGCGATCGCCCTCGATACGGCGGATGAGTTCGCGGCACTCCACCACCTTCAGGTCGTTGAAGCCGAGGCCGTGGCCGGGCGCGGGAACGAAAGCGCCGTAAGGCTCGTGCTGCGGACCGGCGAGGACGGTGCGGTAGCCCTGTTCGGTCGGCTCGTCCGAGGTGACATAAAGCTGGAACTCGTTGAAGCGCTCCTGATCGAACAGGATAGATCCCTTCGAGCCGAAGATCTGCAGCGCGATGCGGCCCTTGCGCCCCCATGCGGAGCGGTTGACCAGCAGCGTGCCGGACATGCCGTTTTCCAGCTTCATCAGCGCGCTGGCGATGTCCCAGGTCTCGACCGGCCGCCGGCCGCCGTCGGCCAAAGCGCGATCCGGATAGGGCTTGGCCATGTCGCAAACGACGCGCAAGACGCGGCCGAACAGCACCGCAATCAGGGAAAGCGGATGCACGGCGAAATCGTCCAGCGCGCCGTAGCCGGACGCCGCCTCGTGCTTCCAGCCGAACGGGGTTTCGGCATCGGCCATGAAATCCTCGTCCATCTCGATGCGCATGTGGTTGAGGTCGCCGACCTTCTTTTCGGCGAGCAGCCGGCCGATCTGCCGGATGGCCGGGCTCTGGATATAGTTATAGCCGAGCACGGCGGCCTTGCCGGCCTTGCGCGCCGCGTCGCGCATCGCCTCGGCTTCGGCGAAATGCGGTGCCATCGGCTTCTCGCACCACAGATGCTTGCCGGCCTCAAGCGCCGCGATCGCCATTTCGGGATGGAACTGGTTCGGCGTGGTCAGCGAGACCACATCGACTTCAGGATCGGCGATCACCTTGCGCCAGTCGCCGGAGGCCCGCGCGAAGCCGAGTTCGGTCGCACGGCGATGCGCCAGCTCGCCGTCCGCCTCGCCGAGATGCACCAGCCGGGGGCGTGCGACATCGGGAAAGACGGTCGCCACCGCATTCCACGCCAGCGCGTGGCATTTGCCCATGAACCCGGTTCCGATCAGTCCGACGCCGATGCTTTTCATGCTCATGCTTTCATTTGCGACGAGGTAGGAGAAGGTCCTACACCATGCCGCCGAGATCGTCGGACAGAAGCTGGAGTTCCTTGTCGCCGGCCATCAGGTTCTGCAGTTCCTCGATGCCGATCTGCGCCTTCTCATAGGTGCCGAGCGTCTTGCCGCGGTTGAGCACGGTGAAGGAATTGCCGACCGCGTAGGCATGGCGGACATTGTGGGTGATGAAGATGACGCCCAGCCCGTTGGCGCGGACCTGGTTGACATATTTCAGCACCATGGAGGTCTGCGCCACGCCCAGCGCCGAGGTCGGCTCGTCGAGGATCAGCACCTTGGCGCCGAAATAGACGGCGCGCGCGATCGCCACGCATTGGCGTTCGCCGCCCGACAGCGTGCCGACAGCCTGGCTGGGGTCGCGCACGTCGATGCCGATCTTCTTCATTTCCTCGCGCGCCACGCGGTTGGCGAAGTCGAGGTCGAGGAACTTCAGCGGGCCGAAGCGGCGCAGCGGCTCGCGTCCCATGAAGAAATTGCGGGCAATGGAGGTCAGCGGCACCATCGCGAGGTCCTGGTAGACGGTGGCGATACCGGCGTCGAGCGCGTCGCGGGGCGTCGAGAAGGCGACCGGCCTGCCCTCCACCAGATACTGGCCGCTCGTCGGCTTGTGGACGCCGGCCAGCGTCTTGATCAGCGTCGACTTGCCGGCGCCGTTGTCGCCGAGCAGGCACAGCACCTCGCCGCGGCGCACCTTCATCGACACGCCGTTCAGCGCCACGACCGGGCCGAAATGCTTGACCAGGTCGCGGACCTCAATCAGCGGCACGTCCTGGGAAACCGGACGGGCGGAAGGATTGGCAGCTTCACTCATGTCGCCCTCCCTCACCGCTCGCCTGTGGCGCGGCGGCGGATATAGCTGTTGAACAGAACGGCGGTCAGCAACATCAGGCCGAGGAAAACCTGGAACCAATCGTTCGGAGCGCCGGTGAACAGGATGCCCATCTGGACGACGCCGAAGATCAGCGCCCCGAAGAAGGCGCCGACGACCGAGCCGTAGCCGCCGGTCAGCAGACAGCCGCCGATGACGGCTGCGATGATGGCCTCGAATTCCTTGAGCAGGCCGCGGTCGGCTGCTGCCGAGCCGAATTCCATGACCTGGCATGTAGCATAGACCGTGGCGCAGAAGGCCGTGACCATGAACAGCGCGATCTTCACCCTGGCGACCGGCACGCCGACATTGCGCGCGGCATTGGCGTCGCCGCCGGCGCCGAAGATCCAGTTGCCGAAGCGGGTGCGCGTCAGCACGACATGGCCGATCAGCGCGATGAAAAAGGCCCAGATGACTACCGCCGGAATGCCCTGCACAACAGGCTGCCCGTTGGGCAGCTTGCCGATGACGCCGGCGTTGGCGAGCCACACGAACAGACCGGGAAACGCCTTGCCGGAAAACAGCGGCACCACGATCGAGCCGTCGGCGAAATTCTTGACGCCAGATACAATGGTGCGGTTGGCGAACAGGATGGAGAGCGCGATCGTCATGCCGCGCAGGATGTAAAGCGAGGCCAGCGTGACGATGAAGGAGGGCAGCCGGGTGCGCACCACGACCAACCCGTTCAGGAAGCCGATCAGCAGCGCGCCGCAGAAGGCGAAGACGACGCTGGCCTCGATCGGCCAGCCGAAATAGACGGTCGGGATGGCGATCATCATGCCGGCGAAGCCGATCATCGAGCCGACCGACAGGTCGAACTCGCCCCCTACCATCAGCAAAGCCGCGCCGGTGGCGATGATGGTGAGCTGAGCGGTGACGGTGATCCAGTTCATGATGCCGTCGGCGGCGAACATGCCGGTGCCGTGCGCCGTCGCGCCGAAGAACAGGAACACCAGGACGGTGCCGGCGATGGCGCCGAGTTCCGGCCGCGACAGGAGCTTGCGCAGGCCCGACTGTCTTTGCAGGCGTTCATCAACGTGCTGTCCCGCAGCCGGGACGGCTTCGCTCTCCGCCATGGCGGCCTCCCTTTCTGATTGAGCGGGGGCGCGCGACGCTGCCGCCGCGCGCCTTTGCCGAAGCCTAGCGGTATTCGCCGGCCAGCTTTTCGACCATCTCGATATTGTCCTTAGTGACGAAGCCCGGACCGGTGTTGACGTTGTTCGCCGGCAAGACGCCGTAACGCTTGTATTCGGTCAGGAAGATTACCGGCAGGTAGCCCTGCAGGTAAGGCTGCTGGTCGATCGCCGATTCGACGATGCCGTCCTTGATGCCCTGCGAGATGTCGGCGGACAGGTCGAAGGTGATGAAATTATACTTCGAGGTCTCGCCGGTATCGCGCAGCAGCTTGATGGTCGGCTCTGCCGAGTTCGGGCCGAGGGTCAGGATGCCGTTGGTATCGGGATGAGCGGTGAGATAGGCCTTCACCTTGTTGTAGACCTGGGTCGGATCCTGCGTGGAATCGATCATGTGATCGCCGAGTTTCACGCCGAGCGCATCGGCATAGCCCTGACAGCGTTCCACCGACGCGGCGTTGGTGATGTAGTGGTTGACGCAGACGAAATCGGTGACACCGGCCGCCTTGGCGCGCTCGCCGGCGCCTTTGCCTGCGTCGTACTCCGGCTGACCGATATGCATCAGCGCGCCGAGTTGCTTGGACTGCTCGGCCGTGCCCGAATTGACGGTGATGACCGGGATGCCCTTGGCGACGGCGCCCTGGATGGCGCTCTGCAGCACGTCGAAATCGGCGATCGTGGTGATGATGCCGTCCGGGTTGGTGGCCGTCGCCTGCTGGATGATGCGCGCCATGTCGGCGATGTCGCCGGTCGCCGGATTGCGGTAGTCGACCGTTGTCTTGGTATCGGCGGCGGCGTTCTTGAGCGCATTCTTGATGACGTTCCACCATGAATCGGTGTCCGGCGCATGGCTGACGAACACGAAATGCTCGCCGTCCGCATGAGCCACGGCACCGTAGCCGACGACCAGTGGCAGGGCCGCAACGGCGGTTGCCAGAAGTTTCTTCAAGCGCATTCCCATGATCTCCTCCCTGGAGTTGCTGTGAAAATTGGAATTTATCTACCAAATTTCTGCATTTTGGTATATATATTCCATATTGCTTCGATACGTCAAGCAGGTTCGACCGTTCGGGCCGGTTGAAATATCGAAGCGCGGGCCATCTTCCCCGATCCGCCTCTGCTTGATATGGGCCGGGACGCGGGAAGCCTGATCCTCCGTGCCGAAGGAAGGGAGAACGATGAGCGCCATCGACAAGGCCACTGCGGCGCCCCCGCGCGATTTCGAGTCGCTGCGGGCGGCGATCCTCGAGCGACGGCAGAACCTGCCGAAGCGCATCGCGCAGGTGGCCGCCTATGCGTTGGACAATCCCGACGATATCGCTTTCGGCACCGCAGCCTCGATCGCCGCATCGGCCAGCGTGCAGCCGTCGACGCTGATACGCTTCGCCCAGTTGCTCGGCTTCGACGGCTTCACCGCGATGCAGGCGGTGTTCCGCGAGAGGCTGCGCGAGCGCACCTCGTCCTACGACGACCGGCTCACCGCGCTGCGCGACAAGGCCGAAAACGGGGCGGGACATCGCGCCATCTTCGACGGCTTCGTCGCGGCGGCGACGACCTCGCTACAGGATGTCTCGCGTTCCGTCGACGAGGCGCATCTCGATCAGGCGATCACGCTCCTGGCCGGAGCCGAGACGATCCACGTGCTGGCGCGGCGGCGTTCCTACCCGGTCGCCTCCTACATCGCCTATGCGCTCGGCAAGCTGCAGATCCGCACGCAACTCATCGAATCGGCTGCCGGCATGGAGGCCGAGATGATCGGCTTCGCCACGGCGAAGGACGCCGCCGTCATCATCAGTTTCGCGCCCTACGCGCCCGCGACGATCGAACAGGCCGAGACGCTGGCGAGGCTGGGCGTGCCGATCGTTGCGATCACCGATTCGGCGTTCTCTCCGCTGGCCGAATTCGCCGACATCTGGTTCGAGGTCGCCGAGGCTGATTTCGCCGGCTTCCGGTCGCTCTCGGCCAGCATGGCGCTGGCCATGGCGATCTGCATCGGCGTGGCGGAAAAGCGGCGTGGCCCCGCCGGCAGGTCATCGCCGGAGCCGAAGATCCGATAGGGAATGCCTGTTCCATATTGACGGATTTATGGAATTAATATTTCATAATGCGACGCGGGGCATCTGGCCCGGCACGAAACACGGGAGATGCGGATGAGCGACACGGTCGACGCGCAGGCGTCGCTGGATGTCATTACGATCGGCCGCGCGTCTGTCGATCTCTACGGGCAGCAGATCGGCTCGCGGCTGGAAGACATCACGTCCTTCGCCAAATCCGTGGGCGGCTGTCCAGCCAATATCGCCGTCGGCACGGCGCGGCTCGGCCTGCGCTCGGCGCTGCTCACCCGCGTCGGCGGCGAGCAGATGGGCCGCTTCATCCGTGAGCAGCTCGTGCGCGAGGGCGTTTGCGACGCGGCGCTCAAGACCGATCCGGAACGATTGACGGCGCTGGTGCTGCTGTCGGTCGAGGAGGAGGGCGTGTCGCCGATGATCTTCGTGCGCACCGACTGCGCCGACATGGCGCTGGAGCCCGAAGACGTGAACGAGGCTTTCGTCGCTTCGGCGCGCGCGGTCGTCGTCACCGGCACGCATTTCTCCCGGCCCAATACGGCCGCCGCGCAACGCAAGGCGATGCGCATCATGAAGGAGAAGGGCGGCAAGGTCGTGTTCGACATCGACTACAGGCCGAATCTCTGGGGTCTCGCCGGCCATGCCGAAGGGTTCGGCCGCTACGTCAAGTCGGATCGGGTCTCGGCCGAGATGAAGGCGGTGCTGCCCGATTGCGATCTGATCGTCGGCACCGAGGAGGAAGTGCTGATCGCCTCCGGCGAGAGCGAACTGCTCCAGGCGTTGAAGACGATCCGTACGCTGTCCACGGCGACCATTGTGCTCAAGCGCGGCGCCATGGGCTGCATCGTCTATGACGGACCGATCCCGGACGATCTGGAGGACGGGGTCGTCGGCCAGGGTTTTGCGATCGAGGTCTATAACGTGCTGGGCGCCGGCGACGCCTTCATGTCGGGCTTCCTGCGCGGCTGGCTGGGCGGCGAGAGCCTCACGACGTCCGCGACCTGGGCGAATGCCTGCGGCGCCTTCGCCGTCTCGCGGCTGTTGTGCGCGCCGGAGTACCCCACCTTCGAGGAACTGCGATATTTCCTCGAACACGGCAGTTCCCACCGCGCGCTACGCAAGGACGAGGCGCTCAACCATATCCACTGGGCGACGACGCGGCGGCACGACATCCCATCCATGATGACCTTTGCCTGCGACCACCGCATGCAACTCGAAGCGGCGGCCGAGAAGGCCGGCGCCGACTTTTCCCGTATCAAAGAATTCAAGGTGCTGGCGGTGAAGGCCGCCGCGCATGTTGCAGCCGGCCGGCCGGGTTACGGCATGCTGCTCGACGAGAAATACGGCCGCGAGGCGATGTTCGAATTCGCCCGCCATCCTTTCACGTGGCTGGGGCGGCCGGTGGAACTGCCCGGCTCGCGGCCACTGCGCTTCGAGTTTTCGCAGGACATCGGCTCGCAGCTGATCGACTGGCCGATCGACCATTGCATCAAATGCCTCTGCTTCTACCATCCGGACGATCCGGCGCCGCTGAAACAGGAGCAGCAGCAGAAACTGCGCGCCCTGTTCGACGCGGCGCGCAAGGTCGGCCGCGAACTGCTGGTGGAGATCATCGCCGGCAAGGACGGCCGCCTGGACGACACGACGGTCTCGCGGGCGCTCGAAGAGCTCTACGCATTGGGCATCAAGCCGGACTGGTGGAAGCTGGAGCCGCAGGCCTCGTCCGTTGCCTGGGCGAATATCGAGGCGGCTATCCGGAAGAACGATCCCTATTGCCGGGGCGTCGTGCTGCTCGGGCTGGAGGCGCCGCAGGACGAGCTCGAAGCCGCCTTCGCCGCGACAGCCGGCGTCGGCATCGTCAAGGGCTTCGCGGTCGGCCGCACGTTGTTCGCAAGTGCTGCCGAGCAATGGTTCGCCGGCAAATCGTCAGACGAGGAGGCGGTCGCCGATATGGCCGAACGCTTCGAGAAACTCACCAGGGCGTGGCTTGCCGTCCGCGGCCGCGAGGCGGCATAAGGGCTGCGGGAGGAAGAACGATGACAAAGACGATCCGCCTGACCATGGCCCAGGCGCTGAGCCGCTTCATGACCCACCAGATGACGGAGATCGACGGCCGGAAAGTGCCGATCTTCGGCGGCGTCTGGGCGATCTTCGGCCACGGCAACGTAGCGGGTCTCGGCGAGGCGCTTTACCAGGTACGCGACGAGCTGCCCACCTATCGGGCGCACAACGAACAGGCGATGGCGCATGCGGCAATCGGTTTCGCCAAGGCGAGCTTCAGGCGCCGTTTCATGGCCGCTACCTCCTCCATCGGCCCCGGCGCGACCAACATGGTGACGGCGGCCGCGCTCGCCCATGTCAACCGGCTGCCTCTGCTGCTTCTGCCCGGCGACGTGTTCGCCAACCGCGCGCCCGACCCGGTGCTGCAGCAGGTGGAGGGTTTCGGCGACGGCACGACCTCGGCCAACGACTGCTTCAAGCCCGTCTCGCGCTATTTCGACCGCATCACGCGGCCCGAGCAGATCATCCCCGCGCTCAACCGTGCCATGCAGGTGCTGACCGACCCCGCCGATTGTGGCCCCGTCACGCTGGCGCTCTGCCAGGACGTTCAGGCCGAGGCCTTCGACTATCCTGAGGCCTTCTTTGCCGAGCGGCTGTGGATGCCGCGCCGGCCGCAGCCGGACGCGCGCGAACTCGACGCGGCGGTCGCCGCGCTCAAGGCGGCGAAGAAGCCGGTCATCATCGCCGGCGGCGGCGTGCTCTACGCCGAAGCCACCGAAACGCTGAAATCCTTCGCGGAAAAGCACGGCGTGCCGGTGATGGAGACGCAGGCCGGAAAGTCCAGCCTGCCGCACGACCATCCGCTCAACATGGGCTCGGTCGGCGTCACCGGCTCCTCGGCCTCGAACCTGCTCGCCGAACAGGCGGACCTGGTGCTCGCCGTCGGCTCGCGCCTGCAGGATTTCACCACCGGCTCCTGGGCGCTGTTCCAGGCCGAGGGGATGAAGATCATCGGGCTGAACGCGCAGGTCTTCGACGCCGGCAAGCACAGCGGCCTGCCGCTGGTGGCGGACGCGAAGGCGGGACTGGAAGCGCTGGACAGCCGGCTGGGCGATTGGAGGGCGCCGGATGCCTGGGTGTCGACCGCGAAGAGCGCCAAGGCCGACTGGTTGGAAGCCGCCAAGGCTGTCACCGACCCGACCAACGCGCTTCCCTCCGACGCGCAGGTGATCGGCGCGGTGCATCGCGCGCGCGGCTCCGGAGCCATTCTGGTCTGCGCTTCCGGCGGCTTGCCGGGAGAACTGCACAAGCTCTGGCCGGCCGGGCAGCCGGGCAGCTACCATCTCGATTACGGCTTTTCGACGATGGGTTACGAGATCGCGGGCGGGCTCGGCGTCAAGATCGCGCGGCCGGACGACGACGTCATCGTCATGCTCGGCGATGGCAGCTACATGATGCTGAATTCCGAGATCGCGACCTCGGTGATGCTGGGCAAAAAGCTCACCATCGTGGTGCTCGACAATCGCGGCTTCGGCTGCATCAACCGGCTGCAAATGGCGACCGGCGGCGCCAACTTCAACAATCTCTTGAAGGACGCGCTGCACGAGGAAATGCCTGAGATCGACTTCGCCGCCCACGCCGCTTCGATGGGCGCGGTGGCACGCCGGGTTTCTTCCATCGCCGAACTGGAGCGGGCGCTGAAGGAGGCGGAGGCCGATACGCGAACCAGCGTCGTCGTCATCGACACCGATCCGCTGATCTCGACGGAAGCCGGCGGCCACTGGTGGGACGTCGCGGTGCCGGAGGTCTCGGTGCGGCCGACGGTCAACGCCGCGCGGGCCGAATACGAGAAAAAGCGCAAGGCGCAGCATCTGGTGAATTGAGACTTCCACCGCCCTGCCCTCCCCGTTCTTCACGCGACAGGATGCCGGCAGGCAGCACAAACGGTCAAAGGTTCGGAGCACTGACTTGAAAGCAAAACTCGGCATGTCGCCCATCGCGTGGTGGAACGACGATCTGGTCGAACTCTCCGACGACGTGTCGCTGGAGGAATGCCTTCGCCAATCGCGCTCGGCCGGCTTCACCGGCATGGAGCAGGGCCGGCGTTTTCCGAGCACACCCGAAGAGATGCTGCCGATCCTCAAGTCAGCCGACGTGACGCTGTGCGGCGGCTGGTTCTCCGGCACGCTGACGGTCGAGGAGCTTGCGGCGAACAAGGACCGCATCGCCCCGATGATCGAGCTGTTCAAGGCGGTCGGCGCGCCATGCATCGTCTATGGCGAGGTCGGCCGCTCGATCCAGGGCGACCGGTCGAAGCCGTTGGCGAACAAGGCAGTGCTGGCCGACGACGAGATGAAGGCCTACGCCCGCAAGGTCACCGAATTCGGCGAATGGTGCGCCGAGCAGGGCATGCCGCTTTCCTATCATCATCACATGGCGGCTGTGGTGCAGTTCGAGCACGAGCTCGACGCCTTCATGAAGAATTCCGGCGAAGGCATCCCGCTGCTGCTCGACGCCGGCCACCTCGCCTTTGCCGGCGGCGACGTGCTCGCGGCCATCGACAAGCACCACAAGCGCATCAACCACGTGCATGTGAAGGACGTGCGCATGGGCGTCATCGAGGCGCTCGACTGGACACGGCAATCCTTCCTGGACGCAGTGGCGCTCGGCGCCTTCACGGTGCCCGGAGACGGCTCGCTCGACTTCGCGGCAATCGTCCGGAAGTTCGCCGATTACGGCTATGAAGGCTGGTTCGTGGTCGAGGCCGAGCAGGACCCGAAGGCAAACCCACCGTTAAAAATGGCCCAAGTCGGCCACAAGGAACTGATGCGGGTGATGGCTGACGCCGGCTACACTGTCGAGACGCAGGGGTTCCCCAGCGCGTGACCGAGACGGCTGGCATATGGTCTGTGCCGGCGCTAGGTTCGACGCGATACAGTAACACCCTCGTCGAGGATCAATGAAAGACGTCGATCATCCGTTCTTCCGGCCGCTGTGGCGGCGCGTCGCGCTGGTCGCGGTCTGCCTGGCCTGGGCCGGGCTGGAATTCTATGGCGGCTCGCAGACCTGGAGCCTGATCGCGCTCGGTTTCGCCGTCTATGGCGCGTGGCAATTCCTGTGGATGTATACGCCACCGAAGGACGAGGCGCCCGCCCCGAAAACCACCGAGGAATAAGCGAGGAAGAAATGTCGAAGCTGCTCGTCAAGGCGAACAAGGGCCAAGGCCGCGTCGCGCATGTCACGCCGGAGACCGCCGGCTGGACCTATGTCGGCTTCGATCTCCATCGCCTGACGCCAGGCGAGATGGTTTCGGAGGAAACGGGAAACCGCGAAGTGTGCCTGGTCTTCGTCACCGGCAAGGGGACAGCCACGGCGGGAGACAGGGATTTCGGCCTGCTCGGCGAGCGCATGTCGCCCTTCGAGGGCAAGCCCTGGTCGCTCTATGTGCCGCAGGGTTCGCGCTGGTCGGTGACGGCCGAGACCGGGCTGGAGCTTGCCGTCTGCTCGGCGCCGGGCCTCGGCGGCGGCCTGCCGGCGCGGGTGATTTCGCCCGACGATCTCGGCCAGGAGACGCGCGGCAAGGGCACCAACACGCGCTACGTCACCAACATATTGCCCGAGGGCGAGCCGGCGGATTCGCTGCTGGTGGTGGAGGTTATCACGCCCGGCGGCCACACCTCCAGCTATCCGCCGCACAAGCACGACCGGAACGATCTTCCCGCTGAATCCTATCTCGAAGAGACCTACTATCACCGGCTGAACCCCTCGCAAGGCTTCGCCTTCCAGCGCGTCTACACCGACGCGGACGCGAGCGGCATGCGCGAACTGGACGAGGTCATGGCGGTGGAGGACGGCGACGTGACGCTGGTGCCCAAGGGCTACCACCCCTGCGCCGCGTGCCACGGCTACGACCTCTACTATCTCAACGTCATGGCCGGGCCGAAGCGCACTTGGAAATTCCATAACGCGCCCGAACACGAATGGCTGCTGAAATAGGCCGGCCCGGCTTTCCTGCTGAGGCTGCGAACATATCCACGGAGCTTATCTTGACCGACGGCAAATGGGACATCGCGGCCGTGCGTGCCGCCTTTCCGGCGCTTGCGCTGGAGGACGACGGAAAGCCGCGTTCCTATCTCGACGCGCCCGGCGGCACGCAGGTGCCGGCGCGCGTAGTCGAGCGCATGGGCGAGGTGATGATCCGGCATTGCGCCAACGACGGCGGCGCGTTCCGCACCTCGCGCGACACCGACCGGATCATGGCCGACGCCCACGCTGCCGTCGCCGCCCTGCTCGGCGCGCAATCGGACGAGATCGTCTTCGGGCTCAACAGCACCACGCTCATCTTCCATTTCTCGCGCATGGTCGCGCGCGACTGGCGAGAAGGCGACGAGATCGTGCTGACCCGCATGGATCACGACGGCAATGTCGCGCCCTGGCTGATCGCGGCTGAGGAACGCGGTGTCACGGTGCGCTGGCTGGATTTCGATCCGGACAGTTTCGAGTACCGCTACGACACGCTTGCCGACTTGATCGGCCCGCGCACCAGGCTGGTCGCCTGCAACCACGCCTCCAATATCCTCGGCACGGTGAACGACGTGAAGCGCATCGTCGCGGCGGGCCGGGCGGTGGGGGCCGTCACCATGGTGGACGCCGTGCAGTCGGCGCCGCACCTGCCGATCGACGTGGCCGACATCGGCTGCGACCTGCTGGCCTGTTCGGCCTACAAGTTCTTCGGCCCACATGCCGGGGTGATGTTCGTGGCCGCTCCGCTGCGCGATCGCCTGACGCCGCTCAAGGTGCGCCCGGCCTCGTTCGACATGCCGTGGCGCCATACGCCGGGCACCCCCTCCTTCGAGGCACAGGCCGGCACCCAGGCCGCGATCGAGCATATCGCCTGGCTCGGCGAGCGGTTCGGCGGCGCAGCGCCGCAGGACCCGCTGCGCGCCCGCGCCGTTGCCGGCATGAACGCGGCCGGCGTCTACGAAGCCCGGCTGATGGATCGCTTCCTGTCAGGCGCGACGGCGATACCAGGCCTGAGCCTCTACGGCATCGCCAGCCGCAACCGGCTGGACGCGCGCGTACCCACCTTCAGCTTCCGCCTTGCCGGCCGGACGCCGCAGGAGGTCGCGTCGCGCCTGGCGGACGACAACATCTTCGTCTGGGCCGGCGACTTCTACGCGCATGAAGCATCCGCGCGGCTCAGCCTGCGCGACCGCGGCGGCCTGATCCGCGTCGGGCTTTCGCACTATACCGCCGAGGAGGAGGTCGACAGGGTCCTTGACGCGGTGGCGCGGCTTGCCGGATGACGACATCCCTGGCCGGGAACCTCGCCTCCCCCGGCCTCTTGAACATGAAAAAGCCCCGGCGAACCGGGGCTTTCGAGCGGCTTTGGCCGTGCCGGCCGGCTATTCCGCCGGCGACGGCTTCTTCCTGAACATGTTGGCCAGATTGCCCCACAGTTCGATCTTGGCGCCCTGGCGCTTCATGATGATGCCTTGCTGGGTGATCGAAAGCGTGTTGTTCCAGGCCCAGTAGATAACGAGGCCGGCCGGGAACGAGCCCATCATGAAAGTGAAGATGACGGGCATCCAGTTGAAGATGGCCGCCTGCGTCGGATCCGGAGGCGCCGGGTTCATGCGCATCTGCAGGAACATGGTGATACCCATGATGACCGCCCAGACGCCCAGATGCGGCAGGAAGGCCGGCGGCGCGAAGGGCAGCAGGCCGAACAGGTTGAACACCGAAGTCGGGTCGGGCGCGGCGAGATCGTGGATCCAGCCGAAAAACGGCGCGTGGCGCATCTCGATGGTGATGTAGAGCACCTTGTAGAGCGAG
This sequence comes from Mesorhizobium hunchu, assembly GCF_040081975.1. Classification (NCBI taxonomy): domain Bacteria; kingdom Pseudomonadati; phylum Pseudomonadota; class Alphaproteobacteria; order Hyphomicrobiales; family Phyllobacteriaceae; genus Mesorhizobium; species Mesorhizobium hunchu. The sequence goes on from NZ_JBEBMG010000014.1 coordinate 27,497, forward strand.
AAGAACACCGGGATCTGCAACACCACCGGCCAGCAACCCGCGATCGGGTTGATCTTCTCGGTCTTGTACAGCTCCATCATCGCCTTCTGCTGTGCCATCTTGTCGTCCGCGTATTTCTCGCGGATCTCAACCATCTTGGGCTGCATCTTCTTCATGTTCGCCATCGACTTGTAGGACTTGTTGGCGAGCGGGAAGAAGATGGCCTTGACGATGACGGTGGTGGCAAGGATGGCCAGGCCGAAATTGCCGAAGAACTTGTAGAGCGTGTCGATCAGCCAGAACATCGGCTTGGTGATGAAATAGAACCAGCCCCAGTCGATCAGCAGGTCGAAACGGCGGATGTCGCGATCCTTCTCGTAGGCATTGATGGTCGTGACTTCCTTGGCGCCGGCGAAAACTTCCGATTCCACGGTGGTCGACTGGCCGGCGGCGATGGTGATCGGGTCGGTGAGGAAGTCCGATTGATAGCGCGGGCGCCCGTCTGCGAAATAGGCAAACCGCGGCTGGAACGACTGCTTCTCTGTCGGCACCAGCGTCACCGCCCAGTATTTGTCGGTGATGCCCAGCCAGCCGTCTTTCGACTTGCCCGGCGTGACCTGCTTTTCGTCCTCGATCTTGGAGTATTTGATCTCCTGAAGCCCTTCTTCGCCGGTGACGCCGATCAGGCCTTCGTGCAGAACGTAGCTGGACGCGACAGCCGGCTTGTCGAAGCGCGTGACGCGGCCGTAATTGGAAAGCGTGACGGGAGCGGAGCCACCGTTGTCGACCGTGTCGGAAACGGTGAACATGTAGCGGTCGTCGACCGAGATGGTGCGCTTGAAGGTCAAGCCCTTGTCGTTCGTATAGGTCAGGGTGACAGGCGACGAGTTTGTCAGCACCGGGCTGCCCTGCACGCTCCAGACCGTGTCGGGACCGGGCAGCTTGCCCGCGTCGGCATCGCCGACGAAGCCGAGCTCGGCATAGTAGCCGTTAGGCAACGCCGCCGGATTGAGCAGGTCGATCTCGGGCGAGTCCTTGTCGACCGTCAAGCGATAGTGCTTGAGCTTGAGATCATCCAGTCGGCCGCCGGTCAGGTTGATTGAGCCCTCGAGGCTCGGCGTGTCGATCTTCACGCGGCCGGTCGTGGCCAGCGCCTGGTCGCGGTCGACGGGCGAGGCGCCGTCGGTGCCCGGCGTTGACGGGATGGCGCCCTGCTGGGCGGGCGACGCCTGTGTGCCCGCAGCTTGCGTGCCGGGCGTCGGCGTCGTTGTCTCCGCCGCCTTCTTGTCCTGATCGCGGCCGGCCTCGATCTTGGCGGCTTCCCGCTGCGCCTCGATGCGCGGGTTCATGTAGAACACCTGCCACAAGGTCAGGATCAGCACCGACAGCGCGATGGTGATGAAGAAGTTGCGGTTGTTTTCCATCCGAAATGTCCGGTCCCGGCCGTCTGGGCGCTATCTTGCGCGGAAGCGGCGGGAAAGTTCCGCCTTGATCTGGGCGAAGGGTGCGGCAAGCGCATCCTCGCGTCCGACGATGACATAGTCATGGCCGGGCGCCATTTCAGCGGCGGCATGAACGCGCACCGCTTCCCTGAGCCGCCGCCTGATGCGATTGCGCACCACGGCATTGCCGACTTTCTTCGTCACCGTGTAGCCGACGCGCGGCCCGCCGCCGTCGCCGCGGTCGAGCGCTTCCACGAGGAAAAGCCGCCCGCGGCGCTTTTCACCGCGCCGGACGGCCATAAACTCGGCACGCTTGAGAAGCCGTGCGGGAGCCGGTGCCATCGATCAGGCGCGGCGGACCGGCGCGCCTAGGCGCTGAGCCGCTTGCGGCCGCGATTGCGGCGGGCTGCGACGACGCCACGGCCGCCCTTGGTGGCCATGCGGGCACGGAAACCATGACGGCGCTTGCGGACAAGCTTTGAGGGTTGATAGGTGCGCTTCATTTATTTGAATACCGCGGAGTGCGGCCCTTCTTCGTTCTGCATAGGCAGGAGCTTTGCCGGTCCGGGCTTGGCGCAATAGACATCGCGCCGGAGCGGGCGGCCCGAGCGTGTGCGCGCTTATAGGGAGAAGGCCTGTCCGAGTCAATCAGGCCGACGCCATATGGATAGCACCCTGCCGCACTGCAAAATTGGCAAGGCGCGCCGGATCACATAGTCTTGCCTTGACGGAATTCTCCTGTATCGAAGGCGCATGAGCGAGACCCCTCTAGCGGACGAGCATTTCCGGCCCCGGAAAGCAGCCCGCGGCGTGCCGCTGGCGCGGGGGCTCTCGACCAAGCTCATCCTGCTCACCATCGTGTTCGTGCTGCTGGCCGAAGTGCTGATCTTCGTGCCCTCGATCGCCAGCTATCGGCTGAGCTGGCTGAAGGAACGGCTGGGCACCGCCGCCGCCGTATCGATCGTGCTGGTGCAGGGAGACCCGCAGTCCCTTTCGCGGGAGGCGCAGGACGACGTGCTGGCGGCGCTCGGCGCCAAGGCGATCGCGGTGCGCGACGGCGGCATCTCCCGGCTGCTCGTCGTCGCCGACATGCCGCCGAAGGTGGACGACCAGATCGACGTCGCGACAATCGGCCTGGGCGAGGAGATGGTCGGGGCGCTCGACACGCTGCTGTTCGGCGGCGAGCGCATCCTTCGCGTCTATGGGCCGGTGGGGGACAGCGACAAGGAATTCGAACTGATCATGCCGGACCGGCGGCTTCGCGCCGCCATGCTGACCTATTCGCGCACCGTCGCCATCGTGGCGCTGCTGATCTCGGTTTTCAGCGCGGCGCTCGTCTACGCGGCGATCGACCGCATCATGATCGGGCCGATCCGGAAGATGACGCGGTCGATGCTGACCTTCTCCGAAGCGCCGGACGATCCGGGCCGGATCATCCGGGCGACCAGCCGGGCCGACGAGATCGGCGTCGCCGAGCGAGAGCTGTCGCAGATGCAGGAGCGGCTGCAGCGCATGCTCGCGGAGCAGAAGCATCTGGCCGATCTCGGCCTCGCCGTCTCCAAGATCAACCACGACATGCGCAACATCCTAGCCTCGGCGCAACTGATGTCGGACCGGCTGCGGCAGGTGAAGGATCCGACCGTGCAGGCCTTCGCGCCCAAGCTGCTGCGCACGCTCGACAGGGCCGTCGCCTATTCGGAGGGCGTGCTCGCCTACGGCCGCACGCAGGAAGCGGCGCCGGCGCGCCGCAGGCTGCGGCTCAGGCTGCTGGTCGAGGAGGTGCACGGCCTGCTCGACGTCGGACAGGGAATCGAATTCGTCAATGCGGTCGATCCGGACTTCGAGATAGACGCCGACGCCGACCAGCTGTTCCGGCTGCTCACCAATCTGTGCCGCAACGCCGTCCAGGCGATGGCCGGCGACAGCGAGGAGGCGCTGGTGCGCCGCCTCACCGTCTCGGCCGAGCGCACCGGCAGCGTCAGCCGCATCCTGGTCAGCGACACCGGCCCGGGCCTGCCGCCGAAAGCTCGCGAGAACCTGTTCGCCGCTTTCCGCGGATCGGCGCGCAGCGGCGGCACGGGGCTGGGCCTCGCCATCGCTCAGGAGCTGGCACGTGCGCATGGCGGCGCGCTGGAACTGGTCGAAAGCGCCGGCGGCAGCACCGTCTTCGCGGTGACAATCCCCGACCAGCCGATCCGGCTCGCGCGTGCACGCACCGCGCTGCGCCATCCGGCCTGAGCGGTGCGGCGCTGAAATCCGCCGCACAGGTGAAGCGAGCAAAAGCACATGTCCGGCCACCATTGTCGGCGCCTTGACCCAGGCGAGGCAGGGTATTAGGCACACCTTACCTGCCGGTAAGCGGTTCCGAATGGCGCAGCATCGAGCCGCCTTTCTCGGCACCAGATACTCCAGGCACAGGCGATGCCGCCGCCGGCCCCTGCGATCGCCGGTCGCAAGGTGCCTCCAGTGCCGGGCCGGGACCACTGGCCGGCCCGCACGCGATCCAACGCCCCCACGCCCCGACTGCGTTGTTCCGTGACGTGCGAAAGACGGCGCCCGAAGACGCCTAAAATCTTTTGCCGCTATCGTCTTGCTTTTCACGTTTCCAGTCGCTAGGTAGCACGTCAATTCGCGGCCGGTCATCGATCGGCCCGTATTCGCCGTGATCCATGCACGGTTGCGCGCCCGTAGCTCAGCTGGATAGAGCACCAGACTACGAATCTGGGGGTCAGGAGTTCGAATCTCTTCGGGCGCGCCAAAACCGCCGATTGCCCTCTAAAGCCGCCGATAGCCACCAAGTCTACGCCTGCACAAAGAGCGGGAACAACCAACGGACGAAAAAGCGTAGAAACGGCGGCGTTCGGCGGTGAAAAAAGTTCGAATCGCTTCCGGTCGATTGGTCGATTTTGCCCTGTGCAGACCTGGGATATGGGGCTTTGAACGACCGCTACGCGCCACCGTGCACGAACCCGCTTCGCGGGAGGGGTGCCTCATTCTGAGGCTAGGCAACTGGCATTTGCCTTGAGCGAGTGAAGGCAGCGATCTGGCCATGGAGTTCCCTTCAACGAGAGGAACTCGCCATGGCTACCCCATCGACCGATGCGCCCGTCTCGCCGCTTCGCCAGAGCGAGTATACCAACGGGAAGCACTCGTTAAATTGAAATCTGAGCATCTGTCACCAATTGGGGGATGCTGCTTCATCACGGACAGTGGAGCTCAAACAGGCTCGCACCGTTAGCCAACTCCCACTCCCTATTGACGCCACCCATGAGCTGGCTTGCCGCTTGTCTTGCATTTATGTGCCTTCGCGGAACCGGACCCTCTTCGTCGCATTGTGGAAGATATGCACATGCATGTGCGCAAATCTCTCCTGAAGGAACCGCTATGGCCAAGACCTCGACCCGTTCGCAGGGCAAGCCTGCGACGATCCATGACCAGACGCTCGAACGCGAGGAAGGCGGCGAACTCCATCAGATCGCCGAGGGCGACGGCCAGATCCTGACGACCGCGCAAGGCGGCCCCGTTTCGGACGATCACAACACGCTGAAGATCGGCGAGCGCGGTCCCGCGCTGATCGAAGATTTCCACTTCCGCGAGAAGATCTTCCATTTCGACCACGAGCGCATTCCCGAGCGCGTGGTGCATGCGCGCGGCTATGGCGCGCACGGTTATTTCGAGACGTACGACTCTCTGGCCAAATACACCCGCGCGGACATTTTCCAGCGGGCCGGCGAGAAGACGCCGGCCTTCGTGCGCTTCTCGACGGTCGCCGGATCGAAGGGCTCGTTCGATCTGGCGCGCGACGTGCGCGGGTTCGCCGTCAAGCTCTATACCAAGGAAGGCAACTGGGACATCGTCGGCAACAACATGCCCGTGTTCTTCATCCAGGACGCCATCCGCTTTCCCGACCTGGTTCATGCCGTAAAGGAAGAGCCCGATCGGGCCTTTCCGCAGGCCCAGTCGGCGCACGACAACTTCTGGGACTTCATATCGCTGACACCCGAGTCGATGCACATGATCATGTGGATCATGTCCGACAGGGCGATCCCGCGTTCGTTTCGCTTCATGGAAGGGTTTGGTGTCCACACCTTCCGCTTCGTGAACGCCAAGGACGAGTCGACCTTCGTCAAGTTCCACTGGAAACCGAAATTCGGACTTCAGTCGGTGGTCTGGAACGAGGCGGTGAAGATCAACGGCGCCGATCCCGACTTTCATCGCCGCGACCTCTGGCAGGCGATCCAGTCGGGCAATTTCCCCGAGTGGGAGTTGCAGGTCCAGCTGTTTGACCAGAACTTTGCGGACAGCTTCGATTTTGACGTACTGGACGCCACCAAGATCATCCCTGAAGAAATCTTGGAACCAGTCCCGGTCGGACGCCTGGTCCTCGACCGCATGCCGGACAACTTCTTCGCCGAAACCGAGCAGGTCGCGTTCATGACGCAGAACGTCCCGCCCGGCGTCGATTTCTCCAACGATCCGCTGCTACAGGGCCGCAACTTCTCCTATCTCGATACGCAGTTGAAACGGCTTGGTGGCCCCAACTTCACGCATATCCCGATCAATGCTCCCAAATGCCCGTTCCATCATTTCCAGCAGGACGGCCATATGGCGATGCGCAACCCGGTCGGCCGCGTGAACTACGAGCCGAATTCCTTCGGCGACGGCCCAAGGGAATCGCCGCAGCAGGGCTTTCGCTCCTTCGCCGAAGCGGAAGAAGGCCAGAAAGTCCGGCTGCGCGCGGAAAGTTTCGCCGACCACTACAGCCAGGCACGCCTGTTTTTCAACAGCCAGACCCCGCCGGAGCAGCGCCACATCGCCATGGCGCTGACCTTCGAGCTTTCCAAGGTCGAGACACCGGTGATCCGCGAGCGCATGGTATCGCATCTTCTGAACATCGACGAGGGACTGGCCGAGACCGTTGCCGACAAGCTTGGCCTCAAGCAACTCCCAAAGGCGGCCGACGCCGCCGTCGCGCCCAGGGACGATCTCGAACCGTCACCCGCACTCAGCATTCTCGAAAACGGGCCAGGAAGCTTTGCTGGTCGCAAAGTCGGCGTGCTCGTCGGTCCGGGTGCCGATGCCGTGCTGCTCAGAAAGCTTCAAGCCGCGATCGAGAAGGAAGGCGCGGTGATGGAGGTCGTCGCGCCGAAGGTCGGCGGCGTCGAGGCGGCCGACGGAAGCTGGATCGAGGGCCGGCACATGATCGACGGCGGGCCGTCGGTTTTGTTCGACGCCGTGGCGCTGGTCCTTTCCGAGGAGGGTGCGGAACGCCTGACGGGCGAGGCCGCCGCGCGCGATTTTGTTGCCGACGCATTCGCCCATTGCAAGTTCATCGGCTTCACCTCCGGCGCCGTCCCGCTGCTGCAAAAGGCGGGCGTCGATCCGGACGCCGACGAGGGCCTGATCGGTCTGGACGATCCCAAGGCAATCGCCGACTTCATCGAATCCTGCCGCAAGCTCCGTCTCTGGAGCCGGGAGACGGCGGTCAAACTGTAGCCGATCCAACCAGGCGAAGACGGGAGTTTCTCATGCAGATCATTCGAACCGAGGTCGCCGAGGCAACCGCGCTTTCCGGAGAGCCGATCCTGCGGGTCCTGTTTTGTGGCGAAGGCGGTGACTGTGTCACCGTCGACATGGCCCAGGTCGAGCGTGGAACCGATGACGCAGCTGTCGACCAGGCCAGAGCGATCCTGGTCCAGACCGCGAACTTCGGTCTGGCGGACAATGACTACGACGCCGAAAGCAACGGCAATTTTGACGAAGTCGCCGTCACGGCGGCAAATGACGAGTATGGCGGCCTCTACATTTTCGAGTACCGCGACGGCAAGGGAAGCCGGCAGGTTCCTCCGGCGCGAATGCCGAGCCTGGAGGCGGCGCGCGAGGAGGCGGTCCGGAGCGCGATCGATCTTCTGGCCGACCTGGAACCGGGGGCGGACGACTATCTCTCCGGCTGGCTGGTGCGCGTGCTTGGCGAAAATGGCGAACTACTCTACACCATAGAGGTGCATGAAGCCGAGGCGGCCCGGCAGAAAAGCCAGTGAAGGGCGGGGCGGCTCCAGGAAATCGAAGCCGCCGCAGCCGCTGTGCCAGATTTTGTCGCCGCGTCCTTCCAATCTAGCGCATCAGGCCCGCCGCTCGGAGGGCATCCTCAATGACGGTCTGTATGCCGCCCGACTCTGGCGGAGGCTTGGACAGGTCGTCATCTGGATGGGCCGGGCGCTTCGCCGCCACCTTTTCCATGGCCGGCGACGGCGAGCCGGAAGGCGTCCCTTCGTGGGCCAACCTCTTGGGTTTCGATCTGGCCGCATCCTTTGCCCGCGTCGTATCGATGCCCCAGAAGCGCGCGATCTCGCGCGTGGACGAGATGCCGGCATCGAGCATGAAAGGGCCGGCAGCGCCGAGGCCGTCGCCGACCGGCGCGCCGTGACCCATCCCGGCTATTATGTTGACTTCGACCACCGCCTCGCCCGTAACATTCCGCCAGACCCGCTTCGCAAGTCTGCCGTCCGCTTCCGAACGCGTCGCTATCTTCCTGTCAAGTCCATGAACGCCCAGCCACTGTGCTGCGACGGCGTCCGCGTTGGACGGCGCGACCGTTTGGTCGGCCGTGCCCTGCCAGATCGAAATCCGCGGCCATGGTCCTGGATGGTTCGAGGCGCCGCGAAGGATCCGTTGCAGTTCCTTCTCCGACGGGCCGCCGTGGCCGCGCATGCGGTCGAACGCCTGCGGAATCGTCGTTGCGCTGCCGTAGGGCAGACCCGCAATGATGGCGCCGCCCGCAAAGACCTCAGGATAGCTCGCCAGCATGGCCGCCGCCTTTGCGCCGCCGGCCGAGAGACCCGTGATGAAGATGCGCTTTCGATCGAGGCCGTGCGTGAGAACCATCGCCTCGATCATCTGCCGTATCGAAAGCGCCTCGCCCATATCGCGTCGGGTATCGGCAGGCTCAAACCAGTTGAAGCAAAGGTTCGGATTGTTGGCACGTTGCTGCTCGGGAAAAAGAAGGGCAAAGCCGGCTTCGTCGGCAAGTTGCGACCATCCGGAGTGATGGGCGTATCCGGCGGCATTCTGAGTGCAGCCGTGGAGGACGACGACGAGGGGCGCATTCTTGGGCAAGTCGGGCGGAAGGTGGACTCTGCCTTTCAACGCCCCCGGATTGGAACCGAAGTCGGTCAGAGCCTGGAGACGGTCTCGCCCTCCATGGTCCGCGGCATGCGCGGAGTGTTGCGTGCGCAACGCGCTCAGGCGCGCGATCGTATCGGAGATTTTTCGCAATTGGGCCGTCCTGGTTGTGACGCCCGGAATTGGACGGCAGCCGTCATAACGCACTCGCAGCAATATCGTTGCTGCAATGCACAATAACAAGGCCATGGAGAAAGATCAGGATGCGCAGTCGACGCCGGCGGGGAGGGAATGCGCCCCTCGCGGATTGAGCTATATGGGTCGCGAGCCGCTCAGCAGTGCGTCCAGGACGCGCGGCTGCACCGAGTTCAGGGGAGTAGCTTACCCGTCAGATCCACCAGCTTTCGCACCATGTTCGTCCGGCCAAAAGCGAAGAGTTTCGCGTCAGTATCTTCGCGGCCGGCAATTGTCGTCGCCACGATTTCCGATGCGATCTGCGAAAACGTTATGCCGTTGCCACCATAGCCGAGAACGGCAAAAATCCCGGGATGGCGTGGCAACTCGCCGATATACGGCAATCCGGTGGTGGTGGTTCCGAAGCATCCGGTCCAGGCGAACTCGACCGTCGTGTCCAGATCGGGAAACAGGCGCTTCAACTTGGTCGCAATCGTTCGAGTCTTTGCGGCAAGCAACTCGTCCCGGGTCTCCTCGTCGGCGAAATCCTCGTCCTCCCCGCCGCAGATCACGCGCCCATCGGCGGTTGCGCGCATATAGAGATAGGGGTCGGAAGCCTCCCAGATGAAAGCCGGGCCCGGCCATAGCCGGCTCTTTTGCGGCTTCGTCGCAATCGCATAGGTGGAAATGATGGAATGGGTGTCGGCGGGAACGATATCGAGCAATTCATAACCGGTGGCCAGCACGACCTGCCTGGCGGTGATCGTGGGACCACCCTTCGTTTCGGCCGTTACCCCGTTCGTTCCGCCAGCAAGTGCGGTAACCTCCACCGGCGTATAGAAGCGGGCCTTCCTCTCAAGAGCCCTGCCTAGAAATCCTGCGGTCAGCTTTCTCGGGTCGAGAGCGATGTTGTCGTGGCTGAGGATCGCGCCCTTGCGGGCTATGTCGAATTTCTCCTCCAGGACCGCAGGCGTCAGATAGGCGGCGCGGATGCCCGCGCTACGCCGGGCCTCGGCCTCCTTGCGCAACTCACCCGGATCAAGGGCGTTGCCTGCGAGGTAGAGGGATTGTCTTGCAGCTATATCGCAGCTGATGCCAAGCTCGTCGATGCGACCCCGCAGGTTGGTCACGGCCAATCGCGAGCGCCGCCATGCCTGTTCGGCATCGGAAACACCGATCTTGCGGCCGAGTTCGGAAAGCGGTTGATCGATCTCGAACTGCACCAAGGCGGTGGTTGCGGCAGTCGAGCCCAGTATTGCCCCGCGTCGATCCACGCCGACGACGGAAAGGCCCTCAGCGGTCAGCGCCTCCGCCAGCATCGCACCGCTGATACCAAGACCGACGACGAGGACGTCGCACCGGACGTCCTGCGTGAGCTTCTGCGTCGGTACCCGAGGAGCGCGATAGGCCTCCCACACGGGGCTGCCTGTTCGCAGGTCCAGTTTACGTTGCATGTCGGGTTGCCGCATAAATGAGGAACGGCCCGGGACCACCAGGCTGCATCGGCGGCGGAAGCGTTCCGCTCGCCGGTCGGTGCATGGATGTTCGAAGCCCGGAGCCGATCATGGAGCCGGCTCCGGGCGACGCAACTAACGCGAGGTCAGGTAGGCGACCTCATCATCATCACGCTGCCTGCCGCCCAAGACGGCCGCGGCGCTGGCGATGAACGCGCCGATGATCAGGGACAGCGCCCCGATCAGGGCAAAGGTGGCACCGGCCTTGCGAGCCGTATCGGCCGCCTCTTGCGCCTTGACCTTGGCCGCGTCGACCTGCGCAAGGACGGCATCGACCCGGGCGGTGGCATCTGCTTGCGACAGACCGGTGCGTGCCGCCACGAGCTGGCCGAGATATGTCTTGTCCTCGGCCGAGACCTCGCCGGATGCCGCGCTCGCGATCAGGATACGCGACGCCTGGGCGGCTGCGGCCGCATCGCCTTCGGCGCCAGACGCCGCCAGCCGTGAAGGGTCAGACGGGCGGAACAGCGAGTCGACGAAGTAAGAGCCCGCATCGGATCCGCTGTTAGCTGCGTTGGCAGCGCCACCGGCGGAAGCGCCCATCGCGGCGCCCGACGCAACCGTCGAGGCCGCCTGCACGCCGGTGCCGATCGCGGCGGACAGAGCCGAACCCAGCACGAAGACGACGAGCAGCGTCGCCAAGGCCCAGGCCATGAAGCCATGTGCGGTATCGCGAAAGAAGGTCTCGTCCGTATGGACGCCGACCCATTTGGTGCGAAGACGCCCTGTCAGATAACCGCCGACGCCCGACGATAGCCATTGGACGATCACCAGCCAGATCGCCGTGGACACGGCAAAGGTTGTGACGCTTGCGCCCGCGGTGGACCACGGAGACACCATGGTGAGCCCAAGGCCGGAGCCGAGAAGCATCAGGATGAAGGTGAGCGTTGAGGCGGCGAAGGCGCCTGCAATGATCGGCCCCCAGCTGACCGCAGAGGAAGACGATTCCACAGGCGCGGCGACATCTGTCGCCAGGATGGTTGATGCCATGATCTTCCCTATCGCATGAACAGCATGAGAAGGATGATGATCGGAATAGGAATTCCGAGTAGCCAGAGCAGAATACCGCGTCCCATGGTTGTCTCCTGTCGAAAGAGTGAATGTTGAACAAGACCAGCCGCCGCGGCGAACCGGGCGGCTGTGATGCAATCAGGCGGCCTTGGCCATTTCGTTGGCGGATGTGTCCGCGAGGCCGGTAAGCGCCTTGTCGGTCTTGGATTCTTCGGCAAGCGTCTGGTCAAGCAGCTTGGCGGCGTCCTTCATGCCGAGCACCTCGGCCCACCGCTTCAGCGTACCATAGCGTGTGATCTCGTAGTGCTCGACCGCCTGGGCAGACGAGATGAGACCGGCATCGATCGCCGGTGTTCCCTTGAAGCTCTCGATGATTTCCTCGCCCTCGGCGATGATGCCTTCGATGGCCTCGCAGGTCTTGCCCTGGGCGCGCTTGCCCATCAGCTCAAACACCTGCTGCAAGCGCTCGACGTGGCCCTCGGTTTCATCCTTGTGCTTCTCGAAGGCCGCCTTGAGATCGGGTGAGGATGCGGCACGCGCCATCTTGGGAAGAGCCTTCAGGATCTTCCGTTCCGCGTAGTAGATATCCTTGAGTGTGTCGTGGAAGAGGTCTTCCAGCGTTTTTTCTTTTGCCACGGGAGTTTCCTTGGAACGCCTTGTTGGATTTAATCACAGTGTCGTGAGGCGCATGCTTTACAAGCCCGCTGGGCAGGAAAGGTTCCGCACTGTCGTGGAACGCGTGACGGCCTGAACGGCCTGACTGGAAACACCTTTCACCCGATCGGTTCCGGCGCCTCATAGGTCCAGACCCTAAACGCCTTCAGGACATGCGGGCCGAACGAATTGATCAACGGGATGTCTGCCGCGTCGCGGCCCCGTGCAACGACGATCCTGCCGATCCGTGGCGTGTTGTTGCGCGGATCGAATGTGTGCCATTCGCCTTCCAAGAAGACTTCGATCCAGGCACTGAAATCCATCGGGTCGACGACCGGAACGCCAATGTCGCCGAGATAGCCGTTGACATAGCGGGTGGGAATATTGAGGCAGCGGCAGAACGCGACGGCAAGGTGCGCGAAGTCGCGACAGACGCCGACGCGCTCGTGATAGGCCTCGAAGGCCGTGCGCGTCGAGCGGGCCTGCATGTAGTCGAAGCGGATGTGGTTGTGGACGAAGTCGCAGACCGCCTGCACGCGGCCCCATCCCGGAACAACGGCGCCGAAGATATCCCAGGCGAGCTGGCTCAACTTATCCGTCTCGCAGTAGCGGCTACCCATGAGGTAGACGAGGCTGTCGTCTGGAAGGTTCGGCACGGGCACTTCTTGGGCATTTAGCGCCACCCTATCCGGCCTGCCGTCGTCCTCGATCGTGGCGTCGCCCCACATCGTCAGGTCGCCTGCCGGAGCGACGAGGCGGCGGCAGCGGTTGCCGAACAGATCGCGATAGGTCGACACCCGTACGTCGGGATTGGTGAAGGTCGTTTCCGGCACCGTGATCTCGGCCGCGCGATCCTCGTGGACCGAGAGCAGGCAAACCAACGCGGTGGGCTGCTGGCACGTCAGCGTGATCTCATAGCCGTAACGGATCAGCATCGTAAGGCGTTACCGAAAATCCGCGGCGGTCAGCGTGTAGGAATCGCGGCGGCCGTGGGAATACGCCTCGCGCGCGACATCGTAGATGGATGTGCGCAACGCGTCGAAGGCTGTCAGGCACCTGGCTTCCAGCGCCCCCGCTTCGCGTCTGGCAGCATCCGATTTCGTCAGCGCACCCGCCTCGATGAAGAAGCGGATTTGGAACATGCCGTCGTGGCCCATGAAGCGCACGGCGTTGCGCGCTTCGTCGAAGCTGCGGCTTGGGTTGGGGAAAGCCAGCGTCATAACCCGAACTCCGCTGGTTTCGGGATTGTCTTGAAAGACGAGAGTTCGAGGCGTTCACGTTGGCGCTCGGCGTTGCGCAGGTTGAGACGCAGCATGCCGCTGGTTGCGTCCATGCGGCTCAGGCCGGTCATGGCGGCGTCGCCGAAGCGCGCCGGAATGCCGGTAAAGACATGATAGATCGTCCAGGAGCGGTCGGCTTCGATCCGGCGGCCATACTGATGGTGCATGGAATCCTGTCCGGGCGCACCGCCCTCATTTTCCCAGACGCTAATCGCGGCGGCAATTCGCTTCCGTTCAACTCCGCTGTTGATGTGCGTATTCATTTTATTGCCTTTCTTCGTTTACCGCTTCCAAGCCGATAATGCCACAGTAATGCACCTTGCCGTTCGCGTCGGTGATCATCATCGAGTCAGGGCGCTGTGGCATGTCGAGGGTCCGCGCCAACAGCTGTGCGGCTGCGATGGCGCCGTCGAGACCGTCGACCTCCACGGTTTCACGACCGATGACGGCATGGGCATCGTCGGCGTCGCGGATCCGGTAGAATTCGATCACGATCTTCATCGTTCTTGCCACCGGTCTCGCCGACCACGGTCATCGGCCCTTGCCATTGCCACGCGGGGCGTTGCTGTTTGTAACGAGCTTGATCGGGTTGCTGAACCCGCTTTCAGGCTTGGGCGGCGCCTTGTCCTGCTTCGGCTTCCTCATCTCGCGATTGCTGCGTTTCTGTCCCTTAGCCATGGCCAAACGTCCTTATGATGAGAGTTGCACCCTCGTTGGATTGCGGAGGACGGATCGGTTCCAGGCTGTCTTGTGTCGCCACCCGCTCATGGCGCTCGTCATCGTTGCGGATGCGGTACTGAAGCGAATTTCCCCTTGGCGGGAGCGTGCCCGTGATGTGGTAGATTTCCGCAGTCTTAGGGAATGTGCCAAAGCTGCTACGCAGGCGGACGGCTTGGCCCACCGCAAAAAGATGGGTTGCGGGGGCGGGCCGGACAAAGCGTACGCCGGGTTGCCGGCCGCTTATATAAGTCATGGTTGTTTATCCCTTTCGAGTGCGGCGTCGAGGTCCGCTGGATTGATCGGTACCATCTGCTGTGTAGGTCCCCGCATACCGATGGCCGGCAAGTGGATGAAAGCGCCGACACGTCGCCACGCAAGCCAGGAGGCGCCCTCGATCGTTTCCTCATCATGATCGACGCGATAGTCGCCAGCCGGTTGCACCGTATCGATGTCAGGCAGCCTGAATGGTGCGGAGAAGCGAACGACGGTCTGTGTGGTACGGCTGGCCATGGTCACGATTTCCGCAGGAGCACGCACAGGCGCCTTCCACATTGTTCCCATCCGAACCGGAACGATGCCGATGCTGCCAGTACATCCGTGGTCAGCGCCGGCGTTCATTCCAGGGTTCGAACGGAGCGGTATCCGCGCCGGATTGGCGCGATGGAGCCGCTATCGAGAATTCGGTGGTGAATGGCGGGTCTCTGACACCGCAAAAGCCAAATCGGCCAAATCAACGAGCCTCTTATATGCACTTCAATTGAGTTGCGAACAAGGCGCGGACAGATTTTTATTTCCGATCACAAATTAAAAAATTCAATTTACGTAAAATAAACAACCGCTTGAAGCCAACAATAGGAGCTTCAAAAAGGGGGAATTCTGTAAATTACATGAGATAATCAAAGAGATATTTTGAAATATGCAAGAATTAATTTTGGCACTCCTATCAATCGAGTGCCAAACGCCCTATGTTGGTGTCGTGGCAGCCCTACGCGCCTGCCGCAGAAAGATTCCAATGAAATTCCGGCCACTTCACGACCGCGTCGTCATTCGACGCGCTGAAGGCGATTTGAAATCCAAAGGCGGGATCATCATTCCCGACACGGCAAAGGAAAGGCCGCAGGAAGGCGAGGTGATCGCCGTCGGCCCTGGTTCGCGTGATGAAAGCGGCACACTGACCCCGCTCGACGTCAAGGCGGGCGATCACATCCTGTTCGGCAAATGGTCCGGCACCGAGGTCAGGATCGACGGTGAGGATCTCCTTATCATGAAGGAGAGCGACATCCTGGGCATTGTCGAGAAGACTGGTACTGCGGCCAAGAAGGCCGCCTGATCTTCGATCCCGCATCTCAATATCGAACTGGACGAACACCATGGCTGCCAAGGAAATCAAATTCTCCACCGATGCCCGCGACAGGATGCTGCGCGGCGTCGAGCTGCTCAACAATGCCGTCAAGGTGACGTTGGGGCCGAAGGGCCGCAACGTCGTCATCGACAAAGCTTATGGCGCGCCGCGCATTACCAAGGACGGCGTAACGGTCGCCAAGGAGATCGAACTCGCCGACAAATTCGAGAACATGGGCGCCCAGATGGTGCGCGAGGTGGCTTCGAAAACCAACGACCTTGCGGGCGACGGCACCACTACCGCCACCGTACTTGCCGCCTCGATCCTGCGCGAAGGCGTCAGGCTGGTTGCGGCCGGCATGAATCCGATGGATTTGAAACGCGGCATCGATCTCGGCGTCGCCGCGGTCGTGGAAGAAATCCAGGCCTGGTCGAAGAAGGTCAAATCGTCCGGCGAGATCGCCCAGGTCGGAACCATCGCGGCCAATGGCGACGCCGGCGTCGGCGCCATGATCGCCAAGGCGATGGACAAGGTCGGTAACGAAGGCGTCATCACCGTGGAGGAAGCCAGGACGGCAGAGACCGAGCTCGACGTAGTCGAGGGCATGCAGTTCGACCGCGGCTATCTTTCGCCCTACTTCATCACCAACGCCGAGAAAATGCGCGTGGAGCTGGAGGATCCTTACATCCTCATCCATGAAAAGAAGCTCGGCAACCTGCTGGCCGTGCTGCCGATCCTCGAGGCGATCGTGCAGAGCGGCAAGCCGCTGCTGATCATCTCGGAAGACGTCGAAGGCGAGGCGCTCGCGACATTGGTCGTCAACAAGCTGCGCGGCGGCCTCAAGGTCGCGGCGGTCAAGGCGCCGGGCTTCGGCGACCGCCGCAAGGCGATGCTCGAAGACATCGCCGTGCTGAGCGCCGGCCAGATGATCTCCGAGGATCTCGGCATCAAGCTCGAAAACGTCACGCTCGACATGCTCGGCCGCGCCAAGCGCGTGCTGATCGAGAAGGACACCACCACGATCGTCGACGGCGCCGGCGACAAGGCAGGCATTGCTGCGCGTATCGCCCAGATCAAGGCGCAGATCGAGGAAACGACCTCGGATTACGACAAGGAAAAGCTGCAGGAGCGGCTGGCCAAGCTCGCCGGCGGCGTCGCAGTGATCCGCGTCGGCGGAGCGACCGAGACCGAGGTCAAGGAAAAGAAGGACCGCATCGACGACGCGCTGAACGCCACGCGCGCCGCCGTCGAGGAAGGCATCGTGCCGGGCGGCGGCGTCGCACTGTTGCGCGCCAGGACCGCACTGGCCTCGTTGACAAGCGCCAATGCGGATATCACCGCCGGCATTTCGATCGTGTTCAGGGCGCTGGAAGCGCCGGTCCGGCAGATCGCCGAAAACGCCGGCGTCGAGGGCTCCATCGTCATCGGCAAGCTCGCGGACAGCAAGGATCACAACCAGGGCTTCGACGCACAGACCGAGACCTATGTCGACATGATCAAGGCCGGCATCCTCGATCCCGCCAAAGTGGTGCGCACCGCCTTGCAGGACGCCGGCTCGATCGCCGCCTTGCTGATAACCGCGGAGGCGATGATTGCCGATATCCCGGCGAAGGATTCCGCCGCCTCTGCAGCCGGAAACGGCGGCATGGGCGGGATGGGCGACTAGGCGCATCGACGGTCGCGGATGCCAGGGATGGCATCTCCCGATTTCGTATTTCGTTTCAGGCCGTCGCGCCCGAGCCAACATACGAAGGCAGTGCCCACCCCTCCGCCGCCGGCGGGGACAATCGGAACTTCAATCGGAAAGGATTGATACCATGGCCATGCAAAGCACGACGAAACGATCCCTCTCGCGGCGTTGGGAAGACTATCAGCCTTCGAAGACCATGCTGGCCTGGGCGTGCATCGCGGCAATCGTCGCCACGATAGCCGTCGGCTTCAGCTGGGGTGGCTGGGTGACCGGCGGCACCTCGCAGGCGATGGCCGCGACAGCAGGTGACAACGCGCGCGGAGAACTGGCGTCCGCCATATGCGTCGAACGATTCAACGCGGCACCGGACAAGGCGGCGAAACTCGCCGAGTTGAAGGCCCTGAGCGACAGCTACACGAAACGACAGTTCATCGAGGCCGGCGGCTGGGCGACCATGCCCGGGCAGACCAGCCCCGACAGGCTGGGCGTCCAGGGCTGCGCCACGGCTCTCGCCGCATAGTCTTTGAGGCGAGCCCCCCGATCGCCGGATGGATCTCCGGCGATCTGCTTGACCATCCGCACCAAGGAGTCCATTCGATGATCGTCTACATGAAGAAAATCGATCCGAAGCCCGCAACTGAAGACAACGAACAAAACCGCTTCGAAAGCATCCGCAAGGCGGCTGCCGAACGGCGCCGGAAAGCCGACACCGACGGCACACGCCGGCGTGCCCGCCAAACGGTTGAGGACAACCGTCTCATATGAAACCCCAAGCGTGATGACTTCTCTACGCCACGAGTTCCGCTTGCAGCATCGTGCCGTTCGGCAATCTCCAAACCTATGGAGGCCCGCCCATTGTCGTTGACCGACGCACCCATCTCCCCGCTCCGGGGCAGCGAACGGGCCTGGCCCAAAATTCTCGCCGCCTACCGGAAGCCGCGCAGGGGACGCAGTCTGCTCGAACTGATGGTCACGCTCATCCCGTTCGTCGCCCTTTGGACGCTTGCCGCCTTGGCGGTGCATCATGGCTTCTGGTGGGGGATGGCGCTGACAATTCCAGCGGCGGGATTCCTGCTCCGCCTGTTCATGATCCAACACGATTGCGGCCACGGCTCCTTCTTCGCCCACCGCAAGGCGGATGACTGGACCGGTCGCCTGATCGGCGTCCTTACGTTCACGCCATATGATTACTGGCGCCGCGCGCATGCGGCGCATCACGCCTCTGCCGGCAATCTCGACGAGCGCGGCGTCGGCGACATCACGACCCTGACCGTGGCTGAATACCGATCCCTCTCGCGATCGCACCGCCTCGCTTACAGGCTCTACCGCAACCCGTTCGTGATGTTCGGCATCGGCCCGATCTGGCTTTTCCTGTTCAAGCAAAGGCTGCCCTTCGGCATGATGCGCTCGGGCATGGAGCCGTGGATCTCGACCATGGCCACCAATCTGGCGATCCTGGTTCTGGCCCTTGGCCTCGTCTGGTTGGTCGGCTTCGAGACGTTCATGCTTGTGCAGCTATCGGTCGTGGTGCTGGCAGGATCGGCGGGTATCTGGCTGTTCTATGTCCAGCACCAGTTCGAGGAAACGCACTGGTCGCAAAAGCCGCAATGGCAGTTCCAGGACGCCGCCCTGCACGGTTCCTCATACTATGAATTGCCGTTAGTCCTGCGGTGGTTGACAGCCAACATCGGCATCCATCACGTCCACCATCTTTCGAGCCGGGTGCCGTATTACCGGCTTCCGGAGGTGCTGAGGGACTACCCGGAACTGCGCAGCATCGGCCATATCACCATCTTGGAAAGCCTCAGCTGCGTGAAGCTCGTCCTTTGGGATGAAAAACGCCAGCGTCTCATCTCGTTTCGTGAGGCACGCGCAAAGCCGCTTAGGTATCGGACATTCAAGGAGCCGTCCGGACGCTTGCGCCCGAAAACATTGATTGACATCAATTCAAGGCTCGCGAAAGAATCCATCTTTCGGCGGTCCGTCACCGGTGCAACCGCACGGCCGGCGCGAGGTCAGGCAACGTAACGCGCCGGCTACATTCCGAGGCATTAACAGACGCGTCAACAAACACGCTTGCTATTCCGAAACATGGCGCGCCTAGTGTTATGCGCGCCGCGAAATCGGTAGTGCGGAGGTCGGCGCGAAGGGCACGCGGGGTGGCGCGCGTCGACCTTTTTATAATCTAAATTCGCTTGAGCCGAGAGATTACCTCGTTGCCAGCAGTTCGCGGAATGAAGCACTGACGGCTTCGTGCCGATATGGCTTGGAGAGGAAGATGCCGCCGTCGGGAATATCGGCAATCTCGATCCTGCGATGACCGGAGGTGACGACAATCTTTATCGGCGGCCAGCGGTCGCGCACTGCTGCGGCGAGCTTCAATCCGTCCATGGTGCCGGGCATATCGATATCGGTGAAGAGTAGCCGGATGGAAGGCTCTGTTTCAAGGATGGCGATCGCATCGTCTGCGGTACCCGCCTCGAAGACCTCATAGCCCTCGTCTGCCAGTTGGTCGACAATGTCATTCGGATGAGCGTTTCATCCTCCACGACCAGCACTGCGATTTGGGCGGACATCTGACCTTTCCTGCCTGGGTGTCTGACCAATCTCAGACCAAGGCCGCTGCGACGCTGGCAAGGAGAAGCCGCCGAAAGAAGTTCGGCAACACAACAAGCCATGACAGCCGTCTTGGGTTCCGTTATGAGTTGAATATTCACGCGAAGACCGACGTTGCCTTGCTGGCGAATGCGCGATCGGCCGGAGACAAAGTCGCATGTCGGTCCTTGAACGAAACAATGTTCGTGAAGCGGGTGACGGCTCCCGCATCATGATCTTCGCTCATGGTTTCGGTTGCGATCAGAACATGTGGCGCTTCGTGGCGCCTGCCTTCCAGCCGGATTTTCGTACGGTCCTTTTCGATCATGTCGGAGCCGGGTGTTCCGACCTCAGCGCTTACGACCCGGCGAAGTATGCGTCTCTTCAAGGCTATGCCGATGACGTCGTGGAGATCGGCAGGACGTTGGATTTGAAGAACGCCGTTTTCGTCGGCCATTCCGTTAGCGGCATGATCGGTGCACTCGCCTCGATCAAGGCGCCCGGCCTGTTCGACAGCCTCGTCATGATCGGACCGTCGCCTCGCTACATCGACGACGGTGACTATAAGGGCGGCTTCACCGCACCGCAGATCGACGAACTTCTTGACTCACTCGACGACAACCACATGGGATGGTCTGCGTCCATGGCGCCTGCGATCATAGGCAATCCTGACCGGCCCGAGCTTGGGGAGGAGTTGACCAACAGCTTTTGTCGAACGGATCCCGCAATTGCAAAGCAGTTCGCTCGTGTGACGTTCACCTCCGACAACCGCAATGATCTGGCGAAGGTGCCGGCGCGCACCTTAATCCTGCAAAGCAAGGAGGACATCATCGCGTCCGAAGAAGTCGGCGAATATGTCCATCGCCACATACCCGACAGCGAACTGGTGATCCTGAACGCTACCGGGCATTGTCCCAATCTCAGCGCTCCCCGTGAGGTGATCGCAGCCATCCGAGCGTTCGTCTGATGGCCGGAAGCGGCGTGGCGGAGGATCTCGAAGACCTCTACGAAAACGCGCCCTGCGGGTACATTTCGCTCGGGGTCGACGGCCGTATCGTCAGGTCGAACCTGACGTTTTCGGACTGGACAGGCTTCACTCGGGAAGAGCTCCTCGGAAAGCGGCTGCGTGACCTGTTGGACGTAGCCGGATCGATCTTCTATGAGACGCACTTCGCGCCGCTGATCCGCATGCAGGGATTCTTCAACGAGGTCGCCCTCGATCTGGTCAGGAAGGATGGCGCGAAGCTCGCCGTGCTGGCCAATGCGATCCAGCGCCACGACGCTAAAGGTGATTTGCTCTTCACGCGGCTCACCATCTTCCAGGCAACGCAGCGGCGGCGCTACGAGCGAGACCTGGTCCAGGCTCGAACAGTGGCCGAAGAGGGTCTACTTGCCGAGCGCGAAGCTTCGGAATTGAGAGAACAGTTCATTGCAGTGCTCGGCCATGATCTGCGCAACCCGCTCGCCAGCATAAACGCCGGCGTAAGTATCATGCTTCGCAAGGGCCAGGAGGCGGCTACGCCGGAGTTGCTCGATTTGATGCAGCGCAGCATCAGGCGCATGCAGGTGCTCATCGACAATGTGCTCGACCTCACCCGCACACGGCTCGGTGGCGGCCTCATGCTCCAGATCGAGCGATCTGTGGCGCTCGGTCCAGTGTTTGCTCAAGTCGTCGACGAGCTAAGGATGGCGCATCCGGATCGGGAAATCGTTACTTCGATCGAAACTGGGATTATGCTGGACTGCGATCCTGGCCGCTTGGGGCAATTGCTTTCCAACCTTCTGGGAAATGCCTTGACACATGGCTCGGCCGATGCCGCAGTCAGGATCCAAGGCGACATAGAAGACGGAAAGTTCAGGCTGTCGGTTGCGAACGAAGGCGATCCGATCCCGCCCGCCACGATGGAAAGGCTGTTCCAGCCATTCTACCGCGGAGAGGCCGGGGCGAGCAGGGTGGGATTGGGCTTGGGCCTCTATATTGCGTCCCAAATCGCTAAAGCGCATGGAGGCACCATCGAGGCAATTTCGGATATTTCCAAAACCATGTTCCGGTTCGTTATGCCGACCTCGGGGCCGATGCCGGGTCACGCGCATTGACAACACGGCAGCGCTGTCGGGGTCCGAAGTGAGCCGACGTCGAACGAAGTCCTGACGGACAGGTTTCCATCACCGCTCTCGCCTTTGCGCGCGATGGGGCGTAGTGTGCGCGATGGCTACAAGAAAATTTCGATCCCCGGTCGTTGTCTATATAGCCGGCCCGGTAGGTTTCACGCTCATCGAGTCCGTCCAGCAGGCTTCGGATTTCCTGTTTGACCATTGGCCCGGAAACGACAGCCTGGCTTGGACCGACGCGATGGAGTGCTGCGCTGAAGACTGTGGCGTCGATGATACGAGTACCGCATTCCTTGCGGCGCTAACGGATGCGGGTATCAGTTACGATCGCACGGTTGAGATCTACTGACACCAGCACTGATGTCTGACGGCATGAGCCAGCGCTGGCGGCAATGAAATCCACCGTCTCGGGCATCTCCCTATTGAAGTATACCATTCACCCAGACGGAGCGCTCGAATGGCGATGAAGCCGAATTATCGATACGAACGCAGTCAACGAGACAAAGCAAAGGCGGCCAGGAAAGAAGCGAAGCTGGCCGCGAAGGCAGTAAAAGAAAAACCCTCCCTCACGGATCAGGACGAGGCGCAAAAGGCGGCTGTCGACGAAAGCTGACCCGGTGCAGAATGGACTTGGGCTGCGATGACAAAGCGCGAGACGGATGATTTCGAGATCGACGTGGAATGTCCGCGGTGCCACCACAAGGCCAGAACACGCGTCGGTTGGATTCGTGTCCACACCCAGATGGAATGCCAGAACTGCGGCGAGATCATCGACATCGAGAGCAGGAATTTCAGGTCGTAAAGCACGGCGCTGACTATTTCGTCGAAACCGTCCACGACATATTTTGGCATTGCAGAGGCCCGCGAGGATATCGAGGCCGACGCGCACATCATTGTCATTGCCATGTTCAATGCTGCTATCGGGGGGTGTCGAGTATGCGTAGCCGGAACCGAAGCGGCACCGATGACAAAAGATGGTCGGTTTCGAGCAGAAAACAGTTTGAAGGAAAACGCGATGCCGTCCGAATCCCGCTCACCGCGTCTCGCGGTTCTGATCGACGCCGACAACGCCTCGGCCAAGATCGCCGATGGCCTGTTCGAGGAGATCGCCAAGATCGGCGAGGCCAGCGTCCGCCGGATTTATGGCGACTTTTCCAGCGCCCGTTCGAAGGCCTGGGCCGACGTCCTGTCGAGGCACGCGATCATTCCCCAGCAGCAGTTCGCCTACACTACAGGCAAGAACGCCTCGGATATCACCCTTGTCATTGACGCAATGGATCTTCTCCACAGCGGCCGGTTCGACGGCTTCTGCCTGGTTTCCTCCGACAGCGATTTCACCCGACTGGCCGCCCGAATCCGTGAGCAGGGCACCGACGTGTTCGGGTTCGGCGAGCAGAAGACGCCCGAAAGCTTTCGCCAGGCTTGCCGCCGGTTCGTCTATACCGAGAACCTGTTGCCGTCCGCTGCCGCGAACGAACCGGAAGCTGCGCCGGCCTGGAAGCCGTTGCAGCCGCCCACTGCGGCCGTGCCGATCATCCGCAAGATCATCGCGCAAATGGAGAGTGAGGACGGGTGGGTGCCGCTCGGGGCGGTCGGTACCCAGCTTGCCAATTTGGCTTCCGACTTCGATCCCCGTACCTTTGGTTTCCGCAAGCTGAGCGACCTGGTGCGCAAGACC
The DNA here is from genome assembly GCF_040081975.1 of Mesorhizobium hunchu. Lineage (NCBI taxonomy): Bacteria > Pseudomonadati > Pseudomonadota > Alphaproteobacteria > Hyphomicrobiales > Phyllobacteriaceae > Mesorhizobium > Mesorhizobium hunchu. The sequence continues at coordinate 50,810 of NZ_JBEBMG010000014.1, forward strand.
AACGCCTTCGAGATCGACCATCCCGAAGGCGGAATGCTACGCATCAGGATCAAACCGGAAGCCGCAGCAAAGGCGCGGCGGAGGAGGTGATCGTCCTCGGGAGCGAACCCTTCACTGGCCGACGAGAATACCTGCTTCGCGTGCAGCCAAGGCAAACGCCCGCCGAACGGTTGATATAGGCTTCTTGTCCGCACTGGCGTCGTGGCAGGCCTGGAGGGCCGCGCGATGTGCCGGTCCCCGCTTGCCCGACCAGCCCCGGAGCAGGAACGACGAACATTCGTATACGTCGGAAATGATCGTCTCGGCGCCCTGCGCGTCGGCCCGAACGGTGACCGGCTGAGCGAATTTGGGATTTTGCATTGCCGTCCATAGGGCATTGCCGCGGGGATAGCGAGGCAATTCGACGATTCGCCCGGAACTCGCAGCCGGCGCCCGTCCGCGGTCAAGCCGCCTTGTTGACCGACGTCACCGCGAGGTTGGTGAGTTTGTTGTTGGTGGCCTTCTCCTGGTCGAGAATCTCGCTGAGCAGCTTGTGCGCCTCATCGTGTCCAAGGTCCTTGGCCCATTCCCGCAGGGAACCGTATCGGGAAATCTCGTAGTGCTCGACAGCCTGGCAGGCGGCCAGCAGGCCGGCGTCGAGAGCAGTGCCGGATGCTTCCTCCATCAAGCCGTCGGCCTCCTTGATGAGGCCCTCGATGGCGTCGCACTTCTCGCCGGAAGCCTTCTTGCCGATCGACTTGAACACCTGATCGAGTTTCTTGATCTGCCCTTTCGTTTCCTCGAGGTGATCCTCCGCCGCCTTCTTCAATTTGGCATCCTTCGCGGCCTTGGCCACTTTGGCAATGCCTTGGTGATCGCGTTTTCGGCGTAATAGACGTCCTGAAGCGTGTGCTCGAAGATGTCGGCGAGCGTTTTCATGGTGATCCTCCGCGCCGGAATTGGCAGCACAGAAAGAGCGGGCATGACAATTGGTTCCGCGCGGGTGCTCCAAGCTGGCGCCGCCCCGGTCGCCGTCGGCTGTAAAACTCCCGTGATCGGCGGTGCCGGCAGCGTCTCCGCAAGATTACCCGTCCTGGCCCTCCAGGAATAATCCGGGCCATGCCTTGTTTCGAACACTGTATCGGTCTATGTTCTGGGTATCGATCTTGGCTGTCGAACTTTGTTTCTGACGCGAACCGCGTTTTCGGCGATCTTCTCCTCTCAAAATCGATCTGAATCGTTTGTCGTGCATCCTGCGCGGCAAGCAATTTTCCATGGATGATTGAAAGGAAATCGTCATGAATACTGGAACCGTGAAGTTCTTCAATGCGACCAAAGGCTTCGGCTTCATCGAGCTCGGCAACGGCCAACCGGACGTGTTCGTCCACATTTCGGCGGTAGAACGGGCCGGCATGCGCTCGCTCGTCGAGGGCCAGAAGCTCAGCTTCGACCTCGTGAAGGACAACCGCAACGGCAAGAGCGCGGCCGAGAACCTGCAGGCTGCATAAGCTATTGCGCCGGCCTTTGACCACGGATGTACTGGCACTGGCCGCAGAGCGCAGATGAGAGAGGTCGGGCAAGTCCCGGCCTTTTTTCTTTTCATGAGTGGAGATCCGCACATGCGACACCCTGAAATGCCGCAAGGGATATTCAAGCCCAAGCCGACCGCCATCGAAACAAAGCAGGATGCCACCACCAGGGCAGCCCGGCAAATCACCGACGGCGAGGCGGCCGTACGGGAACAGAAGACCGAGCGGCTGAGGCTGGCACGGCTTGCCAGCGAGGCAACAAACACGAACACGCCGCCCGCCCTGAAGCGGCCGGTCAGGCGCAGGCGCGCCTAGCCGGATCGACCGGGCGCAAACGCGAAAACGGGGCAGGACAGATGCCGAATTCCAACAGAGAAGGATATTGAAATGCCCTCCACCTATCTCGATTGTCGGCTCGCCGTAACGAAATTCTACGACATGCTGCTGGGAAGATCGCCCGTTGTGGCGACACGTTTCAGATCCGCAAAATTGGATGCGCGACCCGACGAGGCGCGACGCCGAAGGCAGGGCTATACCGACGGTTCGCGTCGCAGGGCGGCTGAAACGAAGCTCAGGCACCAAATGCACTGAGCCGTCCGCTGGTAGTCCTGCAACTGCAGAGTAGGCATGTCGGAAATTTCTACGGGCCCGCGATGAACAACCAGAACTTCAGGATGCCTTTGGTGATCTACGATGATCGGACGGGCTTCAGTCTGATCTCCTCGGTGTCGCAGGCGGCCGACTTCCTGTTTGCCAATCACAAAGAATATGGCAGCGCGGCGTGGTTGGATGCGATTGATTGCTGCTCACGCGTCAAGGCGGGCGCCTCCACTCCCGAAAAGGTCAGTACAGCCTTTATCGCCGCCGTGACCGGCGCCGGGATCAGGATTGATCCCACGGTTCGACTGTATTGATTTCGGCAACCGGCTTCTCGCCTTGATCGAAAATCGCGGCCGCTACGGAGCGAAGATGAACAACGTGATCAATCTTCATGGCGAAAAGCGCTGGAAGGCCGTTATCGAGTACTGCTGCGATGATGGGCCGAAGAGCGTCGAGCACTACTTCGAAGAGATTTCGGACCTTCATCTCATCGTTGAGCATGGGCCGGACTGGAATTTCCTGATCCGCTGCACGGTGACGCTGAATCGATCCGATGACGGTGCGGAACAGAACAGTTCCGAAAAGGCGCTCCGACAGGAGCGGCCGTATTGACGTCTCGGCTTGATCGAACGGTCGGACGAGTCGCCTGATTGACCCGGCGACGCGCTTACGCGTTTTGGTCATCGTTCCATGATTGAGATCGATGCTTTCGGCGTTCGCTATCTGCCTTGCGAAGTCCCGCGGCAGTTCTCCCCAAAAGGCCAAGATAGCCACCGCAATTGCTGCAATAGATAGTCTTGACGCCGAAAACCAGCCTTCACATATTTCTCCTGGTCGCTGCCGATTGCCGGGGTGACCATTCCTCAACCAGCTGAAATCGTTCAACCATTGGAGGTTTCAATGAGCGAGAGAACATTCGAAAGTCCCGTATTTGTGAGAGCCGCAGAAGGTCTCATCCAGGAGATCGCCTGTCTCGAGGATGCCTGCGACTTTCTCCATGAATGGCCCAGGCACCGCCGTGGCGTGATCTATGAAACGGCGACGCGGGCGTGCCACCGCGCGTTCGATGGCCTTGTGCCGCTGAAGGCGGCGCGCGAGGCGTTCGCCGGCTTTGCCCGTTCGGCGAAAATCCTCGAGGATGTCTCCGTGGCGATGCCCTGGATGACCGGGCCGAAAGCCGGCGAGACTGGCGGCGTTTCCGCCTGACGCGACGAAGGGAGGATACGATGCTTTCTCAACCCTTCGAAAAGCCTGTCCGCGTGTGGGTCGGGCTCGGCTTTCCGCGGCAGCTGAACTCGGTCGTGGATGCTTACCAGTTCGTCACGGATTGGTGTGGAAACAGTCCGGAGCAAAGGGCGGCGATTCGCGCCTGCAAAGCTGCACTGGCCGGCGAAGTCGACGCAGAGACAGCACGCGGCATTCTCATGCAGTTCGCCAGGAAGAAAGACATTCTGGTCGAGGACGAGGCGACACCGAAAGCTGCAAGCTCCGGTCAACAGCTACACGTCTGATCTGCAGTGCGATCTCAGGGCGGCGACCCACGGTGTCGCCGTTCCTATCTCTTACGCAAATGCGCATCCGGATCCGTGTGCTCGGGTGGCGGTGTGATCTGCGAGCTTCCTACTCGATCCGTTTGATCCTGCCTTTTGACAGCCGAAAAATGCCGTCATGGCCGCCTTGCTCTGCAAAATCGTCCTGTAGCTCGCCCCAAGTGCCCAAAGGTTTGCCGCAGTCATCGCATTTGATTTCAGTCGCTTCGGTTGCACCGACGGGAATGCGAAGCCGGATCGTTCCGCAATAGGGACATTCGAGCTTGTGATCCAGATATTCCTGCATCGGTCCGGCCCTCGATTGCCCCCTATCGGCGACCATATCGGATTAGCGCTCTGTTGAAAGACCAAAAGGGCATTTGCGCGCCACTACTCAGGACGTTGTGCGTTCCATTCTGGAGCGCCGTCAGCGAGAACCGATCTTGGTTTCACTCGACTGTGGATGTCTCCGACGCCGCCGACACGTGCTGCGCGGCCAGGAACATCAGCGTGGACGCTGCGGTGCGGCGGTTCCAGCCGGCGGATTCGGCCCTATCCAGCAGGCCCGTCAGCAGCGGCTTCAAGGCGCTGCGGCACTCCGTTTCATAGGCGAGGAACTCGCTCGGCGAACGGGTCGGCGTTGGAACGGATCCGATGTCGGTCATCTTGTTCATAGCATCCCCGGATTATCTGCGAAATGCCCGCCCCCGGTGACGGGAGCGGGCCATGTGATCAGTGCCTCAGAAGTCCATGCCCGCGCCGCCCGGCATTGCCGGGACAGACGCTTCCTTCTTCGACTTCTCGGCCACCATCGCCTCGGTGGTGACCAGCAGGCCGGCGACCGAAGCGGCGTCCTGAAGCGCGGTGCGCACAACTTTGGCCGGATCGATGACGCCCTGCTGGTAGAGGTCGCCATATTCGCCGGTCTGGGCATTCCAGCCCCAGGCGAAGTCGGTCTTCTCGCGCAGCTTGCCGACGATGATGGAGCCTTCAGCACCGGCATTCTCGGCGATCTGCCGAGCAGGTGCCTCGACGGCGCGGCGGACGATATCGATGCCGTATTTCTGATCGGCGTTGTCGGCGACCAGCATGTCGAGCGCCTTAACGGTCCTGAGCAGGGCCACGCCGCCTCCGGGCAGGATGCCTTCTTCGACAGCCGCGCGGGTGGCGTGCAGCGCATCGTCGACGCGGTCCTTCTTCTCCTTGACCTCGACTTCCGTAGCGCCGCCGACGCGGATCACCGCGACGCCGCCGGCGAGCTTGGCCAGGCGCTCCTGCAGCTTCTCGCGGTCGTAGTCAGAAGTGGTCTCCTCGATCTGCGCCTTGATCTGCGTGACGCGACCCTGGATTTCTTCCTTGCGGCCGGCGCCGTCGACAATGGTGGTGTTTTCTTTCTCGATCACCACCTTCTTGGCGCGGCCGAGCATCTGCAGCGTGACGTTCTCCAGCTTGATGCCGAGATCCTCGCTGATCGCCGTGCCGCCGGTGAGGATGGCGATGTCCTCCAGCATCGCCTTGCGGCGATCGCCGAAGCCCGGCGCCTTGACGGCCGCGACCTTGAGGCCGCCGCGCAGCTTGTTGACGACCAGGGTGGCCAGCGCCTCACCCTCGACGTCCTCGGCGATGATCAGCAGCGGCTTGCCGGACTGCACGACGGCTTCCAGAACGGGAAGCATGGCCTGGAGATTGCCGAGCTTCTTTTCGTGGATGAGCACATAAGGCTCTTCCAGTTCGACCCGCATCTTGTCCTGGTTGGTGATGAAGTAGGGCGAGAGATAACCCCGGTCGAACTGCATGCCTTCGACGACTTCCAACTCGGTCTCGGCGGTCTTGGCCTCTTCGACGGTGATGACACCTTCGTTGCCGACCTTCTGCATCGCCTCGGCAAGGAAACGACCGATCTCGGCATCGCCGTTGGCCGAGATGGTGCCAACCTGGGCGATCTCGTCGTTTTTCGTGATCTTGCGGGCATTGGCCTTCAGCTCGGCGACAACGGCGTCGACCGCCTTGTCGATACCGCGCTTCAGGTCCATCGGGTTCATGCCGGAGGCGACAGCCTTAGCGCCTTCCCGGACGATGGCCTGAGCGAGAACGGTGGCGGTTGTCGTGCCGTCGCCGGCCAGATCGTTGGTCTTCGAGGCGACCTCACGAACCATCTGCGCGCCCATGTTCTCGAACTTGTCCTCGAGCTCGATTTCCTTCGCCACCGTCACGCCGTCCTTGGTGATGCGCGGGGCGCCGAACGACTTGTCGATGACGACGTTGCGGCCCTTGGGACCGAGCGTCACCTTCACGGCATTGGCGAGAATGTCGACGCCGCGCAGCATGCGCTCGCGCGCGTCGGAATGGAACTTCACTTCCTTGGCAGCCATTGGATCACTCCTTCGATAGGCAGCTTTCGTTGACTGGTTGATATCGGGTTCGCGCCGATCAGGCCGCTTTCTTCAGCGTGGCCGCCTGGTCGATCACGCCCATCACGTCACTTTCCTTCATGATGAGTAGGTCCTCACCATTCAGCTTGATCTCGGTGCCGGACCATTTGCCGAACAGGATGCGGTCGCCGACCTTGACGTCGAGTTCGACGAGTTTGCCGCTTTCGTCGCGTGCGCCGGGGCCGACGGCGATGACCTCGCCCTCCTGCGGCTTTTCCTTGGCGGTGTCGGGGATGATGATGCCGCCGGCGGTTTTCTCATCGGCTTCGATGCGGCGGACCAGGATACGGTCGTGCAATGGACGGAACGTCATATCGTTCTCCTTCAGGACAAACAGATTTTGAGAGGTCCCTCCGAACCGGCCCGGCAGGACCGGAACGGGGTGCGCGCCCCCCTTTCAGGCATCGCGCGCCTATCGAGCTAGTTTCAGCGATTTCGGGTTTCAAGAGGCTAGCGCAAAAATTTTGGCACTCGCGCTAGATGAGTGCTAGTGCCATGAAAACACGCGGCTAATCGGAGTGAAACAGCGCATTTCCCGCTTGAATTTTCCAGACGGTCGAACAAAATTATCCCAAGCTTCGCCATAGGCGAGGCTGTGAAGTCGAAACCGTGCAAAGGAGCTTTTGGAAAGACGGAGGATCAAGATGGACCGACAGAATTCCACACCGATTATTCCCTCTCTCGTTCCTGAAACGTCCGACCTCGCGCTGGACCGACTGTTGTCGCCGGCGAGGCATTTCAGGCATCCCGACGACGTCCTGAAGGACGACACGCTCGACATTCAGGAGAAGCGTGCGATCCTGTCGTCCTGGGCCTCGGACGCCTGCGCCGTGGAATCCGTTCCGGCGCTGCGTCGACCGCCGGGAGCCGAGCAACCGGTTTCCTTCGACACGATCATGGACGCGCTATGTCGGCTCGACAGAACGGCTGGGCCCTCGCCTGCCGCAGACGGTCGGCGACGCACCTTCGATTGTCTGGACGCATAGAGGCGCAAGGCAGAGGAGACGTATATGGCTACCACGGTCAGCAGGGGATTCCGCCTGCAGATGGAAGGCTACGGCCTGACCACGGCTGAAATCCACTATCATCTTCCCGATCACCCGAGTCTGCTGCAACTCTACCTCTGGCAGGACTATGATTTGGCCCCTCACTTCCCGGAGCTGAAAGGCTTCCTCGGTTATTGGGAACGCGAACTGGAGGGCGCGCTGCACTCCGTGCGCGTCGCCCACCATCGCCTCATCGAGCCGTCGGAATGGCGGGCCGTCGACGGCGTCATCGCCATCCACTGAGGGTCAGTTCGGGTCGCAGGCCGTCGATCATCGGTGCCGGACGCGATTTGCGGGAAGCGCGCACTGCCGGGACCAATCCAGCCCGTTTGGCCGCCTTGAGGAAGGCTTTGCGCGCGTCGCGTGCGCTGCGCCATCCGTCTAGCGCATCCCGGCAGGCGCGTTCCGCCACGCGCCAGCTCCGCCCGCGCGCCCATTTGGGCCACTGCTGGTCCAGGCACTCCAGCGCCTCGAAGCTGCTGGCGACATTGCGTGAAGCGTTGGGAAACTTGAGGGTAACAGGTTCGGGAAACCGAACGTCGTTCATTACTTCCTCCTTTTTGACGTCTTTTGCGAGCAAGCAATCGGACGGCGTTGTCGATGCACGCCTGTCGTGGAGATGGGAACCCCGCGCAGAACATCAAGACCGTGAACCTTCATGCCGGCACCGGAACGCTCAATCGTCCTCGTCGGCGTCCAGCAGGTCGATCAGTTCCGCGACGCGCGTGCCCGGCAGCGGCCGTCCCTCGCCCATCAGCGCTTCGTCCTCGTTGAGCCAGACCCAGGCTTCCCGCAACTCCTCGAAGGAAGCGCCGGTGGACAGGATGTCGGCGACCAGCGTTTCGTCCGTCGGCCCAAGGACCGATACGATCTCTTCCCGCGTCATGGACATGGTCGCTCTCCTGCGCATTGATGTGGAAGGTGCTGACCGGAAGATTCCCGCCGGCGACGGCAAGACAATGCGCGTCGGCGAAGGACGTTCCGCGATCGACCTCTTGACGCGCGGAAAGCGAATTCCCAGATCGAATCCGCCGGCGCCCTTTTAGGGTCGGCAAGGTCAAGGAGCGCTCATCCTTGGCGCTCCTCGTACCCATGTTGCTCAGCAATGGAGGATATGGCTATGAGAACCGCATTCGATTTTTCCCCGCTTTATCGGTCGAGCATCGGCTTCGATCGTGTTTTCGACCTGCTGGAGAACGCGAGCCGGACGCCGAGCGTCGACAACTGGCCGCCCTACGACATCGCCAGGACAGGCGAAGACGCCTACCGCATCACCATGGCGGTGGCGGGCTTCGGCCAGGAAGAGCTAAGCATCGTACACGAGCCCAACATGCTTGTCGTCTCCGGCGAGAGAACGGCGGAAGACAACGGCGACTATCTGCATCGCGGCATTGCCGGGCGGCCGTTCGAGCGCCGCTTCGAGCTTGCCGATCATGTGAAGGTGACCGGAGCTGGTCTCGTCAACGGCCTGCTGACGATCGATCTACAGCGCGAGATTCCCGAGGAGATGAAGCCGCGCAAGATCGAGATCGGTAGTGGCAAAGCGGGGTCCCGCATCGAGGCCAAGGCCGCAGATAAGGTGGCCACTGAGAAACAAGCTGCCTGAGGCAATCCGGCGCCGGAAAGGATTTGCCCAAGACGATAGAAAGGAGAATGACGATGAGCGTACGCGATCTTATTCCCTGGGGACGCGAGGAGAGCCGCGTCCCGAGCCTTTTCCGCGACAGCGAGCGCGATCCGTTCCTGTCGCTGCACCGCGAAGTGAACCGGCTGTTCGACAACGTTTTCCGCGGCTTCGATGGTGGGCTGCCTTCCTTCGGCAGAGCATCCGCCTTCGGCGGGCACTGGCCGAGCGTCGAGATTTCCGACAACGACAAAGAGATCAAGGTGACAGCCGAAGTGCCCGGCATGGAAGAAAAGGACATCGAGGTCTTGCTCGATGATGGCGTGCTGACTCTGCGGGGCGAGAAGCGTTCGGAGACCGAGGACAAGGGCCGGCAATTCTCGGAGCGCTATTACGGTCGTTTCGAGCGTCGCATCCCGCTCGGCTACGAGATCGAGGAAGACAGGATCGACGCCCGCTTCAGGAACGGCGTCCTGTCCGTGACCTTGCCGAAAACGGCGAAAGCACAGTCGCAGGCGAAACGCATCGCGATCAAAAGCTGACGTTTGGATAGCTTGGGAAGCGGCCGATGCCGCTTCCCAAGCTGTTCGCATTTCAACTCAACGATCCTGGTTTTAAACTCGCGGAGGCGATCTGTCTTGGAAATCGATGTCGGGTACGGCGTCGATGCCGGACGGAAGCAGGTTCTGCCTGTGCGCGACGTGGATCACATCGTTGGAATCCCCAGCCACCGCCTTGAGCCGGTCGATATCCTCTAGGCTGCCGCGACGAGCCTTCGCGCCGCGTGCGGTCACTTTCGCCGCGGACTTCTCGAACGGGCCAGGGCCTTGACCTCGTGGACAGCGGCGACTAACTCGGAGATGATGTAAGGACCGGAAAGGCCGGCCCCCCGGTGACCAAAACGTGCATGGGGATTGCTCCTTGTGAGCCATACGGGAAGCGATGGTACGGCGTGTGATCGACCGAGAAGCGAGTCGTGCTCAGCCATCGAACTTGATCAGGTCCTTGAAGATCAATTGGCCCCAGCTATTTCCGCGGGCCTGGACTAGCAGCCCACCTTCCGAAAGGCCGCCAAGTTTGATCGGCGCGAAACCGAGATTTTCCGCAAGCGCACCAATCTCCGCTGCGGCGCTATCATCGTCACTCGCCAGGAACACGACCCTCCTGCCACCATGTATGGCGGGATCCTGGTCAAGGACCGCAGCGGGCAAATGGTTGAAGCCCTTGACCAGCCTTGCGCCAGAGAAGGCTCGCGCAACGAACATAGACGAAGGTTGTCCTCCCAACTGCTCAGGGGGCACGCCATAGGCATTGGTCACATCGACGATGGTCTTCCCCCGCCATGTGGGGAGCGCCTTAGCGACATCCGGGTGCGATCCGAAACCGACAGCCAAAAAAATGACGTCCGCCTTGACGGCTTCCGCGAGTGTTTTGGGAATGATCGTAGGGCCGATTGCTGCCGCATCCGATGCGAAGCTTTCCGGATTCCGCGTGGTTGCGACCGATACTTCGATGCCTTTGCGGGCAAATGCCTTGGCCAAGGCCATGCCGATTTTGCCGAAGCCGATGATTGCGTAGTTCATAATCTTCTCCTTTGGTTTTTTCGTTGCGGTCAGAGTTTGTAGCCGCCGCTCGCCTCGATCGTCTGGCCGGTCACCCAGTGGCCTTCATCGGAGGCCAGGAACGCCACGACGGCGGCGATTTCCGACGGCTCGCCAAAGCGTCCCAGCGCGATTTCGCCCTCGACCGCCTTTACAAGTTCGGGATTCTCCCGGATGGCGGCGTTCCCGTCCGTTCGCGTGTAGCCCGGCGCCACGGCGTTCGCGGTAATTCCGCGCGGCCCCAACTCGGACGCGAGCGCATGGGTCAGGTTGTTGATGGCCGCTTTGGCCATCGAGTAGACGGGCGCGGCTGTCACGGGCTTCGTGGCGGCAGCGGAAGAGATGTTGATGATGCGTCCGCCATCGGCGAGACGATCCAGGGCGGCCTGAGCGATGAAGAAGGGCGCGCGGGCGTAGACCGCGATCAGGGTGTCCCAACTGTCCGGCGTCGCGTCCTTGAAGCCAACAAAGCCGGAATTGCCGGCGTTGTTGACCAGAATGTTGAGGGCTTTGCTTCCGTTCCGCTTGGTGAATTCGTCGTCAAGTCTCTCGAACAAGGCCGGGATGGTCGCCGGGTCAACGAGGTCCGCATGGATCGCGAACGCAGTGCCTCCCGCTTTCTCGATGGCCGCGACCGCCTCGTCTGCGCCGGATTTACTGGCGTTGTAGGTCAGCGCGACCGTCGCTCCATCCTTTGCAAGACGTTCGGCGATGGCACGGCCAATGCCCCGCGATGCCCCGGTAACGAGAGCTGTTTTTCCTTTGAGAGGTCGTTCCATCTGATTTTCTTCCGTGAATGTGTGCATGATCGGATTGAGGGAGTGACTGGCCGGCGCGTAGCGCGGTCAGATTTGCGCCAGGCCGCCGTCGACGGCGAGTTCGCTGGCGGTCATGAAGCTCGAGTCCGAAGACGCGAGAAAGGCCGCCGCCGCCCCGATCTCCGCCGGATCGGCCATGCGCTGGAGCGGGTTCATCGAGGCGAAGGCCTTCATGCCCTCCTCGCCCACAGCTTCCTTCGCGAGTTCGGTCGCTGTCGGTCCGGGCGACAGCACGTTCACCCGGATGCCGGTGCCCTTCAGGTCCTCTGCCCAGGTTCGCGCGAGGTTGCGCACTGCCGCCTTGCTCGCGCTGTAGGTGCCGAATGCCGGGGCGCCCGTGGTGCCGGCGCTCGATCCGGTTAGGATGATCGAACCGCCTTCGCCCATCAGCCGAAGCGCCTTCTGGACCGTGAAGATCGTGCCCTTCACATTGGTGTCGAAGGTTTCGTCGATATGCTCGACTGTGATCTCGCCGAGCGGAAGCAGGCTCCCCGTCCCGGCATTGGCGAAGACGATGTCGAGGGTCCCGCGCTCGGCCTTCACCGCCGCGTAGAGGCGGTCGAGGTCGGTCAGATCGGACACCGAGCCCTTCACCGCACAGGCATTGGGACCGAGTTTCGCCACAGCGGCGTCGAGCGCTTCCTGCCGGCGGCCGAAGATGAAGACGAAGGCACCCTCTTCGATGAAGCGCTTTGCCGCGGCGAGGCCGATGCCGGTAGCGCCGCCTGTGATGACTGCAACCTTACCCTCAAGCTTTCCCATGACTTTCCCTTTCGTGGTGTCGAGACAGCGTCTGCCTCCGAGAGCCTCGAAATGGGTCCGCCGGCGTCCGTTGTTGAGTGCGAAGGCGCGCATATCGGTGGTGCAAAATCGATCCGGTCCGTCGACCGACATGAAGCCACCACGATCGGTGTCCGCCGTTCGGAACCGAGACACGCCCGTCGACATAAGCAATGATGACCGCCCGAATTGCCGTTCGATGTGGTAGATATCGGCTTTGGAAGGCGCACCGCGCGGTGCGGGATTGCACCATGATCGATTGGGACGACGTTCGCTACTTTCTTGCCGTCGCGCGCGGAGGCTCAGTGCGGGCCGCGGCCGAGCGTCTCGGGGTGAACCACTCGACGGTGCTGCGGCGCATTGCCCAACTGGAGAAACGCCTCGGGGCGCAGATGTTCGAGAAGCTGCCTTCGGGCTACCGCCTGACGGAGGGGGGCGAGGAGGTGGTCGAGCTCGCGAACCAGATGGAAGCGTCGTCGCATTTGCTGGAGACGCGCATCTTCGGTCGCGACCAGAGCGCGCGCGGGCTTTTGCGGGTGACGCTTCCGCCGTTCCTCGCCACACACTTGCTCATGCCGGATCTCGCCGACTTCGCACGCCTGCATCCGGACATCGAGATGGAAATCCTGACGACCGGCGAGGTGGCGAACCTGACCAACCGCGAGGCCGACGTCGCGATCCGCATCGTCGCCGACCGCAAGACCCTGCCGCTCAATCTTCACGGCCTGAAGGGACCGGAGCTTTACAGCAGCGTGTACATGTCCCGCGATCGACTGGCCGCGTGGCGTGCGGGCGCAGCGGACCCCATCCGGTGGATCGTCATAGATAATCATGGAATTCCGGTCTGGGCGCGCGAGGCAGAGGTCCCCACCACGGGAGTTCCGTTCAGGACGCCGGACCCCGAAGCGCAGATCGCTGCAGTGCAGCAAGGGATCGGCATGACGAAACTGCCGTGCTTCGTGGGAGATGCCGACCCCCTGTTGGTGAGGGTGCCGGGCGCCGACCTGCCCATGCATGGGACGCTCTGGCTTCTCACGCAGGGTGAGACGCGCAAGACGAAGCGCGTCCGGCTCTTCACCGAGTTCATATCCCGCAGGCTCGCCGCCTACGCGCCGCTTCTCGCGGGGCTGTCGGTGTCGGGCGACTGAGGGGAACCAGGTCGCCGGCGACGCTTGCAGTGGACAGGTGCCTCCCACTTGCTGAACGGCAGTTACCCGCGACCGGGCCCAGGACCGGACTGTCGGGTACGGCCCCTAGCCGCCGATTAGATGCAGGGCCGTGACGACGATCCTCCAAGGTGGGTCCCGCATGTTCATGCCATCACGGCCTGCTCAATCCGCTGATGCCGACAAGAATGATCGCTCGGTTGCCGGGGGCGAGGCCGCCGTTCGAGAGGCTTGCGCCGCTCTTCCGCAAAAAGGAGGGCCTTAGAGGGCTATGGAGTAGACATAGTTCGCATCATCACCTGAGACGGCGCGCCAATAATTTCAGATATTTAGCCTAACCTCACTAAGATCAACCATCCGTGAGCGAACGACAGGTGGGGCGGATGAACCCATCATCAGGGACGCCGCCATCAAGCGCTTCCACCACGATAGCCTCGAACAGTTGCGACGGCACCTTCAGGACTCCATCGACGCACACACCTTCGGAAGAAGACAAAGAACGCTCAAAAATCTCACGCCGCACGAATTCATCTGCAAATGATGGGCTTACAACCGGATCGACGCATTTCTGGATCCAATCCAGCAAATGTCGGAACTGAACAGGCTTGGGCGGGGCGACAGAAGTCCGACGACACCGTAATGGCCATATGCGCCAGCGATCGCTGCATGAACTCTGCGGACGGCCGGGTCTCTCGCGGTTTTGGCTTGCCACAAGCAACGCAGAAAGTGTCGCAAGGTTCATCTGTACGATTTCCGCGGAATCTACCCCGAAGATCATGGCGGAAGCCGTCGAAATAATCCGGCGACCTAAGCTTTCTCGTAATCATCTCTCGCCATCCGACTATCGTCATCTGAGCAGTGCTGCTATGAGAGCCCGGTGCGAGATCAGCCGCGGGCCGATTTGGGTCCGTGACGCTTTCACACATTGTGTTTGTTCAAGCTGCTTCATGGCATTTGAGATCAGAGAAGGTTTCATGGACGCTGCCGCTCCCGAGGCAAGAGATGGGACGCAATTTCCACTTGCGGTCGATCTCGACAGGACGCTGATCAGGACCGATAGCCTTGTCGAGCAGTTCCTGACGGTGTTCTGCCGCCTGCCGTGGCGGGCCGCGAAGACGCTTCTCAAGCTCCGGGAAGGAAAGGCGAAATTCAAGGAAGCGGTGATCGAACTCAGCACATTTGACCCCGATGTGCTGCTCTTCAACGAGGATTTGCTGGAATATCTCCATGCAGAGCGCGAGCGCGGCCGGCCCCTGCATCTCGTTACGGCCGCAGACCAGAGGCTTGCGGATATCGTCGCCGAGCGGGTGGGGATATTCGAAAGCGCCAGCGGCTCGTGCCAGGGTCACAACCTCAAGGGGAAGAACAAGCTCAACCACCTGGAAGAACGGTTTCCCGACGGCTTCTCCTATGCCGGTGACGACGTTTCCGACCTAGTGATCTGGCGCAAGGCGAAGAGCGCGGTTCTCGTCGGGGTCAGCAACTCCACCCGCAAGGCGGTCAAGGCGATGGATTGCGCCGTGGAACTCGATATTCCCCGGCAGAAAGCGGGCCTGCGCGCGTGGGCCAGGCTGCTTCGCATCCATCAGTGGTCGAAGAATATCCTCATCTTCATCCCTCTCATTCTCGGGCAAGCCATATTCGATCCGCGGGCGCTCCTTCCTGTCTTGCTCGGCTTTCTCGCCATGGGGTTGGCCGCGTCTGGCACCTACACGATTAATGATATTGCCGACATCGCGTCTGACCGTGCTCATCGAACCAAGCGCAGACGACCGATCGCCTCCGGCGCGATTGATGCAGGTCACGCGTTGATGGTTGCTATGGCGCTGATTCTCGCCGGCGTTGCGCTCATCGGGACGCTGTCGTTGTCGGCAGGAGGGCTGCTCCTTCTCTATCTTGCCGGAACTCTTTCCTATTCCTTCAAGTTCAAGCGCGAACCGATGATCGATATCTTCATCCTCGGAAGCCTCTATACGATCCGCATCGTGATAGGCGCGGTTCTGGCCGGGATGACCTTCTCGCATTGGCTGCTGATGTTTTCCTTCTTCTTCTTCTTTTCGCTATCGATGGCCAAGCGCCACGTGGAAATTGTCAACGCCGCTTCCGGGTCGGACAGGGTCCTTCCCATCAAAGGTCGTGGCTATATTACATCGGACGCGCCCCTGACACTTTGCACGGGTGTGGGGACAAACCTCGTCGCCATTCTGATCCTCAGCCTCTATGTCGCCCAGGACATCTACCCGCAGAATCTCTATGACAATCCGGAATGGCTGTGGGGCATCGTCGTCATGGTGATGATGTGGTCGTTGCGTATCTGGTTTCTCAGCCATCGCGGCGTACTCAACGACGATCCGGTGTCATTTGCGTTGCGAGACAGGACCAGCCTCATCATGGGCGCAGTCGTCGTCGGCCTTTTTGCCCTGTCGGTCATATGAGCTTGTACCGGACCCGAAACGACTACGCCTCGTGGGGGCGCGTTGTTCGCGCGCCGCATCAGGTATGGCGGCCGAATTTTCTCGATGAGCTGGACGCGTTTGCGAAGGCCGATCCAAGCGGTGCGCCATGGCTGCCGGTGGGACTGCGCCGCTCCTACGGCGATACGCCGCTCAATGCCGGAGGCCGCCTCATCGACATGACGGGGCTCGACCGGCTGATTTCCTTCGACCGGGAGAAAGGCGTCCTGCGTTGCGAGGCCGGGGCGTCAATCGACGATCTGCTGCAGGTGCTCGTGCCGCGTGGCTGGTTCCTACCGACCACGCCAGGCACCCGTTTCGTGACCATGGGCGGCGCTGTCGCCAACGATGTTCACGGCAAGAACCATCACCAGGCCGGCAGCATGGGGTGTCACGTGCAAAACCTCACATTGGCACGCAGCGACAGCGCACCACGCCGTCTCGCGCCGGGAGACGAGTTGTTTGACGCGACCCTCGGTGGTCTTGGCCTGACGGGCTTGATCACGGAGGTCGAGCTTCAACTCGCTCCGATCGGCAGTGCCTTTCTCGACGTCGAGCGGATCGCATTCTCCAATGTGGCCGAGTTCTTCGGATTGGCGGAAGCGAGTGCCGCCGATTTCGAGCACACCGTTGCATGGATCGACTGCGCGAACGGAGGCAGGGCGCTTGGACGAGGGATATTCCAGCGCGCCAATTGGCGCGAAGACGGCGAGCTTGTCGCGCATGCCCGGTCGGCAGGACCGGCCATGTTCCTCGACCTGCCGCGCGGCGTGCTCAACGGCACCACGGTGAGGCTTTTCAATTCGGCCTACAACAGTCTTCAACAGCGCGGGGACCGTGTGTCGAAGGTTCACTACGCGCCGTTCTTCTATCCGCTGGATTCGATCCGCCACTGGAACCGGATGTACGGCAAAGACGGCCTCTATCAATATCAATGCGTCGTACCGCCGGCCACGGCCAGGGACGCGACGGCGGAGCTTGTCCGGATCATCGCGGCGTCGGGTGCGGCCTCGTTCCTGGCCGTGCTCAAGACTTTCGGCCGGCGGCAGTCCGGCGGCCTTCTTTCCTTTCCGATGCAAGGGGCCACGCTCGCCCTTGACTTTGCCAACAGAGGACAGGAAACCCTCGATCTCATGGCCCGGCTCGATTGCGTCGTGGCCGAAGCCGGCGGGCATCTTTATCCCGCCAAGGACGGGCGCATTTCCGCAGCGATGTTCCAGGCGGGTTATCCGGCGTGGGAGAAGATGCAGGAATTGAAAGACCCGGCGATCAGTTCCGATTTCTGGAAGAGGGTTTCTCGATCGTGAGCGCAGGCAAGATCGTCATACTCGGAACTCTTTCGGCGATCGCCGAGGCCACGGCGAGGCTCTATGCCCGTGATGGCGCCGAACTGCTCATTGCCGCACGAAATGGCGAGCGCCTGTCGCGGCTTGCTGCGGATCTTCAGGCGAGAGGCGCGGCGCGCTGTGAGACGCGTGTGCTCGATCTCGCCGAGGTGGAGGATCCGTTCGCGGCTTTCCAAGAGATGACGGCGGCGCTCGGCGGCGAGGTTGACGCCGTGTTCCTGTTCTACGGAATATTGGGCGACCAGACCACGGCGGAGAAGTCGCTGGCAGACGCGCGCCACGGCATCCGGGTCAATTTCGCAAGCGCCGCCGAATGGTGCCTCGCTGCCGCAAATCAGCTGGAAGCTCAGAATAAGGGCGTGCTCGTGGCGGTCAGTTCCGTTGCAGGCGATCGCGGCAGGCAATCCAACTACATCTATGGCGCGGCCAAAGGCGGGCTCTCGGTTCTGGTACAGGGCATTGCTCACAGGCTTGCGAAGGGCCGTGCGCGCGCCGTGGCCGTGAAACTCGGTTTCGTCGACACGCCGATGACCGCGCATGTCGAGAAGAAGGGGGTGCTGTGGTCGAAGCCAGGGGACGTCGCAGCCCGGCTGGTCGCGATCGCGGCGAAACCTTCCGCCCCCGTTGTCTATGTCCCTGGATTCTGGCGGTTGATTATGGCGGTCGTGCGCACTATTCCGGCGCCGATCTTCCACAAGACAAAGTTGTGAGGCTGCCCGCGTGACCGAACCGCAGCGCATCATCGTCACAGGAGCGGCCGGCCTTGTCGGCCAGAATCTGATTACCCGGCTGAAGAACCGCCCGGGAATCGAGATCGTCGCCATCGACAAAAGCGGCCCCAATATCGCGATCCTGCGGCGGTTGAATCCGGAGATCGAGGTGGTCCAGGCCGATCTCGCGCGCAGCGGGGGATGGGAACATGCCTTCGACAAGGGCGGAGTGCTCGTTCTCAACCATGCCCAAATCGGCGCACTCACCGAGCAGCCCTTCATCGACAACAATGTCACGGCAACGAAAAACGTCCTGGCTGAGGCCAGGCGTGTCGGCCTTCCCTATATTGTCCATATCTCGTCGTCGGTGGTGAATTCGCTCGCCCGTGACTTCTACACCGAGAGCAAGAAGGCGCAGGAGCAACTCGTCCTCGAAAGCGGCATTCCGGCATGCGTGCTCAGGCCGACCCTGATGTTTGGCTGGTTCGATCGCAAGCATCTCGGCTGGCTGGCCCGCTTCATGCAGAGGACGCCGGTTTTTCCAATTCCCGGCAACGGGCGCTATATCCGCCAGCCGCTCTATGTGGGCGACTTCTGCAACGTCATCATGTCCGCCATAGACCGGCCGCGTCCGAACGAGACTCACGACATTTCCGGCCGGGAGAAGGTCTTCTATGTCGATCTCATTCGCGCGGTGAAGAACGCTGTGCGTTCGAGAACGAAGATCCTCTCAATACCGTACAAGGCTTTTGCCGGGCTGCTTTCTCTCTACGCGCTTGTCGACCGCAACCCGCCCTTCACCACCAAGCAACTCGAGGCGTTGGTCACGCCCGACGAATTCGTCATCACCGACTGGCCGGGTGTCTTCGGGGTGACGGCCACGCCGCTTTCCGCAGCGTTGGAGGAAACCTTCCGGGATCCCGTCTATTCCAACGTCGTTCTGGAGTTCTGAACCGTGGCGAAGGTAGCGATCATCGGAGCCGGAGCGATGGGCCTTGCCGCGGCCTATCATGCCGTCGGCAAAGGGCATGAAGTCACCGTCTATGAGGGAGACAAGGTTGCCGGCGGCATGGCGGCGCATTTCGACTTCGACGGCCTGTCCATCGAGCGCTTCTACCACTTCGTCTGCAAGGCGGATCAGCCGCTCTTCGACCTTATGGCGGAACTCGGCATTGCCGACAAAATGGTCTGGCGCGAGACCTCAATGGGCTACTATGTCGACGGCAGGCACTACAGCTGGGGCGACCCGCTCTCGCTGCTCAAGTTCCCGCTTCTGTCGCTTTCCGAGAAGCTGCGTTACGGCGTCCAGATGTTCCTGCAGACGAAGCGCAAGGCCTTCGACGACCTCGAAAACGTGAATGCCAAGGACTGGTTCGTCAAATGGTCCGGCGCCCGGGCCTATGACGTGCTGTGGCGACGGCTCATGGAGCTCAAGTTCTTTGAGTATGCCGACAATATTTCGGCCGCCTGGATCAGCACGCGCATCAAGCGCATCGGCACGTCGCGCAAATCCATGCTCCAGGAAGAACTCGGCGTGATCGACGGCGGCTCGCAGACTCTGGTCGACGCATTGGTCAACGCGATCCGGGAGAAGGGCGGGACCATCCGTCTCGGCCTGCCCGTCCGCGAGGTCGTGGTTGTCGACGGCAAGGTGACGGGCGTGCGCACCGACGAGGGCGCGGCGACCTGCGATAATGTGATTTCGACAGCGCCAACACCATTCATTTCCAGCCTCGTGCCGGCCTTGCCGCAGGCCTCGAAGGACGCCTACGACGCGATCCGCAATATCGGCGTCGTCTGCGTTCTGCTGAAACTCAGGAAACCCGTGACCGGCCATTTCTGGCTCAACATCAACGATCCGGCGATCGAAATTCCCGGCATCGTGGAATTTTCCAACCTGCGCCGCCTGCCGGACACGGTCGTCTATGTGCCCTATTACATGCCGCAGACGTATCCCAAATTCGACAAGCCGTCGGCGTTTTTCGTCGCCGAGGCGATGAACTATATGCGCAGGCTCAACCCCGGCATCGGCGAGAGCGACCTGATCGCTTCGCATGTCGGCCGGCTTCGCCACGCGCAACCGGTCTGTGAGCCGGGCTTCCAGGCGAAGATCCCACCCGTGCAAACCCCGATTGAGGGGCTGCAGATCGCCGATACCTGCTATTACTATCCCGAAGACCGCGGCATCTCCGAAAGCGTCCGCTTTGCGAAGATGATGGTCGATTCAATTTCAACCCGATGAGGGCGAAGCATCCATGACTGACCTGTCGAAGATATATCAATCGCGTTTCGCCAATACCGGCCTGGAGAAGCGAAATGCCGTCTGGCAGGTCTTATGCCGCTCCTTCTTCAGCCGATATGTTCGTCCGACCGATACGATCCTGGATCTCGCCTGCGGTTACGGCGAATTCATCAACAACATCGAGGCCGCGAACAAGATAGGAGTCGATCTCAACCCGGACGCTCCCACCCATCTCGCCGGCGACGTGACGTTCCACCTTTCCGCGGCGGATAATCTCTCCGACATCGCGGACTCGTCCGTCGAAACCGTCTTCACGTCGAATTTCCTGGAGCACCTGCCGGACAAGAAAACCTGCGACCGCGTATTCGCGGAAATCCTGAGGGTACTGCGTCCCGGAGGAACGTTCCTGATTCTTGGGCCCAATATCCACTATGCCTACAAGGAATACTGGGACTATTACGACCACTATCTTCCGCTTTCCCATCTCTCTCTTGCCGAAGGGCTGGGGATAGCGGGTTTTAACGTGAAGGAAGTCATCCCGCAGTTCCTTCCCTATACGATGAACAACAGCACCCCGACCCACCCTTTTCTGATTTCCCTCTATCTCCGGTTTCCGCCGGCTTGGCGGGTCATGGGAAAACAGTTCTTCGTCGTCGGAGAAAAGCGGGCTTGAGCCGCCAGTTCCTCATATTCGTGCTGACAAGCGGAATCGCTGCCGTCGCCAACATCGGCAGCCGGATTCTGTTCAGCCGGATGGTCTCATTCGAATGGGCGGTCGTTCTGGCCTTTCCGGTGGGCCTGCTGACCGCTTTCGCGCTGGCGCGTCTGTTTGTTTTCGGCTCCTCGGGAGGGCATGTCGGCTCGGAGTTCTACCGGTTCCTGATCGTCAATCTGGTTGCACTGGTTCTCGTGTGGGCAATCAGCGTCGGCCTTGCACGCGCGCTCTTTCCCATGATCGGCTTTACTTGGCACGCCGAAACCGTCGCCCATACGATCGGTGTCCTGGCGCCGGCGGTGACGAGCTTCCTCGGCCACAAGTATTATTCGTTCAGAATTAATTAGAGTGAAATATTAATCACAATAACGCAGGTCTGGTATAGGAAATAAAATGAATACGCCCGAAGACAAGAGTCATAATTTTCAAATTATTTTATCAAGAACATTTCTTATGATCGCCTTCTTTTTGGCCGTATCTGTCCGTATTATTCTTATAAATCCGGCATCTCCTCTGGGCGGGTTAGATCCATCTTGGCAGCTTGGTATTATTACGGCTATTAGTAACGGATTTAAGTTCGGAAGTGACATTATATTTACTTATGGGCCGCTTGCGTATTTGGAGATACCTTATTTTTCAATGAATAATTATTACGCATCGCTAACAATAAGGACTATAATATCAATATTGTCATTATTATTACTATTCAGATCGTTAAGATGTAATTCTATTTATCACAATTTAACAGTTGCTATTGCAATTTTATTTTGCACAATATCAGCTAATTTTTACTATTTTTATTGCTATCTTGTATTTACAAACGCTGCTATTTGTAAAAAAGAAAGTAGAATATGGAATTTTCTCTACGTTGTATCGTTTGCGCCTCTGGCAGCTGTTATTTTTATTAAGGGTTCTTACTTAATTCCATCGATTTTTTTTGCTGCACTCACCATAGTATATGGATTTATTTATAAAAACTATTTTGCGACCATAATTTCTTTCATGGTATATGTTATATCAGTGATATTATTTTGGAATATATCATTGCAGCCGTTAAATTTATTACCACTTTATCTGAAAGAAATATTCCCAATATTATATGGATATACAGAAGCTATGGCGATAAATGGTTCACCATGGCAAATTGTCTTGTTCGTCGTGTCCGCTGTGTTGATCGCCAGCTCGGTTGCTTGGCCGCTTGTGCATCGTAGAAATCCGTCCGAGACGTGGCGAACAGTTCTATGGACGATCGCCGTTGCGGCATTTCTCTTTTTCCAGTTCAAGATTGGTTTCGTCCGCCATGGCGGTGGGCACATCCGCATAGCTGCCGGTTCGCTCCTTCTGGCGGTGATGGTACTGCCAGTACGACGAAGCGACACGAAACGAGGTTCAGCAGCCTCGCATTCTTTGATCTTTCTCGTCTGCATCTCTGCTTATCTTATTGGAGGAGCGGACCTTAGGTACGAACCTGTCGGACGTTTGCAAGCGAACCTTGCGCCTGTTCTGCCCTGGATCAGGAGCGTTGAGAGTTTCCCGCCCTCCCTCGCCGTAATGGAGCAGCGCTACGAGGATGCGCTGGCCCGCATCCGCAAGCAGGATCCGCTTCCGAAACTGCCGGGAACAACGGATATATACTCCTATAATCAGGCGGCCCTGATCGCATCGGGCAACGTCTGGAATCCGCGCCCTGTCTTCCAAAGCTACGCGGCCTATGAACCATCACTGATCCAGCTCAATCGCGATCATCTTCTCGGCGCGAATGCTCCCGACAACATTCTTTTCGCGCCCGAGCCGATCGATGGGCGTTTGCCGACGCTAGAAGACGGCCTTAGCTGGCCCGTCTTCATGTCTCATTACCGCCTGGTGGACTCTGTCGGCAAATATGCCCAGTTGCGGCGGCGAGCCGTGCCGACAGCCGACATTATGGGTGAACCGCAGCAAGCGGAGCAACACATGCTCGGCGAAGTCTTCTCGCTGCCTAGGCAAAACGCCTCGATCCTGTTTGCAAAGATGGAAATCGAACCGACGCTTTTCGGGCGGGCACTGGAGATCCTTTTCAAGCCGACGCAACTCCACATGACGCTGTGGTTCGCGAACGGGCAGACGCAGACTTATCGTATTGTTTCCACCATGACCAAATCCGGCTTCGTTCTGTCGCCCCTGGCCCGCTCGACGGCTGATTTCGCCGATCTGGTCTCGGGCAATCAAGACGCGCTCGACGGAACCCGCGTTACATCCGCGAAAATCTGGTCCGATGCTCCATGGCTCCCCATATGGAAGCCCGCATTTAAAATCGTCTACACGCCTCTCGATCCCGAGCGCTATCAGGAGCCCAGTTCGTTCTTTTCTCCGCTGACGGCGGCGAACCCGACTGCGACCGCGACTGTCGACAAATGCTGGGGAAACATTGACAGGACGAACGGGCAACTGCTCCGCGGCAAACGGGTCACGACGCCCCAGAGATATTTGACGCTCAGCGGATGGTTCATATCCCCCGGCAAGAATATGGACACCGTCACCTCGCAGGTCCTCGTCGAGGTAGCCTATGAGGACGGCACGACATCCTTCTACAAGGCGCAACGGACGCCTCGGCCTGATGTCGGCAAATATTTCAAGCGCCCCGATCTCAAGGACGTCGGATACACGGCGAGGATAGATATACCGGCGGATAAAAAGAACTATACCGTAACCATCGCCGCCAAGGATCAGGACTCCTTGACTTTATGTCGCAACCTCAGCGTTCGTGTGCAGCCTTGAGGTGCCCACGCGCAGAGAAAGTTCCACATCCTCTGCAAATGGCACGGATAGGTAGCCGCTGTCCGGCGCGCGCACGCGCTCCAGATATTCCGGGCAGAGATCCGCGTTGTCGGCTACGATGAGCGCGCCCGATCTGAGGCGGCTTTCCACCAGACTCAGGACTTCGGGGTAGAGCGGCTTCGCTCCGTCGAGCAGCAGCAGATCGATCCTCTCCGGAAGATCGACGCTCAGCGTTTTCAGGGCGTCTCCCTCGCGGACCTCCACCAGATCGTCCAGGCCGCCTTCGACAAGATGCGCGCGTGCCCGCATCACCTTGGAAGGTTCGAACTCGCTGGTGATCAGGCGCCCGCCGCCATTGTCGCGCAGCGCCGCAGCCAGATGCAGGGCCGAAATGCCGAACGAGGTGCCAAACTCGACGATGCTGCGCGCGCCTGTGCTGCGAGCCAGCATGTAGAGGAGTACGCCGGTCTCCCGCGACACCGGCAGCCACAGATCCTTCATCAGCCCGTAGAGGCGCAGATAATCCGTCTTGCTGTGCATCAGCCTGTCGCGCTCTTCGCTGGAGAACGCAGATAATGCGGGGTTGGTCGCTGCATCGGCCTCAGCGAACAGGCGGTCCAGGAGGGGCGCAAGCGGCGCGGTGGTCAGTGTGGTCATCTTCGGCTCCGATCCGGAAAGCGTTGCTTCGTGCTGGACGATGAAATACGACGAATTCGTCGCATTTTGTATTCGCATTGGCGGAACGCCTGATGACCAATCGGCCAACACCCCGGATTTCTTCACGAAAACAACCCAGGCAGGCTCGCTCGACCGAGCTGGTCACAGCGGTTCTCGAGGCGGCTGTTCAGGTTTTGAAACAGGAAGGCATACGGCGTTTCACCTCTGCCAGGGTGGCCGAGAGGGCGGGTGTCAGCGTCGGATCGCTCTACCAGTATTTCCCGAACAAGGCGGCCATCCTGTTTCGGCTGCAAAGCGACGAATGGCGCCGGACGACCGAGCAATGGGGTACGATTCTCGGCGACGTCACGAAGCCGCCTCACGAGCGGCTGCGAAGCCTCGTTCACACCTTCATCCGCTCCGAGGTCGAGGAGGCGGCCGTGCGGGTGGCGCTGGACGACGCAGCGCCGCTCTATCGTGACGCCCCCGAGGCGCGGGAAATCCATGCCGAAGGTGATCGCATCATCGAGAGGTTCATGCGCGAAGCGCTTCCGGCGGCTTCGGATGCCACCCGTGACCTGATCGGCGATCTGGTCGTCACCACGATCACCGCGGTCGGAAAGGAGTTCTCGGGAGCACCCAGAACGGAGACCGAGATCAATACCTATGCCGACGCAATGGCAGATATGTTCTGCGCCTACCTGAGCAGATGCGATCTGGATGCCCGCGGCCGGGGAACTGAGACAGATTGATCTCCCGGAATGGCGTCGGCCATCGCCCCGGCCGATTTTCCATTCCTATTTCAACGAATTGGCATCGACGCCGTCGTGCGAAAGCCGCCGCGAAAGTCGACCGTGTAATGCCGATCAGTCTGCGCGCGAGAGCGGGACGGCGGGCTCGGGGAGCACGACCAGTTCGGCGGTCACACAGATCGGATTCTCGCCGCGCACCAGCCTGCCGCTGAAGATGGCGCCGTCCATGGCGACCACGGCGATGTCGAGCCGCACGCGCGCACCGTCCGGAGCTTCCTCTAGCCGGCCTCCGGTGATGAAGAACTCGGAGGCGTAGGACTCCATCTCCAGTCCGCTCTCGAACCGCGCCCCGTTCAGGCTGCCGATGCCGAGGATCGATGCCCGGCCAATGCCGGCATCGCGGCAGATCGCCTCCAGCGCCCAGGAGATGTCCTGGTTCGGGCGCAGGGTGACGGCAAGCGCCGAACCTTCGCGCGTCTCGCCCGAAAGCGCCGTTTCGGCGGCGAACAGCCTGAAATTCGTTTCCGGGTCGTGCCGGGATTCGAACATCGCGCCGCTCAGCCCGACGCCACGCACATGCACGTTCTCGGCGGCAAAACTCTCGGGCGGCAGCATATGTCCCAGGGCGGGCCGGCCTGCCGCATCACGCCACAGCCCGTGGCAATGCACGAAGCCGACGCCGTCGCGGCGGCCGACGACCGCCGTCGCCCGGTCGATCGTCACGCCGCCTTCCGGCACGACGGTCGCCGAGTACCAGGCGGCATGATCGCCGTCGGGCGAAGCCGCCGGCAGCACATAGCGGAACGGATCGAAGCGGCCGCCGCTGATCTCGATGCAGGCGCTGTCGCACCCGGCGGCGGCGACCGCCCTGGCCAGTCCTGCTTCCGCCGCCTCGCCCCGCGCCAGGGTGAAATCCAGCGGGACCGCTGCCGCCCAGGCAAGCGCATGTCGCTCTCGCGCCGCCGGACCCGGATGAACGATGGGCGGACGCGCGCTCATGCCGTCGCCTTGCCGGGTGCTTGACCGGCTTCCGGACCTGCAAGCAGGCCGCGCGCTTCCAGTGCCTCGCGAACCAGCTTCTTGGTGATCTTGCCATAGGCCGATTTCGGCATCTCCTCGATGAAGATGAAGCGCTTCGGCATCTTGTAGCGGGCGATCTTCCCGTCGAGGAAAGAGATCAGTTCGGCTTCGCCGACGACTGCCCCTTGCTCCGCCACGCAGACGGCGATTCCGGCTTCGCCCCAGGCCGGATCCGGCACGCCGAGCACCGCCACCTCGCCGATCTGCGGATGGGTGAGGAGCTTCTCCTCGATCTCTCGCGGATAGATGTTGGAACCGCCGGAGATGTACATGTCGGAGGCTCGCCCGGTGATGTAGAGATAGCCCTGTTCGTCAAGATAGCCGAGGTCGCCGGTACGGAACCAGCCGTTGCGAAAGGCCTTGGCGTTGGCTTCCGGGTTGTCGTAATAGCCGGCGAAGACGGCCGGACCGGTCACGCAGATCTCGCCGCTGGTGTTGGCGGGAAGCTCGGCGCCGTCGTCGTCCTGGATGGAGATTTCCATCGCCGTGCGCTCGAAGCCGCAGGTGTTGAGGCGCATCCCCGGTCGATCCTCAAGCTCGTGTTCGCTGGCCGGCAGCACGGTGATGTTGCCGGTGACCTCGCCGAGGCCGAAATACTGCACGATGACTGGCCCGAGTTTCGCCAAAGCGTGCTTCTGGTCCTCTCGATACATCGGCGCCCCGGCATAGATCACGTATCGCAGCGAACCGTGGTCGACGCCGTCGATGGCGGGATACTCGACCAGGCGCTTGAGGATGGTCGGCACGGTGAACATGTTGGAGATGCGCCAGCGCTCGACCAGCGTCCAGATTTCGGCCGGGTCGAAGCGTTCCGACGATGTCAGAACGGTCTTGGCGCTCGCCGCCACCTGAGTCAGCAGATGCACGCCGGCGCCGTGCGAGAGCGGCGCGACGACCAGCGAGGCGTCGGTAGGCGTTGTGCCCGGCATCAGGTCGCACAGGTGGTTGGTGACGACGAAGCCCATTTGGCCGTGCGTCAGCACCGCCGCCTTCGGCCGGCCTGTGGTGCCGGAGGTGAAGAAGAACCAGCACGGATCGTCGCGTCCGACAGCCTCATTGGACACAGTGGCGCCTCGATACTCGGCCACGATCGCGTCGTAGCTCTCGCCGAATGCGGCTTCGCCGATGGCGAGCGTGAACGCAGGCGACACGGCAATCGCGGCGCAGGCGGCTGCGTGCTCGGGAAAGGCAGCGTTGCAGATCATGCCTTTGGCGCCGCTCGCCTCGGCGAGATAGGCGACCTCGGCCGGCGTCTGGCGGAAATTGGTCGGCACCCAGACGGCCCCCAGCCGGAAACAGGCGAACATCGATTCCAGCATCTGGTTGCAGTTCTGTGACTGGACCAAGATGCGGTCGCCTTTGACGACGCCGAAGCGGTCCCGCAGCGCCGCCGCCATGGCGTCGACGCGCGCGTCCAGTTCGCGCCATGTCCAACGCTGCTCACCCCAGACCAGCGCCGTCTCGTCGCCCAGCCGGCGCGCCGACCGGGTCAGAAGATGCGCCAGGTTGGAAACCCGCGTCGAGCGCGGCAGGGCTTCGTTTTCGGGTGACGCTTCGCTCACTCTAGGTCTCCGTGGATTTTCCCGCGCGGCCGTCCCGGTTGCGCGCGAAGAGCCGTTCCAGCTTCGAGGTCAGGCGGCTCGCCTCTCCCTGCAGAAGCGCAGCGAGGGTCTTCTGGCGCTCCGGACCCATGCGGCTGTCGATGGCCGAGAGGCTGAGCGCTCCCGCCGTGCGGCCGTCCGGATAGCGCACCACCACGCCGATCGCCCAGGAATTGGGCAACACCAGTCCCGGATTGAGCGACCAGCCGCGCGTGCGCGTCGCCTCAACCTGCTCGTGGATCACCTGCGGCGTGTAGTTCGGGAACCGGGCCGCGATGGCGACCTCGTTCTCGGCGACGATATGCTCGATCTCCTCGTCGGCCAGATCGGACAGCAGCGCCATCGAGCCGGCGCCGATGCCGAGCGGATGGTGGGCGCCCGCCTGCAGCACATGGGTGCGGATCGGAAAGCGGCCCTCCTCGCGTTGCAGGCACACCGAATGGTTCTGCCGGCGCACCGAGAAGAACGAGGAATCCTCGCTCTTGTCGGAAATGCGCCGCAGGCTCTCGCCAGTGAATTCGAGCAGGCTGTGGCGCGTGGCCGCCAGCGCACCCATCAGGAAGGCCTCTTCGCCAAGATGATAGCGCCGGCTTTTCGTATCCTGCTCCACCAGCTCGGCCCGCATCAGCGCCAGCAGCAGGCGCCGTGCCGTCGGCTTGTTCAGGCCGCTTTCGGCCAGAAGCTCGGTGAGGCCGATGCCGGCCTCGGCATTGCGGCGCACGATGGCCAGAAGCCCGAGCGCGCGGTCCACGCTCTGCGCGCCGGTGACCTCTCGCGTCATGTCCATGCTATGGAACCATCCTCCTGACCATAATATGGACCATTGATATGCATCTCTTCCGTCCTGAATCATATTCGCATTACAGTTCCGGCTGCGCAAGCGCACGCTTTGCGCTATGGTCGGTTCGGCAACTGGGCTGAATGGTCCATATTGTGAACAATCAGCGAAGGAACGCATCCATGCCCGGACGCATGCAGGACAAGGTGGTGCTGGTCATCGGCGGTGGGGCGCCGCCGGAAGGGCTGAACAACGGCAAGGCGGCGGCACTGCTCTATGCGCGCGAAGGTGCGGCCGTCGTCGTCGCCGACCGCGACCTTGCGGCGGCGGAACGGACCCGAAGCGAGGTCCTTGCGCAAGGCGGCGATTGCCTGGCGCTTACGGCCGATGTGACCAACAGCGCCAGTCTGGAGCGGACCGTTGCCGCCACCCTGGATGCTCATGGCCGCATCGACGTGCTGCACAACAATGTCGGCGTCGCCGCCACCGGCGGGCCGGTCGAGACCAGCGAGGAGCAATGGAACCGCATCGTCGCGATCAACCAGACCGGCGTATTCCTCGCCTGCAAGCATGTGCTGCCTGTGATGGTCGAGCAGGGGTCGGGCGCCATCATCAACATTTCCTCGGCCGCCGCGCTGCGCTGGATCGGCTTCCCCTATGCCGCCTATACGGCCTCGAAGGCCGCCGTTCTGGCGCTGACGCAGAATATCGCCCTGCAATATGCCGGCCGCGGCATCCGCGCCAATTGCGTGCTGCCCGGCCTGATGGATACGCCGATGATCCGTGAGCCGCTGGCCGCATCCTATGGCGCGGACATCGAGACGATGATCACCAAACGCAACGCCCAGAGCCCGACGGGCAGCATGGGCGATGCCTGGGACACGGCCTATGCCGCGCTGTTCTTGGCGTCCGACGAGGCGCGCTATGTCAACGGCACGCATATCGTCGTCGACGGCGGCCTGACGGCGCGCTGCGCCTGACCGCGCCTGTCTCTGCAGGAAGCCGCCCCTACAGGAACCCGATCGAGAACCACGGCACCGCCGCGATCACGACGACGCCGATGAGCAGCGCCAAGAGATAGCCCATGATCGGCCGCATGCCCTCGTCGGGGTTGACCCGGCCGATGGCGCAGGCGGTGTAGTAGCCGACGCCGAAGGGCGGCGCGAACAAGCCGATGCCCATCGCCAGGATGACGACGATGGCATAGTGCACCTCGTTGATGCCGACCGTTTGGGCGATCGGGAACAGCAACGGCCCGAACAGCACGATCGCCGGAATGCCTTCCAGCACCGAGCCGAGGATGACGAAGACGACGATCGACATCGCCATGAAGCTCGCAGCCCCTCCAGGCAGTGTCGACATGAAGGAAGCGAGCTGGCCGGAAAAGCCGGACTGGGTGAGCGCCCAGGCCATCGCGGTCGCCGCGCCGATGATGAACAGGATGGCGCCCGACAGCGAGGCCGTGCCGACCAGCATGGCGCGCAGCCTGTGCCATTCGAAGCGGCGATAGATCAGCAAGCCTGCCAGCACCGAATAGACGATGCCGATGGTTGACACCTCCGTCGCCGTGGCGATGCCCTCCACCACGGCGAAGCGGATGACGAAGGGCAGGATCAGCGCCGGCAGCGCGATGGCGAAGGTGCGGCCGATCTCGCCGAGGCCGGCGCGCCTCACATGTGAAAGGTCCTCGCCGCGCGAGCGCCACCAGGCGACGGCCGCCAGCGCCAACGCCAGCACCAGCGCCGGCAGAAGGCCGCCGGTGAAAAGGGCGGCGATCGACACGCCTGTGACCGAGCCGATGGTGATGAGGACAAGGCTCGGCGGGATCGTCTCCGACATGGCGCCCGAAGACGACAGGAGCGCGATCAGCTCGCCGGGCTTGGCGCCGCGCGCCTTCATCTCGGGAAACAATACGGGCGCCACCGCGGCCATGTCGGCGGCCTTCGCACCGGAGATGCCGGACACCAGGAAGATCGCGCCGAGCAGCACGTAGGACAGGCCGCCACGCACATGGCCAACGAGGGCGGCCAGGAACGCCACCATGGCGCGCGCCATGCCCGTCGTCTCGATCAGGTAGCCGAGCAGCACGAAGAGGGGCACGGCAAGCAGGATCAGGTGTGACATGCCCTCGTCCATGCGGCTGACCACGATGCTCATCGGCACGCGCGTCGTCAGCGCCAGATAGGCGAAGGTGCCGAGGCCGAAGGCGAAGGCGATGGGCACGCCTGCGAAGATGGCGGCGGCCAGCAGAACGACGAAGAAGATGACCAGATTGATGTTGCCGAGGCCGGCGAAGACCGGCTTCAGCAAAGTGAGCGCCGCGCCGATCAGAAGCGTCAGCGCCACCGCTTCGACGATCTGTCGCGCGGAAGCGACCCGCGCCAGCCGCACCAGCGCGATCAGGATCATCAGCGCGGCGCACACCGGCAGCGCCGAGGCGCGCCATGCGGCCGAGATGCCGAGCGCCGGCGTGGTGATGAAGGTTTCGCCGAGCGCGAACTTGTAGGCCGGCGCCAGGATCAGAAGCAGGAAGGCCGCCGAGGCCGCGATCGCCAGCACTTCGATGAAGGCGTGGCCGCGCGGCGGCAGCGCCGTGACCAGGGCGGTCATGCGCATGTGCTCGCCACGGCGCAGCGCCACGCAGGCGCCGAGCAGGCCGAGCCACAGGAAGCACAGCGAAGCGAGTTCGTCGGACCAGACCAGCGGCCGGTCGAAGACATAGCGCGAGACGACGCCGGCAAACAGCACCACCACCTCGGCGATGACGAGGATCGCGGCGGGGATTTCCACCAGATGGCCGAGAAAAGCGTCCGCCTTCGCCGCCCAGGGGCGCAGCGAAACGTCAGCCTCGCCGTGGCCCACCGAATCCGTCATCGGTCAGGCTGCCAGGCGGAAAGTCGATGCCGTCTGCCCAGCCCTTTCCGTTCGATGTCGCGCCGGACTATCCGATAGCCGTTCTTCACCGTCAGGCCCGGCGCTTCACACCAGCTTGCCGACGGCTTTTTCCAGGAGGTCCCACGGCTCCTGGCCGTATTTGTCGCGCCAGGAGGCATAGAAGCCGGCCGAGCGCAGCTTGTCGCGGAAGGGCGCGGGATCGGGCGTGTTGAGTTCCATGCCCTCGGATTTCAGCTTGTCGGCCAGCGAGGCGTTGAGCTTTTCGGTGTCCGCTCGCTCGGCGATGGCGGCTGCGTTGATGTGCTTGGTGACGACGGCGCGGATATCCTCGGGCAGCGCTTCCCACATGTCCTTGTTGGCGAGGAACCAGAAACCGTCCCACATATGGTTGGTCATGGAGCAGAATTTCTGCACCTCGTAGAGCTTCGCCGTCTGGATGATGGCAAGCGGGTTTTCCTGGCCCTCGACCACCTTGGTCTGCAGCGAGGTATAGACCTCGGCGAAGTTGATGCTGGTGGGGGACGCGCCGAAGGCCTCGTACATCGAGGTCCACAGCGGGCTCACCGGAACGCGGATCTTGAAGCCTGCCAGATCCTCGGGCGTGACGATGGGCTTGCTGCTCGACGTCGTCTGGCGGAAGCCGTTGTCCCAGATCTTGTCCATGGCGACGAGACCGGACTTGCCGATCTCACCGCGCACATAGGCGCCGAGGTCGCCGTCCATCGCCTTCCAGACGGTGTCGTAGTCGGGGAAGGCAAAGCCGATGCCGTTGATCGAGGCGACCGGCACCAGCGTCGACAGGATCAGGCCCGACAGGGTGAAGAACTCGACCGCGCCCGAGCGCAACTGGCTGAGCACGTCGGTGTCGGAGCCGAGCTGGTTGTTGGGGAATATCTGCAACTCGAAGCGGCCGTCGGTGTCCTTGGCGATGGCGTCCGCCGCCTCCTTGGCGCGGATGTTGAGCGGATGCGCGACCGGCAGGTTGTTGGCGTATTTGTAGCGGAAATCGGCGGCCCGCGCGGACCGGATCGCCGGCATGGTTAGCGCCGCTGCGGTGATCGCGGTGGTTCCAAGAAAATCTCTGCGCGTCAGTCCGGCCATCTGTTCCTCCCAGTTCGACGGCGTCGGGCTCGTCAGCGACGCCGTTCTCGTCAATTTTTCCAAAGGTCCACATGGTGGACCGCCTCTCTCCCGAGAAGCATTTTTATTTCACACAAAGCGCCCGAACGGCAAGCCGAAATGGCAGCGAGAGGCAGATGCGGGGCGAAGTGTTCCCAATCCACTTCACATTGTGGACCTTGGGCTGGACAATGAAGGTCAGCGACCGGCCGAACGGCGTCCGCTCGTGCATGGCGCCGATGTCATCCCTTGTCGGTTCGCGCCGGGTCCGCTGCGAGCACGATCGATCTGGCGACATGCGCGACTTTCTCCTGCGGCAGGATGCTGGTCGCCACCCGTATGGAATTCGTCGTGCCGAGCGAGAATTTGGCGCCGGCATGAACGGCGATGCCGCGCGCGGCGAGCGTAACCATCGCGTAGTTCTCCTGCATGACCGGAATCAGCACGCTGAGGCCGTGGCCGGCCTCGATGGCGACGCCTTGCCGGTCCAGTTCTTCGGCGAGAACCTCGCGGCGCCTTTTGTAGACGTCCCGCGCCCGCGCCACGATCGTCGCCGTCTCCGGGTCGTTGAGCAGCCATGCCGTCGCCGCTAGCAGGATGCGGCTCGTCCATCCGGAACTGAAGCTGCGGTAGGACTGGATCTGTTCGACCAGCGTCGCCGAGCTGGAAAGGATCGCGAGGCGCAGGTCGGGACCGTGCGTCTTGGAGAAGGACAGCACATGGATCACCCGATCGGGAAAGCGCCGGCCGAGCGAGATACGCGGTACCTCGCAGATGTCGCCGACGCCGTCGTCCTCGATGATCAGCACGTCGGTGGAGGCAAGGACGTCGCCCAGCGCCTCGAGCCGCCCGGCCGACATCAGCGCTCCGGTCACGGAATGCACGCGCGGCTGGAAGATGAAGGCGGCCGGCCGCTGCTCGAGCACCTTCGCTAACGAATGTGGCAGCGGTCCCTCCCCGTCGCACTCGACCAGCAGGATCGGCACGTTGAGGTCTTCCAGGATGTCGAGCAGGCGCAGCGCGGTGGGGTCTTCGATCGCCACCGGAACGCCGGGCCGGACCAGGGCGTGGAGCAGCGTATAGATCGCATTATAGCCGCCGTTGGTGGCCAGGAAGGCGCCCGGCTCATAAGGCCAGCCCGGCCGCACGGCCGCCTCCAGCTCCGGCAGGATGCGCACCCGCTCATAGCTGTTGAGGCGCTCGGCCCGAGCGCCGTGCGCGAGCGCCGCACCGAGCGGCGGCAGCAGCGCCACGTCGGGCTCGGCGATCGCCAGATTGAGGATGCCCGGCCCGTAGTTTCCGCCGCTCATATGCCGTTCGGGCCGCGCGGTGAACCGGTCGGTCCTGACCCAGGCGCCGTTGCGGCCCCGGCCTTCGATGATCTTGTGGCGTCGCAAGTCGCTCCAGGCCGTCGAGACGGTGGCCGGACTGACCCCCAGCGCATAGGCGATGTCGCGTACCGGCGGCAGCTTGGAGCCGACCGGCAGCACGCCGTTACGGATCAGGGCCGCCGTTTCGCGCGCGATGCCATGCGTCGTGCGGTCGCCGAGCCGCCCGGCGAACCATTCCGCGTCGAAATCGGCCATCGCCCCTCCGAATTAATGTTCAATAACGTAATAACGTTTGATCGGTCTATGCTAAACATTTAACGGCAGTCTTGTCCATTTCCGTCAGTGAGTTTTTCCGTGTCTGTTTCCATTCGGTTTGCCACCCGTGACTGGGACTATCTCACCCCGCTGATCCTGGGCGACGTGAAGTCCGACCGGCTCGATGTCTCCGTCGACCGGGTCGGCACGCTGATCCCGGACCTTGCGACCGATGCGGCCTATGACGCGGCCGAAGTGTCCTTCAGCCGCTATGTCTCGGCCATGGCCGAAGGCGCCGGCGGGATCGTCGGCGTGCCGTGCTTCATCATGCGAGGCTTCCGGCACCGCTGCATCATCACCACGGAAGCCAGCCCGCTGGAGCGGCTCGACCAGCTCGCGGGCAAGCGCATCGGCGTCACCGGCTGGCGCGACTCCGGCAACACATGGACTCGCGCCGCACTGCGCCGGGAGGGCGTCGGCGTCGAGGACGCCTGCTGGTTCGCCGGCCGCCTGACCGCCGAGCATCCGATCGTCGACCGCCTCGACGGCTTCGGCCGGCCCGGACGCATCGAGGCCGCGCCTGGCGAGCGGCCGATGATGGAGCTTTTGGCGGAGGGCGGGCTCGACGCCGTGTTCACGCCGTTCATGCCGACGGCCTTCTTCGCGCCGGGTTCCGGGTTCCGCCAGCTCGTCAGGGATTTCCGAACCGCCGAACGGCTCTATTTCGATGACGTGGGCTATGTTCCCGGCATGCATCTGGTGGCGGTGAAGAGCGAGATCGCCAGTCGGCATCCCTGGCTGCCGGACGAACTGTCGCGCCTCGTCGATGAAAGTCAGCGCCTGTGGACCGCCAAGCGCCGCAAATATGCCGAGACCTCGCCATGGATCATCGAAGAATTGCTGCAAGCAGCGCACGACCTGCCGCCGGCCTGGAACGACAGCGGCATCGAACCGAACCGCCGCATGATCGAGGATTTCGCCGCCGAGCTTCATGCGCAGGGGATCTTGCCTCGTCCGATATCGGTCGAAGAGCTTTTCCCCTTCGTGAATTCGCACCCGTCCTCGGCGTGACGGCAACCGTTTCAACACCGGGAAGGAGAAAAACATGAAACCGAGAACCGTTCTGATCGCGTCGGTCGCCGCGATGCTGGCGCAGGGCGCATTCGCGCAGGATATCCAGAAACAGAGCGTCAACGACGAACTGCGCGCGCGCCTGCCGAAGGAAATCGTCGACGCCGGCAAGATGACCACCGTCAACAACGGCTCCTTCCCGCCCTACGAGATCGTGACCGGGACGGATCTGTCCGGCGCGACCAAGGACATTTCGGACGCCATCGGCCAGCTTCTCGGCATCGAGATCGGCCACGCTTCGGTGGCCGGCCTGCCGGCGCTTTTGAGCGGCATCGATTCCGGCCGCTACCAGTTCGCCATGGGTCCGGTCGGCGACTATCCGGACCGGCAGAAGTCGAACGACTTCGTCGACTGGGTGCGCGAATACGTCGTCTTCGCCGTGCAGAAAGGCAATCCTGCCGGCATCACCTCGCTCGACACCGCCTGCGGCAAGCGCATCGCCGTGATGTCCGGCGGCTCCGCCGAGAAGGTCATCAAAGAGCAGTCCGAAAAATGCGTCGGCGACGGCAAGCCGGCCGTGGAGGTGCAGTCCTTCACCGACCAGCCGAGCTCGATCCTCGCCGTGCGCTCCAAGCGCTCCGACGCCTTCTTCTCCTCGCAAGCGCCGCTGACCTATTTCGTCCAGCAGGCGAACGGCCAGCTCGAACTGGCCGCCGTCGGCAAGCCGAACGGCTTCAAGGACATCTATCAGGGCGCCGTCGTGCCGAAAGGCTCGCCGCTCGGCGAAGTGCTGCGCGATTCCTTCAAGATCCTGATGGACAACGGCACCTATGCGGCGATCATGAAGAAGTGGGGCCTGGAGAACAACATGATCGACAAGCCCGGTATCAACCAGGGTCAGTAAGGACCGGATCATGACGGACACCGCCCACCTCGCGGCACGGCTGCCGCGCCTTGCCGAGGACGAACAGCGCGACGTGCGCAGGGCCCACCGGCCCTTCCCGTTCGACCGGGTCGTCCTCTGGGGTGTGACGCTCGTCCTGGCGGGCGGGTTCGCCTACATCGTCGCCATCAATCCGAATTTCGAATGGCCGGTCGTCGGCAAGTATTTCTTCGATCCGACGGTGATGCAGGGCCTGACGGTAACGCTCGGCCTCACCGTCGTCGGCATGGCGATCGGCATTGCGCTCGGCCTTGTCCTGGCAATCGCGCGCATGTCGAAGGACCGCCTGGCCTGGTCGCTCTCGGCGCTGTTCATCTGGTTCTTCCGCGGCACGCCGCTGCTGGTCCAGCTCATCTTCTGGTACAACATGTCGACGCTGTTTCCGCGCATCTCCATCGGCATCGCCAGCTGGGACACCAACGATCTCATCACGCCGCTGACGGCGGCGGTGCTCGGCCTCGCGCTCAACGAGGCGGCCTATATGGCGGAGATCATCCGCGGCGGGCTTTTGTCGGTCGACAAGGGTCAGGCGGAAACGGCCGAAGCCTTCGGCATGACGCGCGGCCGTGCGCTGCGCCGCATCATCATCCCGCAGGCGATGAAATCCATCGTGCCGCCGACCGGCAACCAGCTCATCAGCATGATCAAGGCGACCTCGCTGGTCAGCGTCATCGCCATGGCTGACCTGCTCTATTCGGTGCAGTCGATCTACAACCGCACCTTCGAGATCATCCCGCTGCTGATGGTGGCGGTGCTGTGGTATCTCCTGATCACCTCGATCCTGAACATCGGCCAGAGCGCGATCGAGCGCTACTACGGCCGCGGCGACCGCGGTTCGGCCAACGCCATCGCGCCGGCGGCGCCGGATGCGGTCAGCAAACAGGAGTCCGCACGATGACCGCGCCTGATCGTCCGCTGGTGAGGGCGCGCGACGTCCACAAGGCGTTCGGATCCAACGAGGTGCTGAAAGGCATCGATCTCGATGTCGCGCCGGGAGAGACGGTGGTCATCCTCGGTCCGTCGGGTTCCGGCAAATCGACCTTCCTGCGCTGCATCAACCATCTCGAAACCATCGATCAGGGCTCGATCGAGGTCGACGGCGAGCAGATCGGCTATCGCTTGCGCAACGGCCGGCTCGACCGGCTGTCGGACCGCGAGATCGCCCGCCAGCGCCGCAAGATCGGCATGGTGTTCCAGCAGTTCAACCTGTATCCGCACATGACGGCGCTGGAAAACGTCATCGAGGCGCCTGTCGGCGTTCACGGCCAGGATCGCGGCGAGGCTGTCCGCTACGCCCGCGAGCTGCTCACCCGCGTCGGGCTCGAGCAGAAGATCGACGCCTATCCGCGCCAGCTCTCGGGCGGCCAGCAGCAGCGCGTCGCCATCGCCCGCGCGCTGGCGATCAGGCCGAAGCTGATGCTGTTCGACGAGCCGACATCGGCGCTCGACCCGGAACTGGTGGGCGAGGTGCTGGCGACCATGCGTGATCTCGCCAACCAGGGCCTGACGATGATCGTCGTCACCCACGAGATCGGCTTCGCCCGCGAGGCGGCCGACCGGGTGGTGTTCATGGACGGCGGCCATGTCATCGAGACGGGGCCGCCGGACGAGGTGCTGACCAATCCGTCGCATCCGCGCACCCGCAGCTTCCTCAGCCGCTTCATCTGACGACGGCATCCGCTCTTTTCCAAGTCGAGTAGAAAACACATGACATCCAACCAGTTCGCCTCCATCCCGGATTTCAAGGACAAGGAGGCCGAGCTGACGCGCACGCGCCGGCACCTCCACGCCAATCCCGAGCTTTCCTTCGAGGAGCGCGAGACGGCGAACTACGTCGCCGAACGCCTGGAGTCCTGGGGCTACGAGGTCACCCGCAATGTCGGCGGTTACGGCGTGGTGGGGCGACTGACACAGGGGACCGGCGGGCGCAGCATCGCCATCCGCACCGACATGGACGCGCTGCCGATCGTCGAGGAAACCGGCCTGCCCTACGCCAGCACCAAGCAGGGCGTCATGCACGCCTGCGGCCATGACGGCCACACGACGATGCTTCTTGGCGCCGCCGAATATCTGGCGCGCACCCGCCACTTCACCGGCACGGTCAACCTGATCTTCCAGCCGGCGGAAGAAGCCGGCAAGGTGAGCGGCGCCCAGGCGATGATCGCCGACGGCCTGTTCGAGCGGTTTCCCTGCGACGCCATCTTCGGGCTGCACAACCATCCCGGCGCGCCGGCGGGAAGCTTCCTGATGCGCTCGGGGCCGCTGATGGCGGCGGCCGACACGGCCACCATCACCATCACCGGCCGCGGCGGCCACGCCTCGCGCCCGCATCTGGCGGTCGATCCTATCGTGACTGCCGCCAATCTGGTGATGACTTTGCAGACGGTGGTGTCGCGCAGCGTCAATCCGACCGAGACGGCAGTGGTTACGGTGGGCACGATCAAGGGCGGAACGGCCTCCAACGTTATACCCGAGCGCGCCGAGATCGCGGCGAGCATTCGCTCCTTTTCGCCTGAGGTCCGCAAGACGCTGGAGCAGCGCATCCGGGCGATCGCCGGCGCCATTGCCGAGGCGCATGGCGCGACCGTCGACATCGACTGGGAGCACGGCTATCCCGTCGTCGTCAACGCGCCGGAGGAAACCGCGTTCGCGACGGATGTCGTCACCGAACTCGTCGGCGCCGGGAGGGTCTCCGAGTGTCCGCTGATTCCAGGCAGCGAGGATTTCGCCTACTTCCTCGAGCACAAGCCCGGCTGCTTCCTGCGGCTGGGCAACGGCGAAGGCTCGGCCTTCCTGCATAACCCGAAATACGACTTCAACGACGCCAGCCTGACCACGGGCGCGGCTTTATGGGCGCGACTGGCCGAGCGCTATCTACAGGCATAAGCGACGAACGGGATTACAGGCCGAATCTGACCGTCTCCGCTCGGGGTGGCCTCTCGCGTGCGCGGCGAGCCGCCGTTCTCTGAGAATTCGTCCTGCGGTTCGGGCTTCAGGCCAGTGGACACGATTGGGCTAATTCACCAGTCGTGACCAACCTCGCTGGAATCTCATACAAAGACCGGGCGAAGCCACCGGCTGAAGGTCAAACTGGCACTTCGCAGGACTATGGCGTTCGGCGATTGTCCATGCGCTGTTGATTTCCGCCGAGAACTGACCCGGGATTGAGGGATTTTTCCATTGAGAAGTGACCCATGTTTGAACCCACCCCTGCTGGCTGATTGCAGGGGACATTGGAGTGATAGACATGGCGTTACTGAGCGTTATCCGACGCTGGCATCTGCGAGATGGACATTCGATCCGGGAGATTGCGCGGCGCACGGGACTG
>NZ_JBEBMG010000015.1:0-64928 GCF_040081975.1 Mesorhizobium hunchu
CCTCGTCGCCGCCAGGCGCAACCCCGTCCTCAAAGCCTTCCGCGACAGGCTGGTCATGGCCGGAAAGCCGAAAATGGTGGCCATCATCGCCGTCGCCCGAAAGCTCCTCACCATCCTCAACGCCATCATCCGGGACCAAAAGCCGTGGCAACCAACTTGATTTCCAAGACAGTCGCTCCCCACAAGGGGGAGGGGGACTGGGGCGCGGCAGCGCTACAGTATGCCAACGTTGGGGATTTCAGATGAAGCGGTTGTGTCGGCATCCCCCTCCCCCTTGTGGGGAGGGGCTAGGGGTGGGGGTGCTGGACAATGGAAATGATGCAGGTCTCCATCAATCCTGCCGCTCCCGCCCGAAAGCCACACGCAACTCGTCCTTCGCGTCTTCCAGGACTTTTTTCTGTTTGTCCGAAAGGTTCCTGCCGGCGCGGTTGATGTAGAAATTGAGCATCGACATGGCCGACTGGAACGGTTCCGCCTTGCGGCGGTGGCTGTGTTCGGCCGAGCGCTTGAGCGAAGCGGCGATCTCCTTCGGATCGCGCTTCTCGAAGACCTTATCCTCCAGGTCCAGCGCGTTGCTGTGCCCGGTCACGCCGGCGGACCATTTTTCCTTGTGTTCGGTAGCCATGAGGCTTTCCTTTCTCCCTCACGTCTCAATGAATGCGCGGCCGGACGGGTTCCTTAAAACGGCTGGAGCGACCGCTTTCCGCCGCTGGCGCTGACGCCAACCGTGCCGCGCACCGATAATGGCCTCTCACCACTGGAGCGGTTTTCATGGCGAAGGCGGACACCCTGGCTGCCGGCGCGTCGCCGATCGACGGCCCCTACGCCTGGCTGCGGCTCGGCATCTCGGTCGTCATGGCGACGATCGGCGGGGCCGGCATGTGGGCCGTGGTGGTCGTCCTGCCGCAGGTGCAGGCCGAATTCGGCGTCGATCGCGCCAACGCATCGCTGCCCTACACCGCGACCATGATCGGCTTCGCGGCTGGCAACGTGCTTGTCGGTCGCGCCATCGACCGGTTCGGCTACTGGCGCCCGGCGCTGATGACCTCGATCGGCCTTTCGGCGGGTTTTGTGCTTGCCTCGCTGACCCAATCGATCGTCCAGTTCGCGCTGGTGCAGGGTGTGCTGATCGGCGTCGGCTGCTCGGCCATCTTCGGGCCTCTGATCGCCGACATCTCCCACTGGTTCGACCGTCATCGCGGACTGGCGGTCACGGGCGCGGCATCCGGCAATTATTTCGCGGGCGCCTTCTGGCCGTCCGTCATGCCGCATTTCATGACCGAGTTCGGCTGGCGCTCCACCTATGCGGCCATCGGCATCGTGTGTCTCGTCACCATGGTTCCGCTCATCCTGCTGTTGCGCCGCCCGGCGCCCCGCATTGTGGAGGGGCAGACACCGTCCGCCAGGCGGGTCAGGCCCATCGCGCTGTCGCCCTCGGCGCTGCAGATGCTGCTGATTGTGGCGGGCGTCGGGTGCTGCGTGGCCATGTCGATGCCGCAGGTGCATATCGTCGCCTACTGCATGGATCTCGGCTTCGGCATGGCGCATGGCGCGGACATGCTGGCGATCATGCTGGCGGCGGGGGTGATCAGCCGTATCGGCTCCGGCTTCCTGGCCGACCGCATCGGCGCGGTGCAGACGCTGTTCATCGGCTCGGCGCTGCAATGCCTGTCGCTGGCGCTCTACATTCCCTTCGACGGACTGGCTTCGCTCTATGTCGTGTCGCTGGTGTTCGGTCTGTCGCAGGGCGGCATCGTGCCCTGCTACGCGATCATCGTGCGCGACTACATGCCGGCCAGCGAGGCCGGCCGGCGCGTCGGGCTGGTGATGATGGCGACGATCTTCGGCATGGCGCTCGGCGGCTGGATGTCGGGCTGGATCTACGACATGACCGGTTCCTACACGGCCGCTTTCCTCAACGGCATCGCATGGAACCTGCTCAATCTGGCCGTGATCGGATCGTTGCTGTGGCGGACGCGCCGCCCGCAGCTCGCCGCCTGAGCCACGCTATTCCACGAAGACCTTGACGCTGGCCGCACGGCCGGCGGCGTCGATGACGGTGAGCGTCGAATAGCCGGCGCCGTCCGGCTGCCAGGTGGCGGTGCGCGTGCGGTCCAACCCGACCAGCGGCTTGCCGTTGGCCAGCCAACGGAACGGCGCGCGGCCGCCTTGCAGTTTCAGCACCAGCGGGCTCTGCTGGTCGGTCGAGGCGGCGAGGTCGACACGCGCGCCGTCCGGCGGGAAGACGATACGCGGAGCGGATTCGGAAACGCCGGCCACCGATGGCCCGCCGACCGGACCGAAGCGGGCGAGCGTCACCGGCAGGTCCTCGGATCGGGGGCGCAGCACGCCGGCTGGCTGCGCCGGCAGCGGCACGGCGGCGAGACCGGAGCGGACGAAACCGTCAAACAATATGGGTGCGGCCGAGACATAGCCCGACAGGCCGGGCACCGCGCTGGCATCGGCGCGACCGACCCAGACTCCCAGCACATAGCGTCCGTCGTAGCCGACCGACCAGGCGTCGCGGTAACCGTAGGAAGTGCCGGTCTTGTAGGCGATGCCGCGCGGCGCGGCGCCCTGCGGCGGGCGCATCCCGCCCAGGATGTCGGCGATCTGCCAGTTGGCCGGGGCGTCGAGGATGGTGGCGGCAGCGTCGGTCACCGGTATCCTTTCCGTGCCGTCGCGCAGCGCGTGGACCTTTCCGCCGTTCGCCAGCCCCGTGTAGAGCTGGACGAGATCGCGCAGGGTGATGCCGACGCCGCCCAGGCCGATGGCCAGCCCCGGCGCTTCGTTGAGCGGAAGGGTCGGATTGACGCCGGCCTGGTGGAAGCGGGCGATCAGCCGTGCCGGGCCGACCGCGTCGAGCACCCGCACCGCCGGCACGTTGAGCGACAACTGCAAGGCCTGGCGGATGGTCACGTCGCCCTGGTAGCCCATGTCGAAGTTCCTCGGCCGGTAGCCGCCGAAGTCGGCCGGGCTGTCCTCGATCATCGTCTCCTGCGCGATCATGCCCTGCTCGAAGGCGAGCCCGTAGATGAAGGGTTTTAGCGTCGAGCCCGGCGAGCGCAGCACCCGCGTCATGTCGATCCAGCCGGAGCGGCGGGAATCGAAATAGTCGGCGGAACCGACCTCGCCCAGAATGTCGCCGGTGCGCGAATCCGCCAGCACCAGGGCGACCGACAGTTTCGGGCCGAGTTTCCGGGCAGCGTCGCGGGCAACGGCCTCCAGCCCCCGCTGGACGCTCTTCCTGATGGTGAGCTGCGGCGCTGTGCCGGGCGTCGCATTCCTCAGCGCCAGATCGGCGGCGTGGGCGGCGAGCGCGGGCAGGGCGCGCCGCGTTTGCGGCACCGGATCGAGCGCGGCGCGGGCGGCTTCGCGCTCCGACAGGTTCCCGGCCGAGACCATGCGTTGCAACACCCGGTCGCGCGCGGCCAGCGCGGTCTTGGGGTTGCGGTCCGGCCGACGCTTTTCCGGCAGTTGCGGCAGCGCCACCAGCATGGCCTCCTCGGAAACCGTCAGCCGTTTCGGCTCCTTGCCGAAATAGGCGAGCGAGGCGGCGCGCACGCCCTCCAGATTGCCGCCATAGGGCGCGAGTGTCAGGTAGCGCTCGAGGATTTCTCGCTTGGAGAGCCGCCGCTCGATCTGGATCGCGCGCAGCACCTGCTTGATCTTCGAGGCGAAGGAGCGGCTGTCGCGTGGCTCGATCAGGCGGGCCAGCTGCATGGAGAGCGTGGAGCCGCCCGACACGATGCGGTGGTTGGCGACGAGTTGCAGCGCGGCGCGGCCGATGGCGAGGACATCGACGCCGTGGTGGTCCCAGAAGCGCTTGTCCTCATAGGCGACCAGCATGTCGACGAAACCTTTGTCGACCTGGTCGAGCCTTGTATCGAGGCGCCAGTAGCCGTCCGGCGTGGCGAAGGCGCGCAGCAGCTGGCCATCGCGGTCGAGCACCTCTGCCGACGTCGCCGCCTGGGCGTCGAGCGGCGGCGGGTAGGCACGGTCGAGCTGCCAGAGGGCGGCGAGGAAGAGGGCGAGCAGGGTGGCGCCGGCCGCGGTGCCGATGGCGAGCTTGCGGAGGATTTTTCGGGAAGGCATGGCGCTGCGCCTCACCCTTGCTTGCTGGTCGTAGGCCTTAGGGCAACGACATATGTCGGCTCACCCCCACCCCTAACCCCTCCCCACAAGGGGGAGGGGGACTCTGCGGTAGTGCCATGAAACATCGACGTTGGCGATCTTGGGGCTCGCGGTAGCGTCAGCGTCTCCCTCCCCCTTGTGGGGAGGGGACAGGGGTGGGGGTGCATAGCCGTTGAACGTCCAGCCATCGGCTTGCCGGTGAGGACGCCGCTACGGCGCCTTCACCTCCATCATGCCGGTGGCGGTGCGGGCCGCGTATTGCGGGCGGTACATGTCCTGCACGCTCGCCGCCGGGTGGGCGTAGACGCCTGGCGTCACCGCCCGCACGACATAGGCCAGCATGATGTCGCGGCTGTCCTCGTTCGGGTTGAAGGCGGCGACGAAGCGGTCGTCGCGGAATTCGAGATGCGCCGCGTCGGTCTGCGCCAGCCACGAGAAATTGGCGAGCTGGGCGCTGGAGACGAGGCTCGGATTGTCGATCTCGAAACCGCCGGGCAGAAGGTCCGTGACCAGCACGCGCTGCGGCCAGTCGTTGTTCTCATGTACCTTGAGCACGACGACGAAGCGCTCGTTCTGGCTGACTTCCGAGACATTGGCCTCGGTGCCGTCGAGCCGGTAGTAGGTGCGCTCGATCGTATAGCCGTCG
Organism: Mesorhizobium hunchu; assembly: GCF_040081975.1. NCBI lineage: Bacteria > Pseudomonadati > Pseudomonadota > Alphaproteobacteria > Hyphomicrobiales > Phyllobacteriaceae > Mesorhizobium > Mesorhizobium hunchu. The sequence goes on from NZ_JBEBMG010000015.1 coordinate 4,781, forward strand.
CCGCCGGCCGGCAGCGGCTGGGCCGGCGCCGCCACCGTGGTGACGACGGCCTGCAGGGCCTGGCTGCCATTGTTGGCGACCGTGACCGGGTTCGCCAGCAGCGCGTCGCCGCTCATCTGCTCCGACCACGCGCCGCTGTGCGGCTGGCCGTCGACAGTGAGCTTGATCGAGTCGTTGCCGTCCTTGAGCGCGCGCGCGGCCAGCAGCATCCACGCCTCGTCCTGCGTGCTCGTCCAGCGTTTGACCGCGCGTTCGTTCTCCACGAGCTTGATGAGGTCCGGCACAACGGAGGGGACGGGCCTGGACTCCGCCGCCAGCGCAAGCATGGCGGCGCCGTCACGCAGATCCGAGCCGTAATCGGAGCGATACCAGTCGTAGTTGGGCGTCTCGTTGGCGAGCTGGAGGGCAGCCTGGAAGGTCTGCTCGGAACGCTGCGCATCGCCGTAGAGCGCAAGCGCGGCACCGAGCTGGGCCACCGCCATCGGGCTGGTGAAGGCTTCGAGCTGCGTGTCGGCATAGTAGCGCAGGTCGCCGACGGAGGCCTTCTTGTTGCGGGCGAGCACGTAGAGCGCATAGGCGATGTCGCTGCCGCGGTCCTGCACGTCCTGGTCGTAGCCGAGCGAGTTCTGCAAGTTGTTCAGTGCTCGGTCGATCGCCTCGCGCGGCACCTCGTATTTCTGCTCGCGCGCCCTGGTCAGGAAGTCGGTGACGTAGGAATCGAGCCACAGGTCACCTGAGCCCGGCCCCCACAGGCCGAAGCTGCCGCCCGACGCCTGGTAGCTCAGCACCCGATAGACCGCTTCCTGGACCCGGTCGTGCAGGTTCGGATCGGAGGCGATGCCGTAGCCCTTCGCCATGTCGTTGACATAGAGAAGCGGCAGCGCGCGGCTGGTCGTCTGCTCGGCACAGCCATAGGGATAGCGGTCGAGCGACATGAGCAGCGACGGCACGTCGAAGGCCGCCGCCTGCGAAACGCCGACGCTGACGGAAGCGCCTTCCAGCAGGCTCGCCGCCAGAAGCTCCCTGTCGACGCGCAACGCGCCGCCATTGCCTTTCAGATCGACCACGAGGCGGGTGGTGATGGGCAGTTGCGACGGGCGGATCGGCAGCGCCAGCGTCTGTTCGATGTCCGGTCCGCCCTCGTGCGAGAGTCTTACGGTAATCGAGGAATCCCCTGCCGAGACGCCGATCAGCGGCACCGAGAAGGTCTGACGCTTGCCGGAGGCCAGCGTCAGTTTTTCGGGCACGCCGTCGCTGCCGACCGAGAGGCCGCCGGTGGCGTCGACCGACACGGCATAGTCGCCGTCCGGCGCGTCGGTGTTGGCGACGTCGACGCGCATGGTCGCCGAATCGCCGGGCGCCAGGAAACGCGGCAGGCCGGCCGTCAGCACGACGGGATCGCGCACGATCACGTCCTTCACCGCATGGCCGACGGCCTGCTTCGTCCAGGCCACGGCCATGACGCGGACGGTGCCGTTGAACTGCGGAATATCGAAATCGACGACAGCCTTGCCGTCGGCGTCGAGTTGCACCGGACCGGAGAAGAAGGCGACCAGCTTTTCGGTCGGCGGGCTGCCCTGGCTCTGCATGGCCGCGCCGTCGCCGCCGGTGCGCAGGCGCCCGGTCGCGCCGAGCGAGCCGTCGATCAGACGGCCGTAGAGGTCGCGCAGCTCGAGCCCCATCATGCGCTGGCCGAAGAACCAGTCCTCCGGGTTGGGCGGCTGGTAGTTGGTGAGGTTGAGGATGCCGACGTCGACGGCGGCGACCATGACATAGGCATTCTCACCCTGCTTCGCGCCGGCGACCGATACCGGGACCGACAGCGTCTGCCGGGGTTCGGTCTTTTCGGGCGGCGTCAGGGTCACGTCGAGCTGCTTCTCGCCGGGATCGACTTTAAGCCACTTCACGCCGATGGCGCGCGCCGGCATGCGCGTTTCCTGTCCATCGCCGGGGCGGAAGAGCGTCGCGGTGACATAGGCGCCGGCGCCCCAGTCGTCGCCGACCGGCACGTCCACCGTGCCGCCGTTCGCCGGAATGTCGGCGGTAAAGGTCTTGAGCAGCCTGTCGGCCCCGACGGTGACCAGAAGCTGGCCGGCATAATGCGGCGAGACCTTCAATCTGGCGACTTCGCCGGGCTGGTAGCTGTCCTTGTCCAGCGCGATCTCCAGTGCGTCGGGCGTCTCGGTCGAGGTGGCCGAGACATACCAGCCGCCGTCGAAGGCGTAGCTGGTGGCCGGGCCTTCCGGATCGGTCGTCTCGACCTGGAGGCGATAGCGACCCCAGTCCACCGGCAGCGAAAGCTCTGCCTCGCCGTTTTCATCGATGTCGACGGTGCCGTTGGCGATCGACTTGGTGAATTCGACCGGCTCGTAGTTCCACGAGCCGCCGCTGCGATACCATTGGTAATTGCGATCGATGCGCACCAGCGTCCACAGCGCGCCCTTCAGCGCCTCGCGCTTGCCGTCCGGATCGACGGCGATGAGCGAGAACTTCGCCGTGCCGCCCTGCGGCACCTCGTCGTCGGCGAAGTCGGGCCTGATGCCGATCATGTGGCCGGTCGGGCGGATGCCGATGTCGAGCGAGCGCTCGACGGCGCGGCCGCCGGTCTCGCGCATGCGCACGGTCACCTTGGCGTTGACCAGCTTGGTGGTGGAGGGGACCTGATCGAAGGCGACCGGAAAGCTCGCCTTGCCGTCGTCGCCGACTACCGGCAGGCCGGTCAGCGGGGTGACGCTGGGCTCGGCCGTCTGCTCGTCGTCGAGGCCGAAGGCGAAGCCCTTGAAGCGGTCCCAGTCGCGGGTCGCGGAAAGCGTCGTCTCGCCCTCCAGCGCGAGGCCAGCGGCAGGCGCGCCGTAGAGGAAGCGGCCATCGACGGTGACGTTGGCGGTCTCGCCCTGCGCGATCTCCTTCTTGTCCGAGGTCAGGTCGAACTCGATGCGATCGGGCACGAAGTCCTCGACCAGGAACATCTGACTGGCGACGGGAGACTGCTTCGGATCGGTGTAGATCGAAACGGTCCAGGTGCCGCGCATGGCGTTCGGCTCGAGCGGCAGGTCGACCGCGCGGCCGCCGGCATCGTTTCCGTCGGAGACCACGCGGCGCGCCTCGACGCCGTCGGGCCGCGTGAAGATGAAGGTAAGCGGCAGGTTCTCCACCGCGTCGGCGGCGCCGTCGCGGGCAAGGGCCGCGACATGCACGTCCTCGCCGGCGCGGTAGATGCCGCGCTCGGTCCAGGCGTAGACGTCGAGCGCGCCGGGCGCAGCGCGGCCCTCGACGCCACGGTCGGAGAGGTCGAAGCCGGCCTTGGTCATGTCGAGGAAGACGAAATCCTGGTCGCCCTTCTTCGCCATCAGGACGGCCGGCACCATGCCGCCCTCGCCGCGCGTCAGGCCGGGCTTGAAGGTGGCGCGGCCGTCGGCGTCGGTGGTGGCGGTGCCGAGGATCTCGTTGTTGCGGGCGAGCAGGGTGAGTTCCGCGCCCTCGATCGGCTTGGCGGTGCCGAGCGAGCGGGCGAAGACGTTGAGCCCGTCCTGGCCGGTATAGGTGGAGAGGCCGATGTCGGAGACGACGAACCACTGGGTGGCGCGGGAATTGTATTCCTCGCTGTGGTCGTCCACCGGCTGGGCGGTCAGCACATAGACGCCCGGCTTGCGCTCGGGCAGCGCCTCGTCGACGGGGAAGGAGGTGGTGACTTCCTTGTTGAGGTCGCCGGCGATGTCCATCTTGCCCTCCCAGACGGGCTCGCCCATCTGGTCGGTGATCGAGGAGATGTCGTAGCCGTCGAGCTGGTGGAGGAACTGGTAGCCGGACAGGAGCTGCGCCAGCGAGCGGTCGCCGATGCGGTAGAGCTTCATGTCGGCGACGTTCATGTTGACGCTGACCAGCGGGATGCCGCGGCGTGCGCCGGCCGGCAGCACGAAGCTGTCGCCGGTGAAGCGCGCGGACGGGGCGCGGTCCTGCACATAGATGGACAGTACCACCGGCGCGGAGATGACCTCGCCGATCGCCGCCGGCAGGCCGGGGCGGAAGGTCACCTGATAGTGCTGGCCGTGCTCCAGGCCCTCGACGCAGATCTGCCGATCCTTGGCCTCGATGCCCTTCGGCGCGCCGCCGTCGACGGTGACGAACTGGCTGTAGTCGACGCCGGTCTTGACCAGGTCCTCGGAGAACTGCGCGCAGATGCGCGGCGCGGAGGTGTCGGCATCGACAGTGTGGTCGACAATGCGGAAGCCTTTCCGCGCCTTGAGGTCTTCATAATCGGCGCGCACGGATGCCGAGTTCACCAGCGCGAGGCTCGCTTCATAGGCCTGGATGGCGGGACGGTAGGTGTCGCGGCGATCGAGGCCGCCGGCCAGCAGCGCCAGCACTTCGGCGCGGTTGGCGGCGGTGCGGGTCAATTTGTATGCGTTGAAGGCGGCGGAGGTGCCGTTGGCCTGCAGGGTCGCGGTTTCCGAGCCGCCGGACGGCTGGACGAGCAGGGTCTCATGGGCGAGCCTGGTCCACAATGCGCCGTCGTCGGGCAGGATCGAAACGGCCTGCTCGTATTTCTGCATGGCGGTGCGGTGGTCGCCGGCCAGCGCCGCCTGCTCGGCCGCGTCGACCAGCCCGTTCATGCCTTCGGTCGGCTTGGTGAAGCCGGGACCGAGGATGAAATTGCGGTATTGCTGGGCCTGGTCCGCCATCCATGAGGGGAAGAAGGCGAGGTCCGGCGGCGCGCCGATGTCGGGATCGCCATTGACCGGCACGACCTTGCCGGCGATGGCGCCGTTGAAGGTCTTCAGCGTGTTGAAATCCGATTTCAGGAAGCACCACTTGGCCTTCTTGTTGTAGGTAAAGGCGCGGCAGGAGGGATCGCCGAGACAGGTGGTGCCGCACTGATCGAGCGTCACGTTCTGCGTCGAGCGCAGGTCGAAGCCGAAATAATCAGAATTGTCGGTCGTGACGATTCGCCGGGCTTCGGCCGCCTGGGCGGCGCCGATGGACGCCAGCAGACAGAAAAGCAAAGAGACAAAACGTGCCGCGCGCATTGCCATGACACCCCTCCAGGACATTGCTCTCCCGGCATGTTCAAGCTCAGGTTGCGCTTGTCAATGCGGGGGCGGGCGGCTATCGCCCATTGTCGAGAGCCTCCGGCCCGTCGCCGGCGGCATTCGGCCTGCATTACGGGCGTTGGATCACACTTTCTTGCCATGGCATAAAAGGTGTGAGTTCCAAGCCCGGCTCAATTCAGACAATTGAATTGAGGCTCCTTTACGAGCGCTTCAGAAGTTGCGTTCAATTTTAGGCTTTGCAACCCTGGGTCCGGCGTGACGGTAAAGTTGGTGAGGAGTGTTGTCGGTCTTGTACCCAGGCGCATCGTGTTGCGCGCGCTGGCATGCGCACTGCTTTGCTCGTCGGTTCTCGTCGTTCAGAACCGCAGCGCGGCCGCTTTCGAGATTTTCGGCCTCAAGCTGTGGGGATCGGACGAGGACGAGGATGCCGATATCGCCAATCCGCTGCGCTATGCGGTGACGATCAACGTCGTGGGCGCCGACGACGATCTCGAGAAGAAGCTTGAAAACGTTTCCGGGTTGAAGGCCGACGAGGATCATCCGGTGTCGGGTTCGCTCGGCCTGCTCGCCAAGGCGCGTTCGGAGCGCGAGCAGCTTGTGGCCGCGCTCTACGGCGAGGCCCGCTACGACGGGGTGGTGACGGTCGAAATCCAGGGCAAGGACATCGACGCCCTGCCGCCGGATGCCGAGTTCACCGGACCACAACCCATTCCGGTCACGGTAACGATCGATCCCGGCCAGCGCTTCACGCTCGGCAATATCCAGTTGAAGGGCGACGCGGCTGGCCTGATGAGCGCCGACTACGGGCTCATCACCGGTGGCGACGCCAGTTCCGGCGCCATCCTGAAAGCAGAGGCGCTGATCGTGCGCGCGCTGAAGGACGAGGGCAGGCCGCTTGCCAAGGTGACGGACCGCGAGGTCGTGGCCGATCATAAGAGCCTGACCGCCGACGTGACGCTGACCGTGGCGGCAGGGCCGATCGCGGGTTATGGCGACACCAGCGTCGACGGCACGGAAGCCGTCGACCGCGATTTCACCCGCTACATGACCGGGTTGAAGCCAGGTGAGCAGTATTCGCCCGACGAGATCGACGAGGCGCGCGACCGGCTGTTGGGCCTCGAGGTCTTCAACAGCGTGACCGTGAAGGAAGCGGACAAGCTCGACCCGCAAGGCAACATTCCCATCAATGTCGAGGTGAGCGAGCGCAAGTTCCGCTATTTCGGGCTCGGCGCGACCGCCTCGAACACCGACGGCCTCGGCTTCGAGGGTTATTGGGGCCACCGCAACCTGTTCGGCCATGCCGAGAAGCTGAAATTCGACGGCTCCATCAGCGGCATCGGCGCCCAGGACATCTCGAAGCTGAACTACAATGCCGGCGTCATGTTCGAGAAACCCGGCGTCGTCGGGCCGGCGTCGAAATTCTACGCCAACCTCAAGACGGTGTTCGAGCACCCAGACGCCTACGACCGTTTTTCGGTCAGAGGCGAAACCGGCCTGTCCTACGAGTTGAGCAAATACCAGACGGTTTCGGCCGGGGTCGCGCTCGAATATTCAAAGATAGAGGACAACCTCGATCCCGATCCGCAGAAATACCTGATCGCCTCGCTGCCGCTGCAATATGTCTGGGACAATCGCGACGACAAGCTGAACCCGACCAAGGGTTTCCGGTTCCTGGGCTATGCGGAGCCAAGCTACGACCTTCTGGGAGGCGCCGTATTCCTCAAGCTGAAGGGCGAGGGGTCGGTCTACCAGACGCTCGACGACGCCGGCCGCTTCGTCGCCGCCGGGCGGCTGGCGATGGGGTCCATCCTCGGCGCCTCACTGCAGGAGGTTCCGGCGGACCGCCGCTTCTATGCCGGCGGTGGCGGATCGGTGCGCGGCTATGCCTATCAGGGCATCGGGCCGAAAGACTCCGACGATGATCCGATCGGCGGCCTGTCCTGGTTCGAGACCTCCGCCGAATTGCGTTACCAGGTGACCGATTCCATCGGCATCGTGCCCTTCGTCGATGCCGGAACGGTCTCGGTAAAACAGTTCCCCGATTTCTCGGACGTGAAGGTGGGCGCGGGCGTCGGCCTGCGCTACATCACGCCGTTCGGGCCGTTGCGCATCGATGCGGCGGTGCCGCTCAATCCGGATCGCGGCGATCCGAGTTTCGGCATCTATGCCGGCATCGGGCAGGCGTTCTGACATGAAGACGTTCAAGCGCTTCCTCCGCTATTTCCTCTATGCGCTGGTCGTCGTGCTGGCGGCGGCCGTCGGCGCGCTTGTCGTGCTGACGACGACCGAGCGCGGCCGCGACAATCTGGCCGGCATGATCTCGACGCTGGCCTCCTCCGACGACAGCAAGGTGACGATCGCCAAGATCGACGGCATCTGGTCGGGCCGGCTCAGGGTCGGCAGCGTGACCCTCGCGGACGGTCAGGGGCCGTGGCTGGCGTTGCGGGACGTGGCGGTGGACTGGTCGCCGCTGGCGCTGCTTTCGAAGACGTTCCGTGCCGACCGGGTCGCGGTGCAGCGCATCGAAATGGCGCGGCTGCCGCAGTCGTCCGGCAAGACCGATGCTGGCGCAAGCAGCGGTGGCGGTAGCGGCCTGCCTGTCTCGGTCGACGTCAAGCAGATCGACCTGCCCGACATCGCGCTCGGCGAGGACCTGGCCGGAACCGGCATCGCCGAGCTTGCGGCGAAGGCGGCGCTGAAGGCGGACGCTTCGCCGATGGCGATCGCCACCGACCTGAACATCCAGCGCCGCGACGGGCAGCAGGGCTCGGTCGTCGGCTCCGTGCATTTCGCACCCGCCGACAACAAGCTCGATGTCGATCTCAAGGCGTCCGAGCCGGCCGGCGGCATCATCGCCAACCTGCTCAGGATTCCGGACGCGCCGCCGGTGGACATCGCGGTGAAAGGCAACGGGCCGCTCGGCGACTGGAACGGCGCCGGGTCCTTCTCGGTCGCGGGGCAGGTGGTTGCGCAGCTTTCCGGCCGCCACCAGCTCACAGACGCCGGCAGCCGCATCGAGGTGAAGGGCGACGGCGCGTTCGAGCGGTTTCTGCCCGACATGCTGAAGCCGCTACTGACGGGGCAGTCGCGCTTCGATATCGCCGGCACCGCGACCAAGGCGGGTGGCGTGGAGATCGAGCGGGCCGCCATCGACAGCGACGCCATCCATGCCGAGGCCAAAGGCGCCTTCGACCCCGAATCGGCGGCGGATATCTCGGCGCAGGTCACGGCCAGGAGCGGCCCGGTGGTGCTGAGCCTGCCGACCGGCGGCGCCCCGGTGACCGTCGCCGTCGACAATCTCACTGCCCGCGCCTTCGGTGACGGCAAGGAACCGATGGTGGATGTCGCCGGCTCGTTCGTCTCGGTGGTGACCGGCGGCACCGAGATCCGCGACCTCGGCGTGCAGATTCATTCGGACGGCTTCAACGTCAACACCCGCAGCGGTCCGGTGAAGGTCGGCCTCGAAGCGGGCACGCTGAAGAGCGACGTCGCCACGCTGGCGCCGCTGGTGGCGGGCAAGGTCGTCGCCAACCTTTCGGGAACGATCGGGCAGGACGAGATCACGCTGGACGAAGGCACTTTGCGCTCCGACGCGCTCAACGCGTCGGTGACGGCCAAGGTCACGCTGGCCGATCTCGCCATGACGCTGGCGATGAACGCGGACGCCGTCTCGACCGCGCTGCCGCAGCAGATCCAGACCGTGCTCGGGCCGCGCGTGCAGTTCTCGGCGACCGCGACGCGCGATCCCAAGGGCGATTTCGCGGCCAACTCGATCGAACTGAAATCGGGCACGCTGTCGGCCAGCGGCACCGCGAGCGCCACCGGCACCGATCTCCAGGCGGACCTGAAGGGCAGCCTCGGCGATGTTTCGGTCCTCTCTTCCCTGGTCGGCACGCCGGTTGCCGGTAATCTCGATTTCGCGCTGACCGCCAAGGGCGCGCGCACCGCGCCGGACTTCACCGTGACGGCCGGCAGCGACAGCCTGACGGCGGCCGGCAAGACGGTGAAGGCCATCAAGCTCAGCGCCAGCGGCAAGGCGGACATCGCAAGTCCTTCCGCCGACGTGTCGCTGACCGGCAGCGTCGACGAGCAGCCGCTCGAACTGAAAGCCGCGCTGACGACGACGGACGGGAAGCGCTCGGTCAACGGCCTGTCGCTCTCGCTCGGCGACAGCAAAATCTCCGGCGACCTCGCCCTCAACGACGCCTTCATGCCGCTCGGCACGCTGACGCTGGCCGTGCCGGACATCGCGCCGCTGGCGGAACTGGCCGGGCAATCGGCGAGCGGCGACATCAACGGCACGTTCGCCTTCTCGGCGGACGGCGATGTGCCGTCTGTCGCGATCAATGCGGCGAGCGGCCAGATCACCCGCGGCGACATGGCGGCACGCAACATCAAGGTGGCGGCCGCCGTCGGCAGCTTCATCAAGGCGCCGGCCATATCGGGCAAGATCACCGCGGATTCGGTGAAGTCCGGCACGACGGAGATCGGCGGCATCGCGGTCGACCTCAAACAGGACGGGCCGTGGACCGGCTTCACCGGCAAGGCCACCGTGGCCGGCATTCCCGCCACCATCGACGGCCGCGCGAAGCTGGCGAACGGCACGACGACGGTCGAGCTGTCCTCCGGTGGGGCGACGGTGAAGGGCATCGATACGGTCATCGACGGGCCGGCGACGATCACGGTGGCGAACGGCCAGACGAGCATCGACAGGCTGGCGGTCGGCCTCGGCGGCGGTTCCGTCGTGCTGTCGGGGACGGCCGGCGAGACGCTCGACCTCAAGGCGGAAATATCGAACCTGCCCGCCGCTCTCGGCAACGCCTTCGTGGACGGGCTCGACGCCGCTGGGCGGCTGGACGGCACCGCGACCGTCACCGGGCCGTCCTCGGCGCCGGTGGTCGGGTTCGACGCCAGGCTGGCCGGGGGCGAGACCAGCCAGACGCGCAAGCTCGGGCTGGGCGCGCTCGATCTCGCGGCCTCCGGCTCCTATGTGCCCGGCGGCGCGGTCGACCTGCGGCAGGCAACGCTTTCGGGCGAGGGCGTGTCCGGCACCGCGCATGGCACGTTCGATCCCAATGGCGCCAGCGACCTGACGCTCGACGTGAAGTCGAGCGGGGACAGCCTGCCGCTGTCGCTGGGGACGCCGGAAAGCCCGATCGACCTCGCCCTGCAGTCCCTGTCGGCAAGAGCTGTCGGACCGAAGAATGCGCTGAAGCTAGACGTCGGCGGCGCTCTCGCCTCGCTGGCGACGAAGGACGTCAAGGCGAACGGCGTCCGGCTTTCGCTGCATTCCAACGGATTCGACGTGGACAAGCGAAGCGGTCCGCTCGCCGGCAAGGCGAGCGCCGAAAGCATCGTCATGGAGAACCCGACCGTCGCGCCGCTGTTGGCAGGGCGCATCACGGCGGATTTCAGCGGCGGCCTCGGCGAGGACGTGCTGACCATCGCGAGCGCGAAGCTGCATGGTGACGCGCTGGACGGGACGGCGGACGGCCGCGTCTCGCTGGCGGACGGTTCCATCGCGCTCAATCTCGGCGTCGATGCGCTGTCGGCCGCGCTGCCGGCCGCGGCGCGCGGCGTGCTGGCCGAGCGCACGAAGCTGTTGGCGGCGATCAACCGGGACGCGAAAGGCAACCTCGCGGTCGATGGGCTGAAACTCGCTTCCGGAGCGCTCGACGCCAGCGGCAAGGCCAGCCTGACGGACGGCACGCTCGCCGCCACCTTGCAGGGCGCGCTGGCCGATCTTTCGCTGCTGTCCAAGGATGCGGCGGGTGTCATCCGGTTCGACGTGCAGGCCAGCGGGCCGACGGCCGCGCCGGACCTGTCGCTGACGGTGGACAGCGACCGCATGACGGTCGCCAACCGCGAGATCACCGGGCTGAAACTGTCGGCGAGCGGCAAGGCCGACATGGCCAATCCCGCCGCCGATCTGACGCTTGCCGGCACCGTCGCCGGCCAGCAGCTCAAGGGCAACGCGGTGCTCAAAACGACCGATGGACGCCGTGAGATCGACGGACTGTCGCTGTCGCTCGGGCCGAACAGCATCCGTGGCGACCTAGTGCTGGATGATGCCTTCCTGCCGGAAGGCGACATCGCGCTCGACCTGCCCGACATCGGTCCGCTGGCCGCGCTCGCGTTGGAAAAGGCCGAAGGCGACGTGCGCGGCACGATCCGCTTCTCCAAGCAGGAGGGCAAGCCGCAGGTGTCGGTCCAGGCCAAGTCGGCGAAGATCACGCGCGGCGACCTCGCGGTGAACGGCGTCGGCATCGACGCGCTGGTCGCCGACTATACCGGGACGCCGACCATTTCGGGCACGGTGCACGCCGACAGCGTGAATTCGGGCGGCACGGCCGTCACCGGCATCAATATCGACCTGAAGCGGGACGGCGAGTGGACCGGCTTTTCGGGCGGCGCCACCGTCAAGGACATTCCCGCCAAGGCGAGCGGACGCGTGCGCGTCGCCGACGGCGCCACCACGGTGGAGCTGAAATCGGGCGAGGCGACGTTCAAGGGCGTGAAGGCGTCGATCGCCCAGCCTTCGACCATCGCCATCAAGGACGGCGTCACGACGCTCGAAAAGATCGTCATCGGCGTCGGCGGCGGCACGGCGACCGTGACCGGCAGCGCCGGCCAGACGCTCGACGTCAATGTCGCGCTTGCGGGCGTACCGGTATCCGTCGCCAACAATTTCGCGTCCGGTCTCGACGCCGACGGCGCGCTGTCGGGCACGGTGAAGGTGACGGGTGAGGCAAGCGCGCCGAAGGTCGCCTACGACATCAAGGGAACCGGCATCGCGCTGGCGCCGACCCGCAGCGCCGGTTTCGGCGGCATCGGCGTCACCTCGTCCGGCACCTTCGCGGCCAACAAGCTCGACTTCACCGCCAACGCCACCGAAGGCTCCGGCATGAACCTGAAAGCCGGCGGCACGGTGACGACCGCCGGCACGCCGAACCTGGCGATCGACGTCTCGGGCGGCGTGCCGTTCAATTTCCTGGCCGCCAAGCTGTCGCAGATGGGCCTGTCGCTCAACGGCGCGGCCAATGTCGACATTTCCGTGCGCGGGCCGGCCTCGAAGCCCGACATCAGCGGATCGGTCCGCACGTCCGGCGCGCGCTTCATCGATTCGTCGTCCGGCCTGTCGATCAACAATATCGCGGCCGACGTCATGCTCGGCGGCGGCGTGGCGCGGATCAACAGCGTAACCGGAACGCTGTCTACGCGCGGCACGCTGAGCGTCAGCGGCACGGTCGGCATCGAGCCGGGAAGCGGGTTTCCCGCCGACATCGCGGTGAAGCTGGACAACGGACGCTATACGGACGGGCGCGTGGTGACGGCCAACCTGTCGGGCGCGCTGGCGATCAAGGGGCCGCTGGCGACCACGCCGGCGATTTCGGGAACGATCGATCTCGGCCGCACCGTCATCACCGTACCGGACCGGCTGCCGAGCTCGCTTTCCACCCTCAACGTCAAGCACAGGAACGCGCCGGCCGCCGTTCGCGCGCAGGACCGGGCGCTCAACCCGCCGAGCGCGACGAACAGCGGCGGCAACGGCGGCCTGACGCTCGACATCACCGTCAACGCGCCCAACCAGATATTCATCCAGGGCAGGGGCGTCGACGCCGAACTCGGCGGCAGGATCAGGCTCACCGGGCCGGCGTCCGCGCCGGAGGCCGTCGGCAAGTTCGAATTGCAGCGCGGACGCCTGTCGGTCCTTGCCAAGCGACTGACCTTCACCGAAGGCAGCGCGACGTTCTCCGGATCGCTGATCCCGTATCTGAACCTGACGGCGGAATCGACGGCGGGCGACGCGACCGTGACGATCACCGTCTCCGGCGAGGCGACCGACCCGAAGTTCACCTTCTCGTCGGTTCCGGCGCTGCCGGAAGACGAGGTGCTGGCGCGGCTGATCTTCGGACGGTCGATGTCGAACCTGTCGCCATTGCAGATCGCGCAGCTTGCCGAAGCGGCGGCGCAGTTGAGCGGCGTCGGCGGGTCGACGTCGCTGCTGGAGAAGCTGCGCGGCCAGCTCGGCGTGGACGATCTCGACGTGACGACCGACGAGCAGGGCGGCACGGCGGTCTCGGCCGGCAAGTACCTGAACGACCGCACCTATCTGTCGATCCAGAAGGGCGAGAAGCCGGGTTCGGGGCGCGCCCGAATCGATTTCAATGTCGGCAAGGGCGTCAAGCTGCGCGGCGAAGCCTCCGACGCCGGCGAGGCCAAGGGCGGCATTTTCTACGAGCACGAATACTGATTTCGCCGGATCGGCGTCTTTTCCACAACCGATCCCGTCGCGGAGAAGGCCAATTGTCACTGCTCAATCCGGGCTGCGATTTCAGCAACAAACCGCCTTGCACTAGCACATTTGCGTCAAGTCTGTCGTAATCGCGCGAACTGACCTGTCGGCAAAGTTGCACATTTATTTCCGAATTCCTCGCTCGTCCGGTTTTTGACATCGCCGGCCGGATGCGGAATGCTAAGGCGGAAAGCCAACAATGGGAGAAAAGAATGGCAACGTACAAAAGTAACGGTGATCGCGTTCCGGCCCATATCGTCGCGATGGCCGAGGATGTGAAGGCCGGAGACGTCAGCCGACGCGAGTTTCTGGCCATGGCCAGCATCTTCGGCGCGTCGACCGCGATGGCGTACGGCATGATCGGTCTCGCCGCGCCGACACCGGCGATGGCGCAGGACGCGACGCCCAAGAAGGGCGGCGTGATCAAGATCTCGATGTTCTGCAAGGCCAACAAGGATCCGCGGCTGGCCGACTGGTCCGAAATCTCCAACGCGATGCGCCAGTCGCTCGAGCCGCTGATCAAGTTCACGCGCGACTTCACCTTCGAGGGCCGCCTGGTCGAGAGCTGGGAGGTGAACGACGACGCGACCGAATATACCTTCCATGTCCGCAAGGGCGTCACCTGGAACAATGGCGACGCGTTCGGGGCCGACGATGTGATCTACAATATCGGCCGCTGGTGCGATTCCACGGTCGAGGGCAACTCGATGGCCCAGCGCGTGGCCACGTTGATCGATCCGAAGACCAAGAAGCTGCGTGAGGGCGCGGTCGAGAAGGTCGACGATCAGACGGTCAAGCTGAAGCTCAACGAGCCCGACGTGACCATCGTCGCCGGCGTCTCCGACTACCCCGCCCTGATCGTTCACCCGACCTTCGACAAGACGGGCGCGGATTGGGTGAAGAACCCGATCGGCACCGGCCCCTTCGATCTCGTTTCCTACGACGTGGGCAACCGCGTCGTCTTCAAGCGGCGCGAGAAGGGCCAGTGGTGGGGTGGGGATTCCTACCTCGACGGCATCGAGTTCATCGACTACGGCACCGACCCGTCGGCCGAGGTCAACGCCTTTGACGCCGGTGAAATCCATTCCAACTACGAGACCACGGCGGATTATGTCGAGATCCTCGACGGAATGGACCTGGTGAAGTCCGAGGTCGGCACCTCGACGACGCTCACCGTGCGCATGAACGTCGACAACAAGCCCTACGACGACCAGAAGGTACGCAAGGCCGTGCAGCTTGCCGTCGACAACAACGTCTGCCTCCAGCTCGGCATCAACGGCCTCGGCAAGAAGGCCGACAACTATCACGTGGCGCCGATCCAACCCGACTGGGCGGAGATTCCCGGCATGGACCGGGACGTCGAGAAGTCGAAGGCGATGATGAAGGAAGCCGGCCAGGACGGCTTCGAGTTCGAAATCATCTCCGTGGACGAGAACTGGCACAAGAACACCTGCGACGCCGTTGCCGCGCAGATGCGCGACGCCGGATACAAGGTGAAGCGCACCGTCCTGCCGGGCTCGACCTTCTGGAACGACTGGACGAAATATCCCTTCTCCGCGACCAACTGGAACATGCGCCCGCTGGGCATCCAGGTCATCACGCTTGCCTATAAGACCGCCGGCAGCTGGAACGAGACGGCCTATTCCAATCCCGATCTCGACAAGCTGATCAACAAGGCGTTGACCATCGGCGACAACGACAAGCGCAAGGAAGTGATGAAGGATATCGAAACCATCATCCAGGATTCGGGCATCCTCATCCAGCCGTACTGGCGCAACCTCTATCGCCACTCGGTCGCTGCGGTGAAGGATTTCGGCATGCACCCCATGTTCGAGATCGACCTGCAGAAGGTCTGGCTCGACGAAGACGCGTAAGCTGAGCATTCGGCCGGGGGAGGGGCGACGGTTCCTCCCCCGCCTCGCATCGGATTCCGGAGTGGACGCCAGGCCGTATCAGGGTCGCGGTTTCCGAGCCGGACCGCGCAACTGAACAGGGTTGACCGCATCTGACCCCAACCCGACCGGCAGGGGGCCACCATGCTGACTTTCATCTTCCGGCGTCTCGGCACCATGGTGCTCACCATGCTTTGCCTGACGCTCGTCGTCTTCTTCCTGATCAATCTCGATCCGAATCTGAAGAAGCTGGCCATCAGCCAGACCGAGATGCACACCTCCGCGGAGCAGCTCGAACAGTGGCTGGTCACCCACGGCTATCGGGAGAACTTCTTCGTGCGCTACGGCCAGTGGCTTGGCGTGATCAAGAAGCAGCCGATCATCAACCCGCAAACGGGCGAGGCGACGCAACGCTTCCCGTTCTGCGACGATCCGACCGAGCCGGTCTATTCGGGCGTTCTTGAAGGTGACTTCGGCTGCTCGACCAAGTTCAGGACGGCGGTCGCCAAAAAGCTTTTCCCGGCGCTCGGCGCCACCGGCATCCTGATGTTCTGGGTGCTCGTGGTCATGATACCGGTCTCGCTGCTGATCGGCATCCTGGCGGGCATGCGCGAGGGGTCGCGCACCGACCGGACGCTCTCGGTCGCATCGATCGCCTCGACGGCGACGCCCGAATATGTGTCGGGCGTCATCTTCACCGTCATCTTCGCGACGTGGCTCGGCTGGTTGAACGGGTCGGCGGCCTCGACCAGGAACGGCATCACGCTTTACAACTTCACCCTGCCGGTGATCACGCTCGCCATCTACGGCATCGGCTACATCGCGCGCATGACGCGGGCCTCGATGGTCGAGGTGATGACGCAGCAATATATCCGCACTGCCCGGCTCAAGGGTCTCTCCTTCCGCTCCGTGGTGATAAAACATGCCCTTAGAAACGCGCTGATCGCGCCGTTCACCGTCATCATGCTGCAGTTCCCGTGGCTGCTGACCGGCGTGGTCGTGGTCGAGATCATGTTCCGCTACCAGGGCTTCGGCTACACGCTCGTGGAGGCGGCGAGCAACAACGACATCGACCTTCTTCTGAGCTGTTCGCTGGTCTCGGTCTTCATCGTGCTGATCACCCAGCTCATCTCCGACGTCGGATACGCCTTCCTCAATCCGCGCATCCGGGTTCAGTAAGGGAGAGGGGCCATGCAACTGGAATTCATCAGCGTCTTCGGCATCATCACCGGCGTGATCGCCCGCTTCTGGCCCGTCTGGATCGCGCTCGCCGTGATCATGGTGCCGAGCTACGTCTACAAGAAGAAGCTCGGGCTCTACGGCCAGCTCTATGACAGCGGGGTCGGCATCGCCGGCCTTCTCATCTGCCTTTTCTGGCTGTTCACGGCGATCTTCGCCTCGACCATCTCCCCCTTCAACCCGCTGCAGCAGCTCGTTGTCATGAAGGACGCGCTGCCCGGCGCCATCGATCCGGACACGCACAAGGTGTTCCTGTTCGGCGGCGACAAGCTGGCCCGCGACGTGTTCTCGCGCATGGTCTATGGCAGCCAGATCGTGCTGATCATCGCGCCGGCGGCCACCGGCTTCGCGCTGATGGTCGGCATCACGCTCGGCCTGCCGGCGGGCTACTACGGCGGCAGGATCGATTCCGTGCTGTCGTTCCTGGCCAATCTGGTGCTGGCCTTCCCGGTGATCCTGCTGTTCTACCTGCTGGTGACGCCCGGCATCATGGACACGCCCATCCCCTATGCGATGGCCGGCCTGTTCTTCCTGTTCCCGATCATCTTCTTCGTGGTGCTGTTCTGGACGCGTTTCAAGAACAGGCCGGACCGTCTCTACGTGCTGCTCGCCATCACGCTGATCCTGGGGGGATGGATCTATGCGGGCCTCGTCTTCGACGCCGATCCGCTCGGCATCGTCCACATCGCTCCCAACCAGCTCAACATCTTCGTGGCGGTGGTGTTCGCTTCGTCGCCCGGCGTCTTCCGCATCGTGCGCGGCCTGGTGATGGACATCAAGACGCGCGACTACGTGGCGGCGGCGCAGACCCGCGGCGAGAGCCCCTGGTACATCATGCTTTGGGAGATCCTGCCCAATGCGCGCGGGCCGCTCATCGTCGATACCTGCCTGCGCATCGGCTACACGACGATCCTTCTTGGGACCTTGGGCTATTTCGGCCTCGGCCTTGCGCCTGAAAGCCCGGATTGGGGAACGGCGATCAAGGACGCCAGCCGCCTGCTGCGCGCGGTCATCCATCCGGCCCTGCCGCCGACGATCGCGCTGATGTCCTTCGTGCTTGGCCTGAACCTGCTCGCCGATTCCCTGCGTGAGCAATCGATGAAAGACTGACGGGAGCCTCACATGAACGAAGCCGTCAAAGCTACGAACACAGAGAACGCCCAACCCATCATCGAGATCGAGAACCTGTCGATCTCCTTCTTCACCCGCAAGGGCGAGATACCGGCGGTGATGGATTTTTCCTGCACCGTCATGCCAGGCGAGGCCATGGGCATCGTCGGCGAGTCCGGCTGCGGCAAGTCGACCGTTTCGCTCGGAATCATGCGCGACCTGTCCAACATCGGCAAGATCGTCGGCGGCCGCATCAAGTTCCAGGGCAAGGACATGGGCGACATGAGCGAGGAGGAACTGCGCTCCATCCGCGGCAACAAGATCGCCATGATCTACCAGGAGCCGATGGCCTCGTTGAACCCGGCCATGAAGATCGGCCAGCAACTCATGGAAGTGCCGCTGATCCACGACAAGGTTTCCAAGGAAGAAGCTTATGATCGGGCACTGGAGATGGTGCGCGCGGTCAAGCTGCCGGACCCCGAGCGCATGATGCGCTCCTTCCCGCACCAGCTTTCGGGCGGGCAGCAGCAGCGCATCGTCATCGCCATGGCGCTGCTGTCGAAGCCGGCGCTGCTTCTGCTCGACGAGCCGACGACGGCGCTCGACGTGACCGTCGAGGCGGGCATCGTCGACCTCGTCAAGGGACTGGGCAAGGAGTTCGGCACCTCGATGATCTTCGTGTCGCACAATCTGGGGCTGATCCTGGAGACCTGCGACAAGATCACGGTGATGTATTCGGGCGAGGCGGTCGAGACGGGCAAGATCGAGGATGTGTTCGACCGGATGCGCCATCCCTATACGCAAGGGCTGTTCCGCTCGATCCCGCTGCCCGGCGCCGACAAGAACGAACGGCCGCTGATCGCCATTCCGGGCCAGCTGCCGCTGCCGCAGGACCGGCCCAAAGGGTGCAATTTCGGCCCGCGCTGCCACCATTTCGTTGAGGGCGTCTGCAACGCCGCCGAAATCCCGATGATCTCGGTGGAAGGGCATGACGGGCATTTCTCGCGCTGCGTGCGCTTCAACGAGATCGACTGGGCCGAGATGCCTCCCGGCGCCAAGAAGGCCAGCGCGCCGGTGAAGCCCGGCAAGCCGGTGCTGAAGGTCGACCACCTGAAGAAATACTACCATATCGGCGCGGGCGGGGTTTTCGGCGGCGGGCCGGGGCGTACCGTCAAGGCCAACGAAACGATCAGCTTCGAGGCGCGCGAGAGCGAAACCGTCGCGATCGTGGGCGAATCCGGCTGCGGCAAGTCCACGCTCGCCAAGGTGCTGCTGGGACTGGAGACGGCGAGTTCGGGCGAGGTCACGCTCGGCAACGCGCCGATCCAGGACACCTATATCGAAAAGCGCGACGTCGACACCGTGTCGGCGATCCAGATGGTGTTCCAGAATCCGTTCGATACGCTCAATCCCAGCCACACCGTCGGCTCGCAGATCATCCGCACGCTGGAGAAGTTCGGCGTCGGCAAGACGGTCGCCGAGCGCCGCCAGCGGATGCTGGAACTGCTCGACCTGGTCAAGCTGCCGCGCCAGTTCGCCGAACGCAAGCCGCGCCAGCTTTCGGGCGGGCAGAAGCAGCGCATCGGCGTGGCGCGTGCCTTCGCCGGCACGGCCAAGGTGGTGGTGGCGGACGAACCGGTCTCGGCGCTCGACGTTTCCGTGCAGGCCTCGGTGACCGAACTGCTGATGGACATCCAGCGCAAGAACAAGACGACGATGCTGTTCATCAGCCACGATCTTTCAGTGGTGCGCTATATCGCCGATCGCGTGGTGGTCATGTATCTCGGCCATATCGTGGAGCAGGGCACCACCGACCAGATCTTCGCGCCGCCCTACCATCCCTATACCGAGGCGCTGCTGTCGGCCATTCCGATTGCCGATACGTCGGTGGTCAAGAAGCATATCGTGCTCGAGGGCGACATTCCCTCGGCGATGAACCCGCCGAGCGGCTGTCCCTTCCAGACCCGATGCCGGTGGAAGAAATTCGTACCAGGCAACAAGTGCGAGACCGAGCTGCCGCCGCTGCGCGACCTCGGCGACGGCCACAGGAGCCTGTGCTGGCTGGACGACGAGCAGCTTGCCACGATGGAGCCGGTGATCCGCTTCGACAAGGCCCATGCCGCGCATGAGGGCGAGCCGGAGGATTCGCCGCACGGGGTCGGGCCGGGCTTTGCCGGCGCGCCGCCCCGGCGCCCGCACGGCAAGACCGGCGATCCCGGTGCAGGGCAGATCGGCGCCGAGGCCGAGGAGGCCGAAGCGACCGGGCGCGCGCGGCGCGAGGAAATGCGCGACAACGACGGCGGCCAGCAGGCCGACGTCACGCCCGACAATCGCTCGACGCTCGCGCCGTTCACGCCGCGCGAACTCGGCGACGGCCGGCAGGCCGAGGACGAGGACACGCCGGAGGCCCCGATTTCAGGCACCCGCACTTCGAAAAGCGGGGCTGCGCCACGATCGACCGCCAAGCGCGCCGCAAAGCCGGCGGCTTCCGTGCGTCAGGCGGCCGGGAAAACATCCTCGACCGCACGGGCAGCGCCGCCGAAGAAGCCGTCTGCATCGGCATCGGCGACCGGAGCGGCCGGGACGGGGAACCGGCCGCAAGGTATCGCCCGGCCCGCCAGGCCGGACGACCTGAAGCTGATCTCGGGCGTCGGGCCGAAAATCGAGGGTATTCTCAACGCGCTCGGCATCTACCGCTACGAGCAGATCGCCAAGTGGAAGAAGGCGGAGCGGGCGTGGGTGGACGATCACTTGCGGTTCCGTGGCCGCATCGAGCGCGAGGACTGGGTGCGTCAGGCCAAGGCGCTCGCCAAGGGCGGAGAGGCCGAGTACATCAAGGTGTTCGGCAAGAAGCCGCGCTAGGCTGAATCGACATTCATCGCATCCACAGCATAGCTGCGGCGAGTTGGAGAAAGCTGAGGAAGTGTTTGGCGCGCCGATCGAAGCGGGTTGCGATGCGGCGGAAGTGCTTGAGCTTGTTGAAGCAGCGTTCGACGGTGTTTCGGACCTTGTAGGCCTCGAAATCGTAGGGGATTGGCTGCTTGCGGGTCGGGGTGCAGGGGATGACCGCTTCCGCGCCCATGCTGGCGATCAGGCCTCTCAAGGCATTGGAATCATAAGCCTTGTCGGCCAGCACGCGACGCGGCGAGAGGCCTTCGAGCAGGGCCGGGGCGAGCGGTGCATCGCCGCGCTGGCCGGGTGTCAGGATCAGCTTCAGCGGTCGGCCGAGCGCGTCCACGGCCATGTGGATCTTGGTCGTCAATCCTCCTCTGGAGCGCCCCAGAGCCTGGTCCCCCCTTTTTGGCCGCCGCCCTTTCCGGTGGCTGCCTGCTGGTGGGCGCGCACAAGACTCGAGTCGAGACTGACATAGTCATTGTCGGGATCATCGATGAGTTGGGCGAAGATGCGTTCCCAAACGCCGGCCTTCGCCCATCGCGTGAAGCGCTTGTGCGCCGTCTTGTATTTTCCGTAGCGCTCCGGCAGGTCGTGCCAGTGCGCGCCGGAGCGAAGTACCCAGAGCACACCGTTGACGAAATTGAGATTGTCAGCCCCAGAGCGACCAGGATCACCGGACTTGCCGGGCAACAAATCCTTGACCCGGCGCCATTGCTCAAGGCTCAGTTCGTAGCGCTTCGGCTTTGACATCATCGGGCTCCAGATCAGCGAATCTGGAGCCCCATGAATCACACATCACGCCAAAACTGAATCCTGAATGTCGATTGGTCCTAGAGCAATTCCAGCAAAACTACGCAGCGGTTTTGCGTCCGGAATTGCGTAAAAACAAAAGGATAGAGCATTGAAGGCGATTCTGTTTTCGCCGGAAATGCTCTAGGCGCCCGGGCCGATGAAGCGTTCTTCCGGAGGTTCCGCGCGTCACTGCGGGAGCCACCGGAGCGGCGGTATAAATACGTAAGAGAGGCTGGCCGGCGCGTGCCTGCCGGAACGTCACAGGTTTGTTGGGCGGTGATCACAGATCGGCCATTATCTCGGTGCTGCTGTCTGCGAAAATCATAACGGGGCCTCGACCATGCGCAGCAGACTGCCCGCCTTCAACACCATCTGGGTAGCGGCGCTGTCGGCCGCGTTCCTGCTGTTCCTGACCAACGGCGTGTTCTGGAGCAAGGCGACAGCGTTCTTCGCCACGAACCATCCTTTTCTCATCGGGTTCACGGTCTCGCTCTACCTGCTGTTCTTCGCCGTGCTGCTGACGCTGTCGGCTCCCTATATGCTGAGGCCGGTCTATTCGCTGATTTTCCTGATCGCCGCCGGTGCGGGCTATTTCACCGACACGTTCGGCGTGATGATCGACCGCGACATGATCCGCAACGTCGCGCAGACCGATGTCGCCGAATCCTCGCAACTGATGACCTCGGGCTATGTCATCCACATGCTTTTGTACGGCGTGCTGCCGTGCTTGCTGATATGGCTCATCCCGATCAAGCGCCTGCGCCCCTTGCGAGAGGTAGGGCGCAATACGGCGCTGATCCTCGGATCGGTCGTCGTCGCATTCGGATTCATCCTGACTCACCTGGTCGTCTTCATGCCGTTCTGGCAACGCGAGCGCGAAGTGACCATGTCCTACCTCAACCCGGTCATGGCGATTTCCAGCACGGTCGACTACGGGTTGCGGGAATATATCCGCGGCCCTTACGTGGCGGCTCCCTACGGGACCGACGCCAAACTTGGTCCCGCCATCGCGGACGCCGCGCACCCGACCATCCTCGTTCTCGTGGTGGGCGAAACCGCGCGCGCCCAGAATTTCAGCCTGATGGGCTACAAGCGCGATACCAATCCCGAACTGGAAGCAATGGACATCGTCGCCTTCAAACATGCGACGAGCTGCGGCACCTCGACGGCCGTTTCCATGCCCTGCATGTTCTCGCATCTCGGGCATGACGGATATTCGAAGAACAAGGCGTATTCGTCGGAAAACCTCGTCGACGTGCTGAAACACGCCGGCCTGAAGGTGGAATGGTGGGAGAACAATACGGGGCCGAAAGGCATCGCCGACCGGATTCCAACGGATATGATCGCGCATAACGGCCCCGCGGACCTTTGCGAAGGCGGCGAGTGCCTCGACGAAATCCTGGCCCGCAAGCTGGAGCGCGTGCTGCCCGGCATCAAGGATAACACCGTGTTGGTGCTGCACACGATGGGCAGCCACGGGCCATCCTATTTCAAGCGCTATCCGGACCAGTACCGGAAATTCAGGCCGGATTGCCGGACGCCGGAACTCACCACCTGCACGCCGCAGGAACTGGTCAACGCCTATGACAACACCGTTGTCTACACCGACCACATGCTCGCCCGGTTCATCGATATCCTGAAATCGCGGACAGACGCGTCCACGGCGTTGCTTTACATGTCCGATCACGGCGAGTCGCTCGGCGAGGACGGGCTCTATCTGCACGGGGCGCCCTACGACATCGCGCCTGACTACCAAAAGAAGATTCCGGCGATCGCCTGGGTTTCCGACGGCTATGCCGCGCAGTTCAAGCTGGACATGGGCTGCGCGAAGGCCAAGGGCGACGCGCCGGTCTCGCATGACAACATGTTCGACACGGTGCTCGGCCTGATGGACGTCAAGACATCGGTCTACAAGGCACCGCTCGACCTGTTCTCAAACTGCCACGAAAACGGCGTCGCCTCGAACTGAGTGGTTCTGCCGAAGGCGCTGAGCCGGTTGTACGCACGCGGTTGGCCTGCGGCGCGTCAGCCGCCGCACTGCTGCAACTGGGCAGCGTAGCGGCGGGCCATTTCGTCTGTCGACTTGGCGTAGGCCTGCACGCTCGCCGGCCAGTTGCCGCGCTTGAAGCCGTTCCAGCCGAGATAATAGGCGATGTAGAGCCGGTAGGTGTCGTTCTTCGCCACCCCGTAGGTGTCGGCCGTCTTGGAATGATACCAGCCGATGAAATCGATCGCGTCGGCGAAGCTGGACCGCCGCGCGCCCCAGTTGCCGCTCTCCAGCTTGTACTGCGCCCAGGTGCCGTCCAGCGCCTGGGAGTAGCCGTAAGCGCTGGACGGGCGTTTCCAGGGAATGAAGCCGAGCAGCTTGGTGCGCGGCGGGCGGGCGTTGCCCTTGAAGCCGGATTCCTTGCGAACCGTCGCCATCAGCACCGGCACGGGAACGCCGTATCTGCGTTCCGTCTTGCTGGCTGCGGATTGCCAGTTGTTGAACCAGCCGTCGCGCTGGTCGAAGACGGAGCAGACATTGTTGATATGCTGGGGCGCGGTTGCGCAGGCCGCCAGGGCCAGCGGCAGGGCGACAACTAAAACTCGATTAAAACGCGACGCATACATGCCTCAGAGCAATAGGCGCAAAACTTGAAGAGAGTCTTGCCGGGCTTGTTAACCCCTTCCGGAACCCATTTTTACTATAGCGACTTGCTGTGTCGCATATCTTGCATATCGAATGTGATCGACGCCGCTTTGGCTAAAAACCCGCCGGTTTATGACGGATTTTCAACAGCGCGCGCGAGGCTTCGACGTTCTGATGGCCGGCATGACAGATCGTCGATCAAGACGCAGCGCCGAGCGTGGCCATGCCCGGGCCGGTGCCGCCATTCCGCAACTGCCGGCTGGACGGGTGCGCAATCCCTATCCGCCGATGGCGGTTCTTTCGGCTGACCAGGTCGAAGCAATCCACGAGGCGTCGCTGCACATACTGGAGAATTTCGGCATCGAGGTGATGAGCGCGCGCGCGCTCGCATTGTTCGAGGCAGCGGGCGCTTCGGTCGACCATGCGACAATGACGGTGAGGCTGGATCGCGGGCTGGTGGCTGAAGCGCTGAAGACGACGAAGGCAGCCTACAGACTTACGCCGCGCAATCCAGCAAACACGGTTCATCTCGGCGGCGACACGATCAATTTCACGCTCGTCGCCGGTCCGCCCAACGTGCATGACATGGAGCGCGGCCGGCGCGCGGGAAACCTGCAGGATTACAGCGACCTTGTCAGGCTGGCGCAGCATTTCAATTGCATCACCATGCTGGGCAACCAGGTCTGCGCGCCGGTCGAACTGCCGGCCAATTCCCGCCATCTCGACACCTACCTCGCCAACCTGACGCTGACGGACAAGAGCTTCCACGTCTCCGCCATCGGCCGGGGCAGGGCGCTCGACGGTGTCCGCATGATGGCGATTTCGCGCGGGCTGACGCTGGACCAGATCGCTGCCGATCCGGGCGTCACCACCATCATCTCGGTCAACTCGCCACGCCGCTTCGACGACATGATGGCCGAGGGGCTGATGACGATGGCCGAGCATGGCCAGTCGGTCTGCGTCACGCCGTTCACGCTGATGGGCGCGATGAGCCCCGTCACGCTGGCCGGCGCGCTGGCTCAGCAGAATGCCGAGGCGCTGTTCGGCATCACACTGACGCAGCTCGTCCGGCCGGGCGCGCCTGTCATGTACGGCGCCTTCACCTCCAACGTCGACATGAAGTCGGGCGCACCGGCCTTCGGCACGCCGGAAAACACCAAGGCCAACATCGCTTCCGGTCAACTGGCGCGGCGCTACGATCTACCCTACCGCACCACGCCGGGATCGGCGTCGAACGCCGCCGACGCGCAGGGCGCCTACGAGACGATGATGGCGCTGTGGGGCGCGGTGCTCGGCCACGGCAATTTGATCTACCACGCCGCCGGCTGGCAGGAGGGCGGGCTGACGGCGTCGTTCGAGAAGCTCGTCATCGACGTCGAGATGATCCAGCATATGATGGCGTTCCTGAAGCCGATCGAGGTGAACGAGGGGGAGCTTGCGCTGGAGGCATTGGGCCGGGTGCCGACGGGCGGCCATTTCTTCGGCGAGCCGCACACGCTGGAGCGCTATTCGACCGCCTTCTACCAGCCGATGCTGTCGAACTGGCAGAACTACGAGGCTTGGGCTGAGGCCGGTGGGTTTGATGCGACGCAGCGCGCGACGCTTCTGTGGAAGAAGGCGCTGGAGGAATACCGGCAACCCGACATGGACCGTGCCGTGCGCGAGGAACTGGAAGCCTATGTGGCGAAGCGCAGGGAAGAGATCGGGCAGGGGGAGCCGTGAGATCTGGCGGTCCGTTGGCGAGGTTGAGATGGTCAGGCATGGATCCTCGGGTCAAGCCCGAGGATGACGAATACTTTTCGACCAATACCAATCGCCGAGGGTGGTTGATGGCGGAAAGGGCCGGCGACATCGTCATCCTCGGGCTTGACCCGAGGATCCATGCCGGAACGCCGATGCCTGCACCGACCGACAGGAGCCGGTCCCTTCACCTTCTGATTCAACAGCCTGAGAACGAGAGTCGGGCGACACCTTCAACTCACTGAACGAGAACAACAATCATGAAATCGCATGCAAAGGTCGTGGTGATCGGTGGCGGTGTGGTCGGCTGCTCGGTGCTGTTCCATCTGGCGCGCGCGGGTTGGACCGACGTCGTGTTGCTGGAGCGCGACGAACTGACGTCCGGTTCGACCTGGCACGCCGCCGGCGGCATGCACACGATCAACGGCGATCCCAACGTCGCCAAGCTGCAGAAATACACGATCGAGCTCTACAAGGAGATCGAGGAGCTGTCCGGCCAGGCGACCGGCGTGCACGTCACCGGCGGCGTGCTGCTCGCCGCCACCGAGGCGCGCATGGACTGGCTGCGCGGCGTCGTCGCCAAGGGCCGCTATCTCGGCCTCGACCTGGAGGAGATATCAGCCGAAGAAGCGCATCGGCTGATGCCGCTCATCGACCCGAAACAATTCGTCGGCGCGGTGCGCAATTCCGAGGACGGCCATCTCGACCCGTCCGGCGTCACCCAGGCTTATGCCAAGGCGGCACGGAAACTGGGCGCGGAGGTCGAGCGCTTCACCAGGGTTGAGGACATAAAGCGCCGGCCGGACGGCCAATGGGACGTCGTCACCAACAAGGGCACCGTCGTCGCCGAGCACGTCGTCAATGCCGGCGGACTGTGGGCGCGCGAGGTCGGCCGCATGGTCGGGCTGGAGCTGCCGGTGCTCGCCATGGAGCATATGTACCTCATCACCGAGGACATGCCGGAGGTCGCCGAGATCAACGCCTCGACCGGCAAGGAAGTGATCCACGCGGTCGATTTCGACGGTGAGCTTTACCTGCGCCAGGAGCGCGGCGGCATGCTGATGGGCACCTATGAGAAGGCCAACCAGCCGTGGTCGGAACAGGTGACGCCTTGGGATTTCGGCCATGAACTGCTGGAGCCCGACATCGATCGCATCGCGCCGTCGCTGGAGGTCGGGTTTCGTCATTTCCCGGCTTTCCAGAAGACCGGGATCAAACAGATCATCAACGGCCCGTTCACCTTCGCGCCGGACGGCAATCCGCTGGTCGGGCCGGTGCGCGGCCTGCCGGGTTTCTGGTGCGCCTGCGGGGTGATGGCAGGGTTTTCGCAGGGCGGCGGCGTCGGGCTGGCGCTGTCGAACTGGATGATCCACGGCGATCCGGGTTTCGACATCTGGGCTATGGACGTCGCCCGCTACGGCGACTGGGCGTCGATGGCCTATACCAACGCCAAGGTGCGCGAGAACTATTCGCGCCGCTTCTCGATCCGCTTCCCCAACGAGGAACTGCCGGCCGGGCGCCCGCTCAAGACTACGCCGGTCTACGACCTGCTAGCAGCCAGGGGCGCACAGTTCGGCGTCGCCTACGGGCTGGAAGTGCCGCTGTGGTATGCGCCGGCGGGCGTCAAGGACGAGTTCTCGTGGCGGCGTTCCAGTGACTTTTCCCATGTCGCGAAGGAGGTGGCGGCGGTGCGAAACGGCGTCGGCCTGTCGGAGATTTCCTCCTTCGCCAAATATCGCGTGACGGGCGAGGGCGCCGAGGCATGGCTGGACCGGATGCTCGCCTGCAATCTGCCGAAGCCCGGCCGCATGACGCTGGCGCCGATGCTCAAGGAAGACGGCAAGCTGATCGGTGACTTCACGCTGGCACGGTTGCCGGCCGCCGACGCCGGCGGTGCGCCGAACCCTGATGAATGGCTCATCTTCGGCTCCGGCATTGCCGAGCAGTACCATATGCGCTGGTTCGAGCAGCATCTTCCCGTCGACGGCTCGGTGCGCGTCGAGGCGCTGGGTCTCGGCCGCGTCGGCCTGTCGATCGCCGGGCCGGAGGCCCGCAAGGTGCTGGAGAAGGTCACGAAGGCCGACGTCTCCAACGCGGCTTTCCCGTTCATGGCGGTCCGCAAGATGGATATCGGCATGGCGCCCTGCGTCGTCGGCCGCGTCAGCTATACGGGCGATCTCGGCTACGAACTGTGGATGGCACCCGAATACCAACGGGCGGTGTTCCACACGCTGATGGAGGCCGGCGCCGAGTTCGGCATCGGCCTGTTCGGGTCCCGGGCTCTCAATGCGCTGCGGCTGGAGAAGAACTACGGCTCCTGGGCGCGCGAATACCGGCCGATCTACGGCCCGCTCGAAGCCGGGCTCGACCGCTTCGTCGCCTACAACAAGACCGCCGACTTCATCGGCAAGGCGGGCGCGGCGGCCGAGAAGGCGAGCGGCGGCAAGCTGCGGCTGCGCGCCTTCGTCATGGATGCCGACGACGCCGACGTGATCGGCGACGAGGCGATCTGGCACGGCGGCAAGGTGGTGGGCTGGGTTACCTCCGGCGGCTACGCGCACAATGCGGCCAGGTCCGTAGCGATGGGGTATGTGCCGAAGGCGGTCGCCGACAAGGCCGACGGCTTCGAGATCGAACTGCTCGGCAAGCGCCACAGGGCGCGGCTTCAGCCCGGCGCGTTGTTCGACGCCGATTTCAAGCGGATGCGGGGGTGAGCGTTCGACGATTGAAGATGCGCCTTGTACATATTATACTACGACATGTACAAGAGGTGCGTCATGGCGATCCACGTGCAGGATAAAGTGGCCGACCGCATGTTGCGTGATTTCGCGCGACGTCGTGGCGTAGGCATCACCGAGGCGATCAAGCTGGCGGTGACGGACGCCGATAGAGCCGGCCAGAAGGATGTCGAAGACCTTCGACGCAGGATCGAGCCGATCCTGGCGCAGGTACGCGCGGCGCGAAACTGTGCGCCGTTTTCCGCAAAAGATGACAAGGCTTTCATGGACGAGATGTGGGGCGAAGACGACTAATGCTGGTCGAAACCTCCGCGATCGTGGCAATGATGCTCGAAGAGGCGGACGCTGACGAGTTATTCGAAAGCTTGAAGGCGGCGGATCGGCCAGTCACCACAGTGATTAACGCTTTCGAGGCCGCGTTGTCCGTGGGACGCACCATCGAGAACTATCCGCTTTCTGTGCGGCTCGTGCCGCAATTTCTTCAGTCTGCCCGCATCGAGATGATCGGGCTCGATGCGGGTCTCTATCCGGTGCTTGTCGATGCCTATCTCCGCTTCGGAAAAGGCACAGGCCACCCGGCGAAACTTAATTTCGGCGACTGTCTTTCTTACGCATTCGCGAAGCGGGCCGGCGTCCCTCTGCTTTACAAGGGCAACGACTTCGCCGAAACCGATATCGGCTGACGGACGCCGGCAGCAAGCGAGCTTTTGCTCCGCGCAGAACCTTACCGCTTCGCCGCCGTCAGCGCGAAATGCGCGCCCTGCGGGTCCCGGCACTGGGCGACCCAGTCCCCGTTGGGCACTTCCATCGGTCCCATCAGCACCATGCCGCCGCCGTCGGCGACACGCTTGGCCGCCGCGTCGATGGCCTCGACCGTGAAATAGAACTGCCAGACCGGCATCGGGATCTGCGACGGCTTGTTCATCATGCCGCCGGTCTGCTGGCCGTCGACGGAGAAGACCGCATAGGTGCCCATCTCGCCCATGTCGACCGCGCGTTCCTGCTTCCAGCCATATTGGCCGGAATAAAAGGCCATCGCTGCCTTCCAGTCGGTCGTATAAAGTTCGTGCCAGCCGACATGGCCGACCGTGCCGGGGTCGATCGGCGGCTGGTCCGGTCCGTCTGGATGCAGCATCTGGAAATAGGCGCCCTGCGGATCCGCCACCACCGAGAACCGGCCGACATTCGGAATGTCCGTCGGTTCGCAGAAGACCGAGCCGCCGGCCGCCTTGACCGATGCGGTGGCGGCATCGACATCCGCGGCGTAGATGTAGCCGACCCAGGCGGGCGGCGTGCCCATGGCCTTCATCGGCTCCGGCTGGTTCATGATGCCGCCAACGCCGCGGATGGCGGAGTTCATCACAATATAGGGTCTGCCGGACATGTCCGTCCCGTCCCACGCCTCGGGACGCCAGCCGACCACGCCGGCATAAAAGTCCCGGGCCGCCTCGATGTCGGTCGTCATCAGTTCGTACCAGAAGAAGGAAGGGGTTCTCGGCATCTTGCACTCCTCTTGCCTGCGCCCGTCAGCACCGGACATAGGACGCTCGACGACGGCGGAAATCGACAGGGCGTGACAAATATTCTGCCCTGCTAATTCATGATAAAAATAGTCATGTTCTATCCTTGTCTTTTCAATAAGTTACGCCAAAATTTGACCGATTGATAAAAAATCATAACGTGGTAGCCTGCTCGAAAATCATAACATTCAAAGAGCGGGAACCCGATGGCACTCAGTCTCTTCAAGGAAGGCATCGCCGGGGGCAGGCTGGCCGCCGAGCAGTATGCCGAGAATTTTTCCGACCTGCATCCGCCGCTGGACCATCACGAGGCGCTGGTCGAGGCCGACCGCTGCTATTTCTGCTACGACGCGCCGTGCATGAACGCTTGCCCGACGGCGATCGACATTCCGCTGTTCATCCGCGAGATCGCCACGGGCAATCCGCTGGGCTCGGCCAAGACCATCTTCGACCAGAACATCCTCGGCGGCATGTGCGCCCGTGTCTGCCCGACCGAGACGCTGTGCGAGGAGGCCTGCGTGCGCGAGGCGGCGGAAGGCAAGCCGGTGCAGATCGGCCGCCTGCAGCGCTACGCCACCGACGTGGCGATGGAGGAGGGCAAGCAATTCTATCAACGCGCCAAGGCGACCGGCAAAAAGGTTGCGGTCGTGGGGGCAGGGCCGGCGGGCCTTGCGGCGGCGCATCGGCTGGCGCGCCACGGCCACGAGGTGACCATCCTCGAGGCGCGGCCGAAATCCGGCGGACTCAACGAATACGGCATCGCCGCCTACAAGAGCACGGATGCGTTTGCGCAGGCCGAGGTCGACTATGTGACCGCCATCGGCGGCATTTCAATCGAGAACGGCAAGGCGCTCGGCCGCGATTACCAGCTTTCCGAACTGGTGAAGGATTACGACGCGGTGTTCCTCGGCATGGGGCTCGGCGGCGTCAATGCGCTGCGAGCGGACGGCGAGGATGCGGACGGCGTGGCGAACGCGGTGGATTTCATTTCCGAACTTCGGCAGGCGAGCGATCTTGCCGGACTTCCCGTCGGGCGGCGTGTCGTCGTCATCGGCGGCGGCATGACGGCGATCGACGCGGCGGTGCAGTCGAAACTGCTCGGCG
Organism: Mesorhizobium hunchu; assembly: GCF_040081975.1. Taxonomy (NCBI): domain Bacteria; kingdom Pseudomonadati; phylum Pseudomonadota; class Alphaproteobacteria; order Hyphomicrobiales; family Phyllobacteriaceae; genus Mesorhizobium; species Mesorhizobium hunchu. The sequence goes on from NZ_JBEBMG010000015.1 coordinate 35,790, forward strand.
CCGAGGAGGTGACGATCTGCTACCGGCGCGGCCAAGAGCACATGAACGCCTCCGAATTCGAACAGGATCTGGCCAGCGCCAACGGCGTCACCATCCGTCACTGGATGCAGCCGAAGCGGGTAATTGCCGACGGCGGCAAGGTCAGCGCCATCGAACTGGAATACACCGCGCTGGACGGTGAAAAGCTCAAGGGCACCGGCGAGACGCTGACGCTTCTCGCCGACCAGGTGTTCAAGGCCATCGGCCAGTCCTTCGTGCCGGCGGCGCTCAACGGCTCGGGCGCCACCATCGAACTGGTAGGCGGGCGCATCAAGGTGGATGCCGAAGGCCGCACCTCCATGGCCAAGGTCTGGGCCGGCGGCGATTGCGTGGTCGACGGCCGTGAGGACCTGACTGTATCGGCCGTTGCAGCCGGGCGCGACGCGGCGGAGAGCATGCATCGGGCGCTGATGGGGTAGACGCGCTATGGGCATTGAATTGGACGGTGGATGCTACTGTGGGGCCTTGCGCTACCGGATCACGGCCGAGCCGATTCGGAAGGGACAGTGCCACTGCCGTCCGTGCCAGCATGTTTCCGGCGGCGGTCCCAATTATTTCATGGTGATCCCGGCCGAGGGCTTTGCCTATACCAAGGGGCAGCCGAAGGCTTTCCGTCGGCCTGACCTCGAAAGCCCGCGTACCCGCGAATTCTGCGGCATTTGCGGAACGCAGATCCTGACACGCCGTCCGGGCATGGCGCAGCCGATCGTCAAGGCCGGGACCCTGGATGATCCGAACGCCTATGTGGGACCGGACTTTGCGATTTTTTGCGAGGAAAAAGCCGTCTTCCACCTGATCCCTGACGGCATTCCCGCCTTCGACAAAATGCCGGAGAAGCGCCCATGACGTGGCGCCGGCTGGCTATCGATCCAATTTGCCCGCTGAAGGCAGCGGGTGCCTGAACCGCAAGCGTTGTGAATAGCCGGCGGCCGGACCGCCAAGCCAAAGGACAAGACCCATGGCAGACATCCGCAACAATTTCGTCGGGATAAAGTCGCCCAACCCGTTCTGGCTGGCCTCGGCGCCGCCGACCGACAAGGCCTACAATGTCGAGCGCGCCTACAAGGCCGGCTGGGGCGGCGTGGTGTGGAAGACACTGGGCGAGGAGGGGCCGCCGGTCGTCAATGTCAACGGCCCGCGCTACGGCGCGATCTGGGGCGCGGACCGGCGCCTGCTCGGCCTCAACAATATCGAGCTCATTACAGACCGCCAGCTCCAGCTCAACCTGCAGGAGATCAAGCAGGTCAAGAAGAACTGGCCGGACCGGGCGCTGGTCGCCTCCATCATGGTGCCGTGCGAGGAAGCGAGCTGGAAAGCGATCCTGCCGGCGGTGGAAGAAACCGAATGCGACGGCATCGAGCTGAACTTCGGCTGTCCGCACGGCATGAGCGAGCGCGGCATGGGCTCGGCCGTCGGCCAGGTGCCGGAATACATCGAGATGGTGGCGCGCTGGTGCAAGCAGTACACGCGCATGCCCGTCATCGTGAAGCTGACGCCCAACATCACCGACATCCGCTATCCGGCGCGCGCGGCCAAGAAGGGCGGCGCGGACGCGGTGTCGCTCATCAACACCATCTCTTCCATCACCTCGGTCGATCTGGACTCGTTCTCGCCGGAACCGTCGATCGACGGCAAGGGGTCGCATGGCGGCTATTGCGGCCCGGCGGTGAAGCCGATCGCGCTCAACATGGTGGCCGAGATCGCGCGCGATCCGCAGACCGCCGGCCTGCCGATCTCGGGCATCGGCGGGGTGACGACCTGGCGCGACGCGGCCGAGTTCCTGGCGCTCGGCGCTGGGAACGTGCAGGTGTGCACGGCCGCCATGACCTACGGCTTCAAGGTGGTGCAGGAGATGATCTCCGGCCTGTCGAACTGGATGGACGAGAAGGGCCATCGCTCGCTGGACGACGTCATCGGCCGTGCCACGCCCAACGTCACCGACTGGCAGTATCTCAACCTCAACTACATCGCCAAGGCGCATATCGATCAGGAGGCCTGCATCAAATGCGGCCGTTGCCACATCGCCTGCGAGGACACCTCGCATCAGGCGATCACACGAATAGTGGACGGCGTGCGCCACTTCGAGGTGATGGAAGACGAGTGCGTCGGCTGCAACCTGTGCGTCAACGTCTGCCCGGTGGAAGGCTGCATCACCATGGTGCCGCTGGAGGTTGGCGCGCTCGACCAGCGCACCGGCAAGACCGTATCGCCCGACTACGCCAACTGGACGACGCACCCCAACAATCCGATGGCAAGGCAAGCCGCGGAATAAGGTTCCTCCCGAAGCAGGCGAAGCCGCCGCGTAGCGTTCTGGCGGCTTCGCCTGTGGGGAGGCGAGTGTTTTGCAGGCCGTCCTGCTCTGGCCTGTTTTAGATTTTGCCTGCGCCTCTGACGGTCGTCAGTCGATTTGTACCCGCGCCTCGACCGTTCGCGCCGCAAACTGTTATGCCCTTATTGACGATAAGGAATATCCACGATATATTAAGTCCATGATTACGAGGTCGGCATCATGAAACTCAGCGAGGGCGTCGAAGCGGCGATCCATTGCGCTGTCACGCTGGCCGGCATCGAGGCGGGGGCGACGATGCCGGGCGCGGCGCTGGCCGAACAGTTCGGCCTCTCCGCCAGCTACCTGCTCAAGCATTTGCAGGCGCTGGCGTCTGCCGACATCCTGGAATCGGTTCCCGGTCCCGCCGGCGGCTATCGGCTGGCGCGGGCGCCGGAACGCATCAGCCTGCTCGACATCGTTCTGGCGGTGGAAGGGCCGCAGCCGGCATTCCGCTGCGGCGAGATCCGGCGCAACGGCCCGGTGAAGCTTCCGGCCAACGCCTATGTGAAGCCGTGCGGCATCAACGCGGCGATGCTGCGCGCGGAGAAAGCCTACCGTGCGGCGCTGGCCACCGAGAAACTCTCCGACATCGTGGCCGACTTCATGACGGACGCCGATCCGCGCTCGGTTGCTGCCGCCTGCGCCTTTGTCGAGCGGCATCAGCGGCCGCAGAAAACCAGTTCTCTCAAGCAGTGAATGAAAGGAAAAATCGATGAAACCGAGGCTCCAGTTCTTCAACGTGGCTCCCGATCTGCTGAAGCAGGTGAGGGCGCTCAACCAGGCGGTCGAGGAGTGCGGGCTGGAAAAAAGCCTGCTGCATCTGGTCAAGCTGCGCGCCTCGCAGATCAACGGTTGTTCCTTCTGCGTCGACATGCATTCCAAGGAAGCGCTGCGCGATGGCGACACCCAGCAGCGCGTCATCCTCGTCTCGGCCTGGAAGGAATCGCCGCTGTTTTCCGAGCGCGAGCGCGCCGCCCTTGCCTATACCGAGGCCGTGACGCTGATCTCGAAAGAGGGTGTTCCGGATGCGCTATACGAAGCGACGCGCGCGCATTTCTCGGAAGAGGAACTGGTCAAGCTCAGCGTGGCCATCGGCATGATCAACGTCTGGAACAGACTGTGCGTGCCTTTCCATGCGATCCACCCGGTCGAGCACGCCAAGGCGGCGTGAGCGGGCAGGAACCATCCCAAAAGGCCGCCGCCTCTGCGGCGACCTTTTTTTATTGGCGCAAGCACATGCCTGTTGTGCTGCTTTGCGCGGCGGCAGCCATCCGATAGCCGCTGGAGTCCTAAAGAGGGGATACGGCATGTCGGCGGATTTGTTGCAGGCGATCGGCAGGGTGGTGTTCGGCGGGTTTTTCCTGATCGCCGCCTTCCGCAATTTCCGGAACTTCGGCGAGCGCGTCGAGCGCTCCGAAACCAATTACGGCTGGCGGCTGCCACCTGCCTTGCTGGCGGTCGGCTTCACGATGCAGGCGCTGGGCGGCGTGTCGCTGCTGTTCAACCTGTGGCCCGTCTACGGCGCGATCCTGCTGATCGTGTTCCTGTGCCTGGCGACGCCGCTTTACCACAATCCCATGATGTTCGAAGGCGAGGCCCGCGGCCCGCATCTTTATTTGACGCTGGTCAATGTCACACTGGCCGGGGGCCTCGCCCTGGTGATCGCGAACGCGCTGACGTAACAGGCGGGCGATTGGAGGCCGGGCGATCGGCCCGGCCCGCAAACCGCTTGTGAAAAGGTCAGGCCGGCAGCGCCTCGTCGGTGTGGCGCGCGGCCCAGTGGCGCAGCACGACGGGGACGATCAGCACCAGCCCCAGCAGCGACGAATAGAGCTCGGGCGCCACGAGAAGGAAGGCGGCCAGCACCAGAAGCACGTTCTCCCAAGGCCGGGTGCGCACCAGAAGGTAGCGCGACAGCGCCGCGCCCAGGCAGGTGATGCCGAGCACGCAGCCGAAGAAGGCGAGGAAGAAGTTCGGCCAGGTAAAATCCTTCGTCACCAGCAGCAGCGACGGCGAGAAGACGAAGACGAACGGCACCAGCGCCTTGCCGAGGCCGAGCCGGAAGGCCGTGTTGCCGGTCTTGAACGGATCGGACCCGGCCATGCCGGCTGCCGCGTAGGCGGCCAGCGCCACCGGCGGGGTGATGTCTGCCAGCAGCCCGTAATAGAAGACGAAGAAGTGGGCGACGATCGGCTCGGTGCCGAGCATGACCAGCGCGGGTGCCGCGATCGTTACCATGATGATGTAGTTGGCCGTCGTCGGAATGCCGCAGCCCATCAGGATGCAGACGACGCCGGTCATGATGAGCGTGAATAGCAAGGTCAATCCCTGCGTCGAGAAGATCGCCTCGGGGATGAAGGTGCCGAACAGCAGCGACAGGTGCCCCGCCGTCGAGGTGACGATGTAGGAGAGCTTGAAGCCGACGCCGGTCAGCGTGACGACGCCGACGACGATGCCGACCGTGGCGGCAGCCGCACCCACGGCCAGCGCATATTTGGCGCCGTCGCGCAGGCACACCACGATGTCGGCGACCGACATGCGCCGGCGCGGGTTGAGCAGGCCGACGGCGATGCACAGCGTGATGCCCCAGAAGGCGGCCATGTAGGGCGTGTAGCCGGAAAGCAGGACGCCGATCAGGACGACGAGCGGAATGATGGTCGGCCAGTCGCGTTTCAGCGCCTCGACCACGTCGGGCATCTCGTCGGGCCTGAGTCCGCGCAGGCCGGTGCGCTTGGCTTCGAAGTGCACCTGCATGAAGACGCCGAAGAAGTGCATGAAGGCCGGCACGATCGCCGCCAGGATGATGGTCGTGTAGGGCAGTTCGAGGAACTCGATCATCAGGAAGGCGGCGGCGCCCATGATCGGCGGCGTCACCTGCCCGCCGGTGGACGAAGCCGCTTCCACAGCCGCCGCGAAATGCTTCTTGTAGCCGAGCTTGATCATCGCCGGGATGGTCAGCGAGCCGACGGTGACGGTGTTGGCGACCGACGAGCCGGAGATCATGCCGAACAGCGCCGAGCCGAAGATCGAGACCTTGGCCGGACCGCCGGCGTAACGGCCGGCGACCCAGGCCGCGCAATCGAGGAAGAGCTGGCCGAGGCCGATGCGGGTGGCGAAGACGCCGAACAGCACGAAGTGGAAGACGTAGGTGGCGACGACGCCGAGCGCGATGCCGTAGATGCCCTGCGTCGTCAGGTAGAGGTGGTCGACGAGCTGGGAGACCGACGCACCCGGATGCACCAGGATGCTCGGCATATATTTCCCGAACAGCGCATAGGCCATGAAGACGACGGCGATGATCGGCAGCGGAATGCCGACGGAGCGGCGCGTCGCCTCCAGCAGGAGCAGGATGAGGGTCACACCCAGCACCACGTCCGTCGTCGTCGGGTTGCCGACGCGGAAGGCGAGATCGTCGAGCGGGATCAGCGGCACATGCAGGACCGCCACCACGGCGGCGAGCGCCAGCAGCCAGTCGAAGATCGGTATGCCGAGCGGCCTGAGCCAGGTGGATTTCGCAGGCTCGTCATAGCCTTTCTTCACCAGGGGGAAGACGAGGAAGATCAGCGCCAGCACCATGGACAGGTGGATGCCCCGGTGGAGCATCTCCTGCAGCAGGCCGAAGCCGGCGGTGTAGTAGTGGAACAGCGACAGCGCTACCAGGAGGAAGCCGACCAGCCAGCCGGCTGCCGGAAGCAGAGGCCGGAAGCGGATCTCGGAATCGAACTTCTCCTCCAGTTCGCGAGCCTTGTCCTCGTCGAACTCCATGGCGGAAAGCTTGATCTTGTCTTCGTCGCTCATAGCCGGTTCCGTGTCCTGAATGTTCAGACAGAAGAGGCGGAAAGCATGCCTTCCGCCTCGCCGTGTCGGTCGGTTCGGGTGGTTCCTATTGCAGCGCGCCGGCTTCCTTGTAGAACTTCTCCGCGCCTGGATGGAACGGGATGCCGGCGCTGGTGGTCGCGTTCTCGAGCGTGATCAGCTTGCCCTTGGCGTGGCCCGCCTGCAGCGCCTTCTGGGTTTCGTCGCTGTAGAGCGACTTGACGATCTTGTAGACGAGGTCGTCAGGCTGCTTGGCGCTGGTCACCCATTGCGCGGCCACCGATATGGTCTTGGTCTCGCCGACATTCTTGTAGGTGCCTTCCGGCACGGTATCGGTGGAGAAGAACTTCTGCTCGGACAGCAGCTTGTCGGCCTCGGGGCCGGTGATCGGCACCAGCGTGATGTCGTTGGTGCTGGCAAGCTCGACGATGGCGCCGGTCGGATAGCCGCCGACGAAGAAATAGGCGTCCATGGCGCCGTCCTGGAGGCGCTCGCCGGCGGGACCGGGCTTGAGGTATTCGGCCTTCACGTCCTTCTCCGTCAGGCCGTAGGCGCCGAGCACGAGGCGGGCGTCGACGATGGTGCCTGAGCCCGGCTCGTCAAGCGAGACGCGCTTGCCCTTCAGGTCCGCGACCGTCTTGATGCCGGCGTTGGCGCGCGCCACCAGATGGATGGTCTCGGGGTAGAGCGTCGCGATGAGGCGCAGGTCGTCGACCTTCGGCTTGCCCTCGTAGAGGCCGGTGCCCGAATGCGCCCAGTAGGCGACGTCGGACTGCGTGAAGCCCGATTCGGAAGCCCCCGAGGAGATGGCGCTGATATTGGCCACCGAACCGTTGGAGGACGTGGCGGTGGCGACAAGCCCTTCGACGCCGGCCGGTCCCGTCGCCGAGATCGCGTTGGCGATCAGCCCGCCCACCGGATAGTAGGTGCCGGAGGTACCGCCGGTGCCGATGCGGAAGAATGCCTGCTGCGCGCGGGCGGGCGAAAGCCCGGCCGCAGCCAAAGCCAGAGTGCCGGCACCGATGGAAAAGGCACGGCGGCTGATCGAGATGGTCATTACTGCGCTCCCTTTGGCAAAAGAGAGCACCATGTTTCAGGCACGCGAAGCTTGTCAACCTGCCGCTGCGGCAAGATTTTGTCCCAAGACATTGAACTTGCGGCTTGCCGGTCGCCTCAGCTCGGTTTCAACCCGTCGAGAAACAGCCGCTCCAGGAAGCGCGCGGCGTCCTCGAAGCGGCCGTCGCCGCCGCGGTCGGGGCCGAGCACGGCGCGCACCTGCACGTCGAAATCGGCATAGTGCTGGGTCGTCGCCCAGATCGAGAAGATCAGGTGATAGGGGTCGGTGCGGACGATTTTTCCGGCGCGCATCCAGCCCTTGACGACGGCGGCCTTCTCGTCGACCAGCGTCTTCAACTCGCCCTCGATCAGCGGCATGATGCGCGGCGCGCCCTGCAATATCTCGTTGGCGAACAACCGGCTTTCGCGCGGAAAGTCGCGCGCCATCTCCAGCTTGCGGCGGATGTAGGCGCTGAGCTCGGTCAGCGGGTCGCCGACGTCGTCAAGCTCGCGCAGCGGCGCCAGCCAGGTGTCGAGCAGCCGCTGCATCAGCGTTTCGTGAATGTCTTCCTTGCGGCGGAAATAATAGAGCAGGTTGGGCTTCGACATGCCGGCCGCCTCGGCGATCTGGTCGATGGTCGAGCCGCGGAAGCCGTTGGCCGAAAACACCTCGAGGGCGGCTTCCAGGATGAGGTCGCGCTTTTCCCGCTGGATGCGGGTGCGCCGCCGTGGGGCAGGGGCTTCCACGAAGCCGTCCGTCATGAGCGGTCCAGTGGCGCGGCGGCCTTATCTGGACCAATTGTCTGGACCAGAAGTTTGCAGGGGCGTGGAGCGCGCTTCGGTTCCGGCATATGCGCTAGGTATCCCCTTGACCGTCACCATGGCGGTGCTAACGTTTGTCCATCTGGTCAAAATTTCGTAGCACGAAAACGCGCCCGAGACCAAGCGTTGGCCATACCGAAACAGGGAACCGGAAAGGGGAAGCTTGGTCATGTCGAACCGGCTCAAGGTCACGCCGAACGATCTCAGCGCATTCTGGATGCCGTTCACGGCGAACAGGCAGTTCAAGCAGGCGCCGCGCATGCTGGTGTCGGCCAAGGACATGCACTATACGGCGAGCGACGGCCGCAAGATACTGGACGGCACGGCGGGCCTGTGGTGCGTCAATGCCGGCCACTGCCGTCCGAAGATCACCGAGGCGATCCGCGAGCAGGCCGGTGAACTGGATTATGCGCCCGCTTTCCAGATGGGGCATCCGATCGTCTTCGAACTGGCCAACCGGCTGGTCGATGTGGCGCCGAAGGGCATGGATCATGTCTTCTTCACCAATTCCGGCTCGGAATCGGTGGAAACGGCGCTCAAGATGGCGATCGCCTACCACCGGGCCAAGGGCGACGGCTCGCGTTTCCGCCTGATCGGACGCGAGCGCGGCTATCACGGCGTCAATTTCGGCGGCATCTCGGTCGGGGGCATCGTTTCCAACAGAAAAATGTTCGGTACGCTGCTGACCGGCGTGGACCACATGCCGCACACGCACCTGCCGGGCAAGAACGCCTTTTCGCGCGGCGTGCCGGAGCATGGCGCGGAACTGGCGGACGAGCTGGAGCGCATCGTGACGCTGCACGATGCCTCGACCATCGCCGCCGTCATCGTCGAGCCGGTCGCGGGCTCGACAGGCGTCATCCTGCCGCCGAAGGGCTATTTGCAGAAGCTGCGCGCGATCTGTGACAAACACGGCATCCTGTTGATCTTCGACGAGGTCATCACCGGGTTCGGCCGTCTCGGCACGCCGTTCGCGGCCGATTATTTCGGCGTCACGCCCGACATCATGACGACCGCGAAGGGCGTTTCCAACGGCGTCGTCCCGATGGGTGCGGTGTTCGTGAAGAAGGAGATCCACGACGCCTTCATGAACGGCCCGGAGCACATGATCGAGTTCTTCCACGGCTATACCTATTCGGGCAATCCGATCGCCTGCGCGGCGGCCCTCGGCACGCTCGACACCTACAAGGAAGAGGGGCTGCTGACACGCGGCGCCGAGCTGGAAGACTACTGGGCCGACGCGCTGCATTCGCTGAAGGGCGAGCCGCATGTCATCGACATCCGTAACATCGGCCTGATCGGCGCGATCGAGCTGGAGCCGATCGCGGGAGCGCCGACCAAGCGCGCCTTCTCGGCCTTCATCAAGGCCTTCGAGCGCGGGCTTCTGATCCGCACCACCGGCGACATCATCGCGCTGTCGCCGCCGCTCATCATCACCAAGGGCCAGATCGACGAATTGTTCGATCATATCCGCGAAGTGCTGAGGATGATCGACTGATCGTTTGACATTGCGCATGGGCGGCGTCGGGAACCGCCGCCCATGCGGTTGAAATGAGAGGACACCGAATGGCCGCGCCGGGCGAGAATCTGCGAATCAATCCAGACCGTTTGTGGGATTCGCTGATGGAGATGGCGAAGATCGGCCCCGGCGTCGCCGGCGGCAACAACCGCCAGACGCTGACCGATACAGACAAAGAAGGCCGGGAGCTTTTCAAGCGCTGGTGCGATGCGTCGGGCCTTTCCATGGGCGTCGACCGGATGGGCACCATGTTCATGACCCGGCCAGGCACCGACCCGGACGCCCTGCCGGTCTATGTCGGCTCGCATCTCGACACCCAGCCGACCGGCGGCAAGTATGACGGCGTGCTCGGCGTGCTTTCCGGCCTTGAAGTCGTGCGCACGCTGGACGATCTCGGCATCACGACGAAACATCCGATCACCATCGTCAACTGGACGAACGAGGAGGGCGCGCGCTTTGCGCCGGCCATGCTGGCGTCGGGCGTGTTCGCCGGCGTCCATACGCTCGACTACGCCTATGGCCGCCAGGACATGGAGGGCAAGACCTTCGGCGACGAGCTGAAGCGCATCGGCTGGGTGGGCGAGGAGGAGGTCGGCGCCCGCAGGATGCACGCCTATTTCGAATATCATATCGAACAGGGGCCGATCCTCGAAGCCGAGAACAGGCAGATCGGTGTCGTCACCCACTGCCAGGGCCTGTGGTGGCTGGAATTCACGCTGACCGGCAAGGAGGCGCATACCGGCTCGACCCCGATGAACATGCGCGTCAATGCCGGGCTCGCCATGGCGCGCATCCTGGAGATGGTGCAGACGGTGGCGATGGCCGAGCAGCCCGGCGCCGTCGGCGGCGTCGGCCAGATGAAGTTCTCACCCAATTCGCGCAACGTGCTGCCGGGGCAGGTGGTCTTCACCGTGGACATCCGCACGCCCGACCAGGCCAAGCTCGACCGCATGCGCGCGGCGATCGAGAAAGAGGCGGCGAAAATCTGCGAGGCGCTGGGCGTCGGCTGCGCGGTGGAGGCGGTCGGCCATTTCGATCCCGTCACCTTCGATCCGACGCTGGTCGGGCGGGTGCGTTCGGCCGCCGAAAAGCTCGGCTACAGTCACATGGACATCATCTCCGGCGCCGGTCACGACGCCTGCTGGGCGGCCAAGGTGGCGCCAGCCACGATGGTCATGTGCCCCTGCGTCGGCGGGCTTTCGCACAACGAGGCGGAGGACATCTCCAGGGAGTGGGCCGCAGCCGGGGCGGATGTGCTGTTCCACGCGGTGGTGGAGACGGCGGAGATCGTGGAGTGACAGCGCAAACCGAAGCCTCCCTCCCCCTTGTGGGGAGGGATTGAGGGTGGGGGTGCCTTCGGTGCCGACGGGAATTGAGCCTGTTACAATAGTGCGCGCCCGTCGCCTGCGCCGGAGCATGACGGAAGGCGAACGAAAACTTTGGTCCGAGCTTCGGGAATTTCGGCGATTGTATGGCCTGCATGTCCGCAAGCAGGCTCCGGTCGGACCGTACATTGCTGATTTTGCCATCCATGAGAAGATGATCGTCATCGAGGTGGACGGCGAACACCATTTCCTGCCGGAGCGGGCGGAAAAGGACATCAGGCGGGACAAATGGCTGGCCGGGCAGGGCTATAAAGTGATCCGTTTCACTACTGGTGATCTCGCGGACTCATTTGATGGCTGCATAGAGGAAATTTTGCGGGAGACAGGCTTGGTATGACTGCTGCCAAAGATACCCCCACACCTAACCCCTCCCCACAAGGGGGAGGGGGACTTGATGCGCGGCAGCTCCCCCTCCCCCTTGCGGGGAGGGGTTAGGGGTGGGGGTATACGTGTGTCCGACCGCGAATTCGACAGAGTCCATACAGCGAGCGCGTCGCCTTCGTAGAGCCATGACCGATGGCGAGCGCAAGCTATGGTCGGAATTGCGAAATTTTCGTCGTTGGTATGGTGTGCACGTACGAAAGCAGGCGCCGATCGATCCTTACATCGTCGATTTTGCCATACACGAACAGAAGTTGGTCATTGAAGTGGACGGCGAGAGTCATTTCTCAGGTGCCGGCGTTATGCGCGACAAAATACGGGATACCTGGCTCGCAGGTCGCGGCTATCGAATTCTCCGATTCACGACCGGCGACCTTTCCGACTCCTTCGACGGTTGCGTTCAGGAAATTCTCGCTGCCCTCGGGCTTATGAACGAGCCCAGGCAACCCCCACCCCTAACCCCTCCCCTCAAGGGGGAGGGGGATTTGGAGGCGTAGATCCATGTCCAAAGTCATCAAGAACGGCACCGTCGTCACTGCCGACCGCTCCTATAAGGCGGATGTGAAGATCGACGGCGGCAGGATCGTCCAGATCGGGCAGAACCTTGCCGGGGACGAGACGTTCGACGCTACCGGCTGCTACGTCATGCCGGGCGGCATCGATCCGCACACGCATCTCGAAATGCCATTCATGGGCACCTACTCGGCCGACGATTTCGAGAGCGGCACACGCGCGGCGCTGGCCGGGGGCACGACGATGGTGGTGGATTTCTGCCTGCCGGCGCCGCAGCAGTCGCTGCTGGAAGCCTTGCAGATGTGGGACAACAAGACCTCCAAGGCTGCCTGCGACTACTCCTTCCACATGGCGATCACCTGGTGGGGCAAGCAGGTGTTCGACGAGATGGCGCAAGTCGTGGACAAGGGCATTCCCTCCTTCAAGCACTTCATGGCCTACAAGGGCGCGCTGATGGTGGACGATGACGAGATGTACGCCTCGTTCCAGCGCTGCGCCGCCCTCGGCGCGCTGCCGCTGGTGCATGCCGAGAACGGCGACGTGGTGGCCGCGCTCAGCCAGAAGCTGCTCGCCGACGGCAACAACGGGCCGGAAGGCCATGCCTATTCGCGCCCGCCCGAGGTGGAGGGCGAAGCGACCAACCGCGCCATCATGATCGCCGACATGGCCGGCGTGCCGCTCTATGTCGTGCATGTCTCGTGCGAGCAGAGCCACGAGGCGATCCGCCGCGCGCGGCAGAAGGGCATGCGCGTCTATGGCGAGCCGCTGATCCAGCACCTGACGCTGGACGAGAGCGAGTATTTCGACAAGGACTGGGACCATGCGGCGCGGCGTGTCATGAGCCCGCCCTTCCGCAACAAATTGCACCAGGATTCGCTGTGGGCCGGCCTGTCGTCGGGCTCGCTGCAGGTGGTGGCGACCGACCATTGCGCCTTCACCACCGAGCAGAAGCGCACCGGCGTCGGCGACTTCACCAAGATACCGAACGGCACCGGCGGGCTGGAAGATCGGCTGCCTGTGCTGTGGACGCGCGGCGTCAACACCGGCCGGCTGACCAAGGAGGAGTTCGTCGCCGTCACCTCCACCAACATCGCCAAGATCCTCAACATGTATCCGAGGAAGGGCGCGGTCGTGGAAGGCGCGGACGCCGACATCGTGGTGTGGGATCCGAAGAAGACAAAGAAAATCTCCGCCAAGGGCCAGCAGTCGGTCATCGATTACAACGTCTTCGAGGGCGTCGAAGTGACGGGCCTGCCGCGCTTCGTCTTCACGCGCGGGGAACTGGCGATCGACGACGGCAAGGTCGAGACGAAGCCGGGGCACGGCGAATTCGTCGGGCGCGAACCCCATCAGGCCGTCAACCGGGCCCTGTCGACCTGGAAGGAGATCACCGCGCCGCGCAAGGTGGAAAGGACTGGCATTCCGGCGACGGGTGTCTGATAGGAGAATCCAGCGGACGCCCGATCCAGCCGCAGCAGGAGCCAGCTTGAAGCCAGCAGCAGAAACCGTCATCGCCGCCGAAGGCCTCGGCCTGACCTTCCAGACCAATGACGGGCCTGTGCAGGCGCTGTCGAACGTCGATCTCGCCATCGGCAAGGGCGAGTTCGTTTCCTTCATCGGCCCGTCCGGCTGCGGCAAGACGACCCTGCTGCGCGTCATCGCCGATCTGGAAAAGGCCACCGCCGGGTCGATCGCGGTTAACGGCATGACGCCCGAGCAGGCGCGCGAACGCCGGGCCTACGGCTACGTGTTCCAGGCGGCGGCGCTGCTTCCCTGGCGCACCATCGAGCGCAACGTGGCGCTGCCGCTGGAAGTGATGGGCCTGCCGAAGGCGGAGCAGGCCGAGCGCGTGCGGCGCACGCTGGACCTGGTCAATCTGTCCGGCTTCGAGAAGAAATATCCCTGGCAGCTTTCAGGCGGCATGCAGCAGCGCGCCTCGATCGCCCGCGCGCTCGCCTTCGACGCCGACCTTCTGCTGATGGACGAGCCGTTCGGGGCGCTGGACGAGATCGTGCGCGACCACCTCAACGCGCAACTGCTCGACCTGTGGCGGCGCACGAACAAGACCATCTGCTTCGTCACGCACTCCATTCCCGAGGCCGTCTATCTCTCCACCCGCATCGTGGTGATGTCGCCGCGTCCGGGCCGTGTCACCGACGTGATCGAATCGACGCTGCCCAGGGAACGGCCGCTCGACATCCGCGAGACGCCCGAATTCCTGGAAATCGCCCATCGCGTGCGCGAGGGCCTGAGGGCAGGGCACAGCTATGAGGATTGATTTCGTCCCAATGAAGCGGGCGTGGTCGCGCACCCCCACCCCTAACCCCTCCCCACAAGGGGGAGGGGGACTTGGCATGCGGCAGCTCCCCCTCCCCCTTGTGGGGAGGGGCTAGGGGTGGGGGCGCACCATATGTCGACATCTATCGACCCGGCCGTCATTCCACGTGCCCGCAAACTGCGGCGAAACATGACCGAAGGCGAGCGCAAGCTGTGGGCTGAACTGCGTGAATTCCGCAGATGGTATGGCGTTCATGTTCGTCGACAAGCGCCGCTAGGTGTCTATGTCGCCGACTTCGTCATTCACGAAAAGAAGCTCGTCATCGAAATAGACGGGGAGCATCATTTCAAGCCCGAGCGGCAGAAGCGCGACCGGGAACGGGATGAATGGCTGTCAGGGCAAGGCTACCAGGTGCTGCGATTCAACACGGGCGAACTGTCGGATACGTTCAATGGCTGCATAGAAGAGATTTTGCAGGCACTCGGCCTGATGGAAGGTAGGTCGCGCACCCCCACCCCTAGCCTTGCCGGGGCGAGCCGCGGGTCTCGCCCGTCCTTCGGACCCCCACAGGGGGGAGGGGGACAGGGAAGCGCCTAGATGGACTCCTTCCGCTCCAAGATCGTTCCGGTCTCCACCATCCTCGCCCTGATCGTGGTGGTGTGGTATGTCGGCGCCGTTGCGATGAATGCGCCGTTCCAGCGCGAGCTCGACCAGCGCGGCAAGGTGAACCCGACGACCACCGAGTTCATCGCGGAGACACTGTCGCAGAAGAAGCCGACGCTGCCGGCGCCGCACCAGGTCGCCGCGAACTTCTTCAAGAACACGTTCCAGGTGAAAGTCACCAGCGCGCGCAGCCTCGTCTACAATTCCTGGGTCACACTCTCCTCGACGATGCTGGGCTTCGCCTTCGGCACGGCGCTGGGCATATTGATCGCGGTCGGCATCGTGCATGTGACGACGCTCGACCGCAGCCTGATGCCCTGGATCATCGCCTCGCAGACCATTCCGATCCTCGCCATCGCGCCGATGGTCATCGTGGTGCTGGCGTCGATCGGCATCACCGGCCTGATTCCCAAGGCGCTGATCTCGACCTACCTGTCGTTCTTCCCCGTAACGGTCGGCATGGTGAAGGGGCTGCGCTCGCCCGAGACCATGCACCTCGACCTGATGCACACCTACAACGCCAGCCGCTGGCAGACCTTCTGGAAGCTCAGGGTGCCGGCGTCCGTGCCCTACCTGTTCGCGTCCATGAAGGTCGCGGTGGCCGCCAGCCTGGTCGGCGCCATCGTTGGCGAACTGCCCACCGGTGCTGTCGCGGGCATCGGCGCCAAGCTGCTTGCGGGTGCCTATTACAGCCAGACCATCGACATCTGGTCGGCGCTGGTCGCCGGCTCGGTCGTGGCGGCGCTTCTGGTGGCGCTGGTCGGCATCGCCGGCCGCATCGTCGAGCGCGCCATGGGCGGGAGACCGGCGTGATGTGCTGGCGTGTTGAGATATGTGTGTCTTCCCGTCATACGGTGTCGTACCCCCACCCCTATCCCCTCCCCACAAGGGGGAGGGGGACTTTGCTCTGTCGCTACGACGCATCGGCATCGGGTAATTTGTCGCAAGCGATCATGACAGCGTCTCCCTCCCCCTTGTGGGGAGGGGACAGGGGTGGGGGTTCGGCGCGACAAGCTATTGACCGGAGGCCGGCATGAACCGCTTCCGGCCTTCCTGGCAGGCTCTGGTCGTCGTCGTGCTGATGATCGCGGCGGTGCTGCTCGGCGCGATGACGCAGCCGGAGGCCGACGCGCTCGCCAATCCGGCGGCGACGGCCGCCTATCCTTATCTCGGCGTCAAGTGGATGATGTATTGCCTGCTCGGCGGGGCGGCGCTGGTGTCGATGCTGCGCCTGCCGGCCGTCGCGGAGGCTCTCCTTCTGTTCGTCGCGGCGCATCTCGTTGCCTGGCTGCTCATCCACGGCATAACGGGCTTCGAGGGCACGGCGCGCGGACCCTACTACCTCGTGCTGGCGTCGGCATGGCTGCTCGGCTGGCGCTGCGTGGCGGTGCTGTCGGGCATGCGGCCTGCGCTGCCGTGGCCGTCGCGGGCGTTGCGGCTCGTCATTCCGGCGATCTTCGGCGCGTGGCTCCTGATCCTGTGGGAGGCGATCACACGCGGCGCCGGCATCCCCTTCATCCTGCTGCCGCCGCCCAGCGCCATCGGCGCGCGCATCGCCAATTCGCTGCCGACGCTGTGGGCCGACGTCAACCAGACTATCTTCAAGTCGGTGCTGGTGGGCTACGTCGTCGGCTGCGGGCTGGGCTTCGTGGTTGCCATCCTGGCGGATCGCTTCGTCTTCCTGCGACGCGGGCTGATCCCGATCGGCAACATGGTCTCGGCGCTGCCGATCATCGGCGTGGCGCCGATCATGGTGATGTGGTTCGGCTTCGACTGGCATTCCAAGGCGGCCGTCGTCATCATCATGACCTTCTTTCCCATGCTGGTGAACACGGTGGCGGGGCTGGCGGCGTCCGGCCATATGGAGCGCGACCTGATGCGCACCTATGCGTCCGGATACTGGCAGACGCTGGCCAAACTCAGGCTGCCGGCGGCCGCACCTTTCATCTTCAACGCGCTCAAGATCAATTCGACGCTGGCGCTGATCGGCGCCATCGTGGCCGAGTTCTTCGGCACGCCGGTGGTCGGCATGGGCTTCCGCATCTCCACCGAGGTGGGGCGCATGAACATCGACATGGTGTGGGCCGAAATCGCTGTTGCGGCCCTTGCGGGTTCGGTCTTTTATGGCGTGGTCGCGCTGCTGGAGAGAGCCGCCACGTTTTGGCATCCGTCCATGCGGGGACGGTGAAAGTCGTAAAGGCAAAGAATCAACACCAGAGGGTAAAGACATGAAAAAAATGATTGTTCCGATGCTCGCGGGGGCGATGTCGCTGGCCGCCTTCCAGGCGATGGCGGCCGACAAGGTGACGCTGCAGCTCAAATGGGTCACCCAGGCGCAGTTCGCCGGCTATTATGTCGCCAAGGACAAGGGCTTCTACGAGGAGGAGGGCCTCGACGTCGACATCAAGCCGGGCGGTCCGGACATCGCGCCCGAGCAGGTGATCGCCGGCGGCGGCGCCGACGTCATCGTCGACTGGATGGGCGGCGCGCTGGCGGCGCGCGACAAGGGCGTCATGCTCGTCAACATCGCCCAGCCCTACAAGAAGGCCGGCATGGAACTGGTCTGTCCGAAGGACGGTCCGATCAAGACCGAGAAGGATTTTCCGGGCCATACGCTCGGCGTCTGGTTCTTCGGCAACGAATATCCGTTCTACGCCTGGATGAACAAGCTCGGCTACTCGACCGACGGCGGGCCGGACGGCGTGACGGTGCTCAAGCAGAGCTTCGACGTGCAACCGCTGATCCAGCACCAGGCCGATTGCATCTCGGTCATGACCTACAACGAATACGGCCAGGTGCTCGACGCCGGCTACAAGCCCGAGGACCTGATCGTTTTCAACTACACGGAGATGGGCAACGACCTGCTCGAGGACGGCCTTTACGCGCTGGAAGACAAGCTCAAGGATCCGGCCTTCGAGGACAAGATGGTGCGCTTCGTGCGCGCGTCGATGAAGGGCTGGAAATACGCCACCGAGCATACGGACGAGGCGGCCGAGATCGTCGTGGACAATGGCGGACAGGACGAAGCCCACCAGAAATTCATGATGGAAGGCGTGGCCAAGCTGATCGACAATGCCGACGGCAAGCTCATCCCTGCTGCTTACGAGCGCACGGCCAAGGCACTGCTCGACCAGAAGATCATCACCAAGGAGCCGTCCGGCGCCTACACCACCGCGATCACCGACAAGGCGATCAAGTAGGGTTACAACGTCTTCCGTGGAAAGGGGCGGGCGACCGCCCCTTTTTCATGCCGCGCGCGGTTGGATCGATCCTATATCCTCGTCCGCGACGGAGGCGAGGTCGAAATTGGCTTGCAGGTTCATCCAGAACTGCGGCGTCGTGCCGAAATAGCGCGCCAGCCGCAGTGCGGTGTCGGCGGAAACCGCACGTTTCCCGCGCACGATCTTTTCGATCCTGTCGCGCGGCACATGCAGGGCCGAGGCAAGGGAACTGGGGGTTAGATCGTATTCGGGCAGGAAATCCTCACGCAGGATTTCTCCAGGGTGAATCGGGCGGGGCGTGCTCATGGCTGACCTCAATGATAATCCACGATCTCGACGTCGAAAGCGTCGCCGTCTTTCCATACGAAACACAACCGCCACTGTTGATTGATCCGGATGGAATGCTGGCCGTTGCGGTCGCCTTTCAAGGCTTCGAGTTGATTGGACGGCGGTACTTTCAAATCCGAAAGATCAGCGGCGGCGTCGAGTTGTGCAAGGCGGCGTTGCGCACGGTTCATCAGGTCGGCCGGAAATCCTTTCGTTCCTTCACCGGAGCGGACGCTTGCGATGCGTTTGTCCCTGACCGTTCGGATCATCGATTGAATTGTATCTTATCGAGATACGTCTTGCAAGCTATCGTCCCTCGCGGATCTGCGTCAGCGTCCGCGTCGGCGTGATGGCTTCGGGGTCGAGCTTGACCTCGATGATCGCCGGCTTGCCGCTCGCCCGCGCGCGCTCGAAGGCCGCTGCAAAATCCTCGGTCTTTTCCACCGTTTCGCCGTGGCCGCCGAAGGCGCGGGCATAGGCGGCGAAGTCGGGATTCTTCAGCATGGTGCCGGAGACGCGGCCGGGATACTCGCGCTCCTGGTGCATGCGGATGGTGCCGTAGATGCCGTTGTTCAGGATCACCACGACGATCGGCAGGTCGTATTGCACCGCTGTCGAAAATTCCTGGCCATGCATGAGGAAATCGCCGTCGCCGGCCCACACGATGACTTCGCGGTCCGGGAAGACGCTTTTGGCGCCGACGCCGGCCGGCAGGCCGTAGCCCATCGAGCCGGAAGTCGGGGCGGCCTGCGTGCCGTAGCGACGGTAGCGGTGAAAGCGGTGCATCCAGGTGGCGAAGTTGCCGGCGCCGTTGCAGATGACGGCATCGTGCGGCAGCGTGCCTTCGAGATACTCCACGATCGGTCCCATATGGACCGCGCCGGGACCGCTCTTCGGCGGCGTCGACCAGGCGAGGTAGTCGGCATGCGCCTGTTTCGTCTCGCCGGCCCAGCCGGGCGCGGCCGGCCCTTTCCGCTTCGCGAACGCCTCGACGAAGGCGGCGGGCGAGGCGTTGATCGCCAGCGTCGGGCGGTAGACGCGGCCGAGTTCGTTGGCGTCGGCGTGGACGTGGACCAGTTTCTGGTCGGGGTAGGGGCTCTTCATCAGCGTGTAGTCGGAGGAAGGCATTTCGCCGAAGCGGCCGCCGACCAGCAGGATATGGTCGGCCTCCTTCACGCGCGCCGCCAGCTTCGGGTTCAAACCGATACCGACATCGCCGGCGTAGTTTTCGTGGCAATGGTCGAACAGCATCTGGCGCCGGAAGGAGCATCCGACCGGCAGCGCCCAGCTTTCGGCTATGTGTTCCATCTGCTGAACCGCCTGCGGGGACCAGCGCGTACCGCCGAGGATGGCGAACGGCTTCTTCGCCGCATTGAGCAGCGCTTCGAGCTGATCCAGCTCCGCCTCGCCCGGCCGTGTCTTGACCGGGGTGAAGGGCAGTGCGGAAGGTGCCTCGACTGCGTCGGTCAGCATGTCTTCCGGCAGCGAGACGACCACCGGGCCGGGACGTCCGGAGGTGGCCACCGCAAAGGCGCGGGTGACGAGCTCGGGAATGCGGGCGGCGTCCTCGATTTCGACAACCCATTTGGCGATGTCGCCGAAGAAGGCCTTGTAGTCGACTTCCTGGAACGCTTCGCGATACTTCGCATGCGCGGCGATCTGGCCGATGAACAGGATCATCGGAACGGAATCCTGCATGGCGATGTGGATGCCGGCCGAGGCATTGGTGGCGCCGGGGCCGCGGGTGACGAAGCAGATGCCGGGGCGGCCGGTGAGCCTGCCCTCGCAGTCGGCCATCATCACAGCACCCCCCTCCTGGCGGCAGACGATGGTCTTGATGGTGGAATCGTGCAGCGCGTCGAGCACCGCGAGATAGCTCTCGCCCGGCACGCAGAAGATGCGCTCGACCTTGTTGGCCTCGAGTGCTTCGACGATGAGTTGGCCGCCGGTTCGCTTCATGGCCCAGTCCTCCCGCTGTATTGCTTGGCAGTACCCCCACCCCTAACCCCTCCCCACAAGGGGGAGGGGGACTTGGCGAGCGGCAGCTTCCCCTCCCCCTTGTGGGGAGGGGTTAGGGGTGGGGGTAACTTGTGCCGACCACTGATCATTTTGCCCGATGCAACTCCGCCAGCACCTCGTCCGTGTGCTCGCCGAGCCGCGGCGAGGGGCGATCATAGGCGAGCGGCGTTTCGTTCATCAGCATGGGCGAACGCACTGACGGCAGCCGATTGCCGTGGCCGTCGTCCAGGTCGAGCCGCATGCCGCGCGCGACCGTCTGTTGGTCGGCGAATGCCTGGCCGATGGTGTTGATGGGACTTGCCGGGACGCCGGCTGTTTCCAGCTTCGCCAACAACTCGTCGCGCGCGAAGGCACCGAGCGCCGTCACCATGTGCTCGCGCAACGCTTCGCGGTTGGCGACGCGGGCGGCGTTGGTGGCGAAGTCCGGATCGGCGGCGAGCCCCGCCAGTCCCACCACGGCGCAGAACTTCGCAAACTGGCCGTCATTGCCGACGGCGAGGATGAAATGCCCGTCCTTTACCGGCAATACCTCGTAGGGCGCGATGTTGGGATGCGCATTGCCCATCTGCACGGGCGAGACGCCGGAGACCAGATAGTTCAGGTTCTGGTTGGCGAGCACGGAAACCTGCGCATCGAGCAGCGCCATGTCGATCAACTGGCCTTGCCCGGTCGCCTCGGCGTGGCGAAGCGCCGCCTGGATGGCGATGACGGAATAGAGGCCGGTAAAAATGTCGGTGACGGCGACGCCGACCTTCTGCGGCTCGCCGCCGGCAGGGCCGGTGATCGACATCAGGCCCGACATGCCCTGGACGATGAAGTCGTAGCCGGCGCGGGCGGCGTAAGGTCCGGTCTGACCGAAGCCGGTGATGGAGCAGTAGACGAGGCGGGGGTTGACTACCTTGAGGCTCTCATAGTCGAGACCGTATTTCTTCAGGCCGCCCAGCTTGAAGTTCTCGATCAGCACGTCGGCGGTCGCGACCAATTTGCGCACGGTCTGCGCGCCCTCCGGCGTCGAGAAATCGAGCGCGACGGAGCGCTTGCCGCGGTTGCAGGCGTGGTAATAGGCGGCCGACAGGTTTTCCCCGTCGTGCCCTTCCACGAAGGGAGGCCCCCATTTGCGGGTATCGTCGCCGCCCTGCGGGTTCTCCACCTTGATGACGTCGGCGCCGAGGTCGGCCAGCATCTGCCCGGCCCAGGGGCCGGCAAGGATGCGGGCAAGCTCGATGACGCGGATGCCCTTGAGCGGTGGTTCGGCCATGATGTGCTCGGCGGTTCGTCGGTTGCGTGGCTCTATCAAGCCCGGACGAGCCTGTCACCGGCCTTGCGCTGTGCCAGGCCTTGCTATCGCAGCGTGCTTTCGGCCCAGGCGATGAAATCGTCCGTGATGAGGTCCCGATTCAACTCGTTCAGGCTTTCGTGCCGGGTCTCGGGGTAAATCGTTGAAACCAGATTCGAAAAGCCCATCCGCCGCATGCGCCCGGCGAGATGGGTGACGGACTTTCCGTAGTCCGTCGAGGGGTCGGCGTCGCCGCCGACGAGCAGCACCGGCAGGTCGCGACGGACATTGGAAAAATTCCGGTCGTCGGCGCCGGCGAAGATGAAGCCGAAGACGTCGCGCCACATCGACACAGAGGCGTCCCAGCCACATAGCGGGTCGGCGATGTATTTTTCCACCTCCGCCGCATCGCGCGACAGCCAGTCGAACGGCGTGCGGTGATCGGGGATCGCCTTGCCCCAGGCGCGGAAGGTGAGGCGCGGCAACAGGCGCGAGGGCACGTCAGAGCCGAGGCGGAAGCGCTCCCAGGTCAGCACGGCGAGCGCGGCGCGGCCGGCGAGCCCGGCGGAGAAATTGGCGTTCCAGATCGCGGCCGCATGGAGGCGCGCCGAATGCCGCAGCACGACATTCAGCCCGATCAGTCCGCCCATGGAATGGCCGAACAGAATGACGGGCAGGCCGGGGCGCTCCTGCGCGATCAGGTCGTGCACCGCCTCGACGTCGGCCAGCACCTTGTCCATGCCCTGCGGCGTGCCGAAGCGCCCGGGCGGCGCGTCGGGCGCCCTGGTCAGGCCGTGGCCGCGATGGTCGTGGGCGTAGACGGCGAAGCCGTGCGCCGCCAGCGCGTCGGCGAAACGGGCGTAGCGGCCCGCATGTTCGGCCAGCCCGTGATTGATCTGCAAGACGGCGCGCGGCGCGCCTTCTGGCATGCGCACGTAAAGATTGAGCGCCGCGCCGGTCGGCGAAGCCAGCGTGGTCCGGCGGTCGAACGGCATGAGCCTCCCCTGAGTTTTGCGGACTGTGAGGCGTGGTCCTTGAGATCGTCAAGGAAAATTCAGGGGCTTCGCGGCATGCCAACTGCCGGAAAACCACGCGGCGTCAGCTATGCGCCGCGAGCTTCGTCGTTTCCGGCAATTCGGCGCCATCGCCGACCACGCGGTCGCGGCCGTCGGCCTTGGCGATGTAGAGGCGGCGGTCGGCCAGCGCGAACATGGCCGCCAGGCTGTCGGTCGCCGCCGATAGGGTCGCCACGCCGGCGCTCAGCGTGACTTCCGTCCGGCCGCCGAGCGATTTCATGCCGTTGCGGATGCTTTCGCCGAGCAGGCGGGCGAGGGCGTGGGGATGGTCGCACAGGATGGCGAATTCCTCGCCGCCGGTGCGGAATGCCCGGTCGGGACCGGCCTCCCGCGCCAGCAGCGCCGCCAGCGCGCGCAACACGCGGTCGCCTTCCGCATGGCCGAAGCGGTCGTTGATCGACTTGAAATAATCGACGTCGATCAGGATCAGGCTGAGCGGCTTTCCGCTGCGCAGGCTTTGCGTCACCGCCTTTTCGCCGTCCACCTCGAAGCGGCCGCGATGCAGCAGGCCTGTCAGGCCGTCGCGGCCGACGGTCTCCACCAGCGCCTCGTAGCGCTCGCGGTAGGTCAGCGTCTGGAAGGTGTCGGCGATGCCGCGCCGCGCCGGCAGGGGCTCGGCCTCGGCCCAGCGCAGATAGGCGACAAGCATCACGCTGTAGATCAGCGACGCGCCCATCTTGGCCGCCCAACCGCCGAGGAAGACATCGAAGGGCGCGCCGGAGACGAAATGCAGGGCCGTGAAGAAGCCGGCCTGGTCGAAGGTGAGCACACAGGCGACCGAGACGAGGACGCGCGTGAACAGATGCCGCGAAAGCCAGCGGCCGAGCTTCTCATAGAGCAGGATGATGAGGATGGCGTCGACATAGAGCAGCGTGGTGCCCCACACCATCAGCCAGCCCATCTCGTCGATAAAGGGCAGGTCCGGCATCCGGCCGTCCGGCAGCGGCGCCACCTGGTGCTGGCGCAGCACCAGCACCAGCGCCACCATCAGCGCGTTGCCGAGCAGCAGCCCATAGATCGGCTGGCGCACGGTCGCCGCGTCTTCCTTGATGTAGAGCAAGAGCAGCATCACCAGCTTGCCGGAAAACAGGATGGCGGAGCCGGGCGAGACGATGCCGAAGGGCAGCTCGACGTAGAAGGTCGAGGCGAGATAGGTCTCGAGGAAGTGCATGACTCCCAGCGCGCACATGAACACGCCGATGCCGATGCGATGGCGGGCGCGAAACAGCGCCGTCATGGCGCTGAAATAGATTAGCGCCTCGGCGAGAAGAAGGAGAGAATTCTGCACCGGTCAACCCGACTGGAGCGAAACCGCACCATAGCGGTCCCGTCATCCCCCTCATTTTTTGCCTCCGAAGCGTTAAGTCCGGGTTTATCGCATAGGTTGCCGTACACACGACCCGCAAGGGCAGGGCAATCGCATATGGAATTTCCCTCGATTGCCGCCGCCGCGCACCCCCACCCCTGTCCCCTCCCCACAAGGGGAGGGGGACTTTGTGTCGGCGCCACCGCGCGCCGACGTCGGCGATTGGTCGAAACGATCGCGTCAGCGTCTCCCTCCCTTGCGGGGAGGGGACAGGGGTGGGGGTGCGGCGCCTTCTTCCCGAAAGCGGATTGCCGTCAGCACCATGATCGCCTACATAGCGGCCAACCCCGTTCCGAACGGCAAATCCATTCATCCGACACTTGAGGAAAGCGCGCGTGGCTCGCCAGTTCATCTATCACATGTCCGGCCTCTCGAAGGCCTACGGCGCCAAGAAGGTGCTCGACAACGTTCATCTGTCCTTCTATCCCGACGCCAAGATCGGCATCCTCGGCCCCAACGGCGCCGGCAAGTCGACCATCCTCAAGATCATGGCGGGGATGGACAAGGAGTACCAGGGCGAGGCGTGGCTGGCCGAGGGCGCGACCGTCGGCTACCTGGCGCAGGAGCCGCATCTCGATCCGGACAAGACCGTGTTCGAGAACGTCATGGACGGCGTCAAGAAGAAGACGGCCATCATCGACCGCTACAACGAGCTGATGGCCAACTATTCCGACGAGACGGCGGAAGAGGGCGCCCAGCTCCAGGACGAGATGGACCGGCTCAATTTGTGGGACCTCGAACAGCAGGTCGAGATGGCGATGGACGCGCTGGCCTGCCCGCCCAAGGACGCCGACGTCACCACCCTGTCGGGCGGCGAGCGCCGCCGCGTGGCGCTGTGCCGGCTGCTGCTCGAACAGCCCGACCTGCTGCTGCTCGACGAGCCGACCAACCATCTCGACGCCGAGACGACGCAGTGGCTGGAAAAGCACCTGCGCGACTATCCGGGCGCCGTGCTGATCATCACCCACGACCGCTACTTCCTCGACAACGTCACCGGCTGGATCCTCGAGCTCGACCGCGGCCGGGGCATTCCCTACGAGGGCAACTACACCAAGTATCTCGACGCCAAGGCAAAACGCTTGATCCAGGAAGGCCGCGAGGACGACGCCCGCCAGAAGGCGATCTGGCGCGAGCGCGAGTGGATCGCCTCCTCGCCCAAGGCGCGCCAGACCAAGTCGAAGGCGCGCATCAGCGCCTATGAGGACCTCTTGGAGCAGGCCAACAACCGCAAGCCGACCGATACGCAGATCGTCATCCCGACCAGCGAGCGGCTGGGCAACGTCGTCATCGAGGTCGAAAACCTCAAGAAGGGCTTTGCCGACGAGGTGCTGATCGAGGACCTGTCGTTCAAGCTGCCGCCGGGCGGCATCGTCGGCGTCATTGGCCCGAACGGCGCCGGCAAGACGACGCTGTTCAAGATGTTCACCGGGCAGGAAACGCCCGATGCCGGCTCGATCCGCAAGGGCGAGACGGTGCGGCTCGGCTATGTCGACCAGAGCCGCGACGCGCTCGATCCGAACAAGACCGTGTGGGAGGAAATCTCCGGCGGCGCCGAGGTGATCAAGCTCGGCAAGCACGAGGTCAACTCACGCGCCTACTGCTCGTCCTTCAACTTTCGCGGCGGCGACCAGCAGCAGAAGGTCGGCTCGCTCTCCGGCGGCCAGCGCAACCGCGTGCACCTGGCCAAGATGCTGAAGAACGGCGGCAACGTGCTGCTGCTCGACGAACCGACCAACGACCTCGACACCGAGACGCTGGCCGCGCTGGAGGACGCGCTGGAAGCCTATGCCGGCTGCGCCGTCATCATCAGCCACGACCGCATGTTCCTCGACCGCCTCGCCACCCACATGCTCGCCTTCGAGGGCGACGCCCATGTCGAGTGGTTCGAGGGCAATTTCGAGGAATACGAGAAGGACAAGGTGCGGAGAATGGGACCGGAAGCGCTGACCCCGCACCGGATGACGCATAAGCGGCTGACAAGGTAATTAACTCGGGCAGATCAGTCGGAGTGCCGGAAAATAGCTGCGAAAATCGCGCGGATTCGCCGTTAACAGCGTGGCTCCATCAGATGCTGCAAGAGCTCCGATTAAGAAATCGGACAGCACATTAGTTTTTGTTCCTCCACGCTTTTTGTACTCAAAAAAGGCTTTCCCGGCACGAAACAAGGACTCGTCCGTGAACGGAGTTCTATCTAGAGCCAATTCCGAAATTGCCGCATTGGTCTTCGCTATATCTTCTATACTAATTGAAAATTCACTATAAACTATATCGCATATTACTAATGGTTGCTCGGCCGCTTCGAGTTGTTTTACAGCCCGCGCATGGCCGGCGGCACTTTCATCAAGTGCGTCAATTATTACATTTGTATCAACGAATGTAGTCATGATTCCCTGATTATTTTCATCAATTCTTCTGAGCTTATCTTGGGCGATATGCCTTTCTTGCGGAGGTTTTCTAGCGCCCTATCAATATTTTGTCTTGCGAGAGCAGAGGTGTCCAGATTTTCTAGGTCTTCGATATCAAATGTTTCAAAGCCTGCGACTCGGGCCAGCATCGCGCAGACTCTTGGTAATGTTTTAAAAATGCTAAGGTTTGTCTTGTGAACGGCCGCAATAGGGTTCGGGTTATTAACGGCATAATTTTCGATATCTTGAAAAAATGTGGCTGTTCTCGCTCTTACGGCGTCGTCGTCAAATCTTTTTATTCCGCCGCAATAACGATACAAATCAACGAGATGTTTGCTTGCTAAATCTTTTGCAATGCTTCTTTCGCCACTAACTCCAAAAAAATCTGAAGCTAGTAAATAGGAATGTAATCTTTCTTCAGAATTAAATTGGCTAGTTGAACTTCTCGTTGCTGTGATCCGGTCTAGCGCCAAAAAAAGCGCATCGACCCACCAACGATCTACTTTTTTGCTGGCAAGAAAGCCCAGATCCACCTGTCCATATAGATAATTAAGATTTGTCGACAGTTTTCGTGCACCCTCGGCCCTGTATCTTGGGTCAGATTGTACAAAATTTTGAATGTCGTCCGCTGTTATTTTCGTACTATTCCACCTGTGAACGGGACCAAATCTGTCTGAAATGTAGTGGTGAGCCCAAAGGGCAGGCCGAGATTGATAGGGCTTCGACCCTTTCCACGATCCGACAAAGCTGAAATTGAACGCAAATATAGCTAATCTATCGAAACGATTTGAGTGAGAAAATGTCAAAGCCTGGTATACCAGCTCATCCACTATAATGGTATCAACGCCATCAATCACTCGGTTAAATAGAAAGAAATTTATTGGAATAAAGTCAGGCCTACCCAAAGCCTCAATTCGATTTCTGAACAGAAATCGCGGTGTATCTCGTAGCTCGTTGTTGAATCCAACTCTAATAGCCTCGTACAGGTTGTACAGGCCTCGCGACCGAGCGCCCCAGCTAAAGTTTTTTGTAAAGCTGCCTGGCCTCCATTCGGCTTGGCTATCCATTATTTATTACCGTGTGGAAAATGAGTTAAATTTATAGGTATTCCAAGTTGGCTTATAATCGTCGTCCGCTTGGTTGCCCCAGTATGTCCATCCAGGGCGCGTTCCGCGTGCAAACAATTCCAGATAAGGACCTTTAGAACAGTCCTCAATTAGTTCGTACTGTTCGTCAGGCTTGCGTGAGTGTTCGCGCTTCCGAGATGCAATGAAGTTGACTTGGCTACGACCCGGTGCCTCAGTTCGAGCATTTTTGCCTCGCACGCCAAAGAGCAGCAACTCGGTCACGTTTCGGAAATAGAAGCCTACTCCACGCCCATCGGAACCGCCATCTTTGCGAACCTTGTGCCACACGATGTTGGCCTTGTAGGTAAAGCCCCAATCTTTCATCACCTGAAGGCCGTCAGGCAATAGCGCATTAGGCACCCATAGGTAGAGATGGGCCGTCGTTTGAGCCACATCTTGAACAGACAATTTGCAAATATCGGGAGTCGTCATCGTCTCATAACGAGAAAGACGTCGATGCTCCGGCGCGACTTTTCCGGTCCGGTTTACAAAACGCCAAGGCGGGTCGGCCAAAATTGTTTTGAAGCGCTTGTTTCCAACTCGCCTCATCAGATCGATTGTAGGGTCTGTTGGTTCGGCGTTCATTGGACCTCCAGACGGAACAGAACATAAGCGGAACAAAATTTTTTGTCAATGTGACACGATTCGCGGTTGCGAGTCTGATTGCTGATCCCTCAAGTTGACGTTAATGAACCGGTCCACAGAAAGTTTCTTATCGGACGATTGCTTCCTCCTAAATTTCTCTCACCTTTATCCACCCACCTCCCACCCAGCCTAAAATACCCCGCCACTGGAGCAGGCGATGGACTGGAGTGCGGACAGCGAGGGGGTGAGGGAAGGAGTTGATGCGCATTGTCGCGTTGCTGCTGGCGCTCGCTACTCTGGCGGAGCGCGCCTGCTTCGCGCCGCTTGCCGTGCGGGTCACGGTGATGGGGTTGCTGCGGCCGGCGGAACTGGCCGCCTGGGACTTCGTCCAGGGCGATGCCGCTATGCCGGAGCCGGTCGGCCCGGATCATGATCCGGCGGCGGCTATGCTGCTTGCCGCGCGCTTTCGTGCTCTTGCCGTCATGCTCGCGGCCTTCGCCGATCGTTTCTGCGGGGGCGGAAGCGTCCAGATCGCGGCGTTGCCGGCGGCGGTCGAGGCGGCGCTTGTGCCTGCGGAGCAGGGATGCGCGCGGCCGCGGCCGTTCGACACGTCCTGAGCGGCGAGCGCGGTTCGACCTGCCTGAAAAATCCCGACGATCCAATTGCCTGAAATCATGGCCACCCTTATGCGCGTGCGCTGGGTGGGGTGGGCAATCGCCTAGGGCGTCGTACCCCCACCCCAACCCCTTGTAACTTGTCGTGTGCCGCATCTGCTAAGATTGGGGAAGCGGTGGCGCACGAGAGGCCGCGGACCCTTTGGGCGGCAGAGCCCGGTGGGGAGCAGGGGTCGTCGTGCGCCGTTCCATCGAACCCGAACAGTCGCCTGGGCCGCAAGCGAAGCCCGATTAGGCAAGGATGGGACAGGATGGACGCTTT
>NZ_JBEBMG010000016.1:0-57544 GCF_040081975.1 Mesorhizobium hunchu
CTCGCCGATCTCCTTGTTCGAATCCTCGAGAGCGGCAAGCGCCGAGCCCTTGACGATCGGAATGTCGTCGCCGGGGAACTCGTACTTCGACAGAAGCTCGCGAACCTCGAGCTCGACCAGTTCCAGAAGCTCCGGATCGTCGACCTGGTCGACCTTGTTCAAAAACACCACGATCGCCGGGACGCCGACCTGGCGGGCCAACAGGATGTGCTCGCGCGTCTGCGGCATCGGGCCGTCGGCCGCCGACACCACCAGGATCGCGCCGTCCATCTGCGCCGCACCGGTGATCATGTTCTTCACATAGTCGGCGTGGCCGGGGCAGTCGACGTGCGCATAGTGACGCGAAGGCGTCTCGTATTCCACATGCGCCGTCGAGATGGTGATGCCGCGCGCCTTCTCCTCAGGAGCCGCGTCGATCTGGTCGTACGCCTTGAACTCCCCGAAGTACTTCGTGATCGCAGCCGTCAGCGACGTCTTGCCGTGGTCAACGTGACCAATCGTGCCAATGTTCACATGAGGCTTATTACGCTCGAATTTACCTTTTGCCATAGTCTCTTTCCTTGAGGCTTTCCCTTGGACGGCGTGACCTTTTCACTCGGATGCGGGGCGCTTAGCGACAAAGGCTCTAAAACACAAGCCTCTTGTGGCCTGGGCGACCAAGGCCGCAGGCCCCATTTCGCGAAACGGCGAGCGTCGGCGGGGATGGATCCATGCCGATATAGGCGTTCGCGGCAGCCGCGCAAGGCCGCCGCTCGTGCCGTGGCACGCAACCGCGGCTAACCGATTCTCCCGCAGGTGAAGGAAGAAGCCGGTGGCGAAGAAAATCCGGAGGTTAGGCGCGCCGGCCGGTGATGGCGTGATAGGCCCACAGCACGACGATCGCGCCGATGACCGCGACGATCAGGCTGTAGATGTTGAGGCCGGTGACCCCGGAAGCGCCGAATGCGCTGAAAATCAAGCCGCCGACGATCGCGCCGACGATACCGAGCGCGATATCCATGATGATGCCCTGGCCGCTCTTGTTGACGATCTTGCTGCCCAGGAAACCGGCTATGACGCCGAGAATGATCCAACTGATAACGGACATGTCGTTCTCCATCTGCCCCCGGCGCCAATCATTTTCATATGATCGGCCCGGGCTCAAGTCAGGCTTGAAATCCGGCGTGGATGCGCCATTGTCTTCGACGGGCCGGGATGAACCTTTCTGGAGGTCTGCAAATGGGACTTTTCGACAACGCCGTGCCAGGCGGAAACATCGGCAAGCCGCTGCTCATTGCGCTCGGCGCGCTGCTCGTCGGCAAGATGCTGAGCGGCGGCGGCGATGAAAAGGCGGGGCAACCGCCCGCCCCTGCCCCGGCAGGCCAAGCTCCGGCGGACGCATCGACGGCGGACGGCGGCTTGCTGGGCGGTCTCGGAGGCCTGCTCGACCGGCTGAAGAATGCCGGACACGGCGAAGCCGCAGAT
The DNA here is from genome assembly GCF_040081975.1 of Mesorhizobium hunchu. Taxonomy (NCBI): domain Bacteria; kingdom Pseudomonadati; phylum Pseudomonadota; class Alphaproteobacteria; order Hyphomicrobiales; family Phyllobacteriaceae; genus Mesorhizobium; species Mesorhizobium hunchu. The sequence goes on from NZ_JBEBMG010000016.1 coordinate 1,465, forward strand.
TCCTGGGTGGGTGCCGGGCAGAACAAGCAGATCGACGCCGGCGCACTCGCCTCGGCGCTCGGACCCCAGGTGATCCGCGAAATAGCGCAGCGGACCGGCATGGACGAACAGGAATTGCTCAAGCAGTTGTCGGCAGCCCTGCCGGGCGTCGTCGACAAACTGACGCCGAACGGACAGGTGCCCCCGCATCACCAGGTCGCCACAGCGCTCAACACCTGAGCGATACCCAAGGGCCGGAGCGGCGTCGCTCCGGCCGCAGCGGACTTTTTTTTGCCGCCGGCGCCTCAATCGGATTTGAGAAGGCGCGCCCCGATCAAAAGGAAAGCGTGTCGATGACGATCAGCGGTCCAGGCACGCCGTCCTTTTTCATGGAACGAGGGCGCAACTGAACGAGGGCGACCTGATCGGCCCCGGCTACGCCTCCAATTACGGCAGCCGCAAAACCGCCCGCTACGTCTATTTCAGTGCGACGATGCACGCAGCCATATGGGGCGCCGAACTCGCCCAGGGCAACGGACGCGAGCGGATCTACATCGTCGAGCCGACCGGCCCTTTCGAGGACGACCCGAACCTGACGGACAGGAAGTTTCCAGGCAACCTGACGAAATCCTACCGCGCCCGCGACCCGATCCGCATCGTCGGCGAGGTGAAGGACTGGGAGCGCCACTCGGTCGAGGACCTACGGGCCATGAAGAACCGCCTTGCCGAGCTCAAACGACAGGGAATCGAGGCGATCGAGGATTAGCATCGGGCCGCAAACCGTCGTTTTCCGGCGAATATCGCCGGGAGCGCTGAATTGACGCGAAAGCAAAACCGTCGGAAATTGCCCGCCCCTTCCGCGCGCAGGATCGTGCCACCATGGCGAAATGGACCATCGAACCCTTGTCCGAGACCGGAAGCATGGAGCGCGCGCCGACCGAAGTGACGGCGAGGACCGCGCTCGCAGCCGCGAAGAAGGTTCTCAAGGAGAACCTGCACACCGACCACGCCCGCGGCGGTCGCCTGCGCGCCAGGGCGATAAGGCAGACAGAAGCCGGCGATCCACCCGAGATCGTCTATCTGTATCGGTGACAGCGCCTTGATCTGACATCCAAGGGCCCCTCCTTGGCAGGAGATCACGATGCACCTGACCTCATCGAAGCAGCCGCAATGGTCTGCGCTCTGCAGCATTTTTTGTCGCATCGCCACGACGGCTAAAAGTGGTAAACTCGATACCAGTTTGGAGTCGAGACATGGAAGAAAACCAAAACGGAAAGCCCGTGGTATTGTCGAGCGAAGCCGCCAGTGGCCGCGACAGCACGGCCAGCAGCCTGATGCCCATGCTGATCGCCGGTCTCGTTCTGATCGTCATCGGCGCGATCGTGGTAATGGAATTCGTCTGAACCGACGCGCAGATTCTTTTAAATCTGCCCTTTGGTAGAATGGCGGCCTGATGGAGTTCAAGTCGGGTTTGCCCGCCTGAGATGCCGTTTTTGCAGCCTTTGAGAGGCCGACTGTTCTGACGGACCGGCAACCGTGGAAGCGGCTCGGCGCTGATACGGCGCGTAGGGACCGATTGTTCTCAGAAGGACTTCGCCAAAAGAATTGGAGCGGGTACCGGGAATCGAACCCGGGTATTCAGCTTGGAAGGCTGCTGCTCTACCATTGAGCTACACCCGCGCCGCACTGTCATGCCACGCTGCCGATGCAAAAGCGAGGGCGTTTCGCGTGGATCGCGCGGCTCCGGTACGACAGTGGTGGAGGGGGCTGGATTCGAACCAGCGTACGCATAGCGAACGGATTTACAGTCCGTCTCCTTTAACCACTCGGACACCCCTCCGTACTGTCGCCGGAGCCATGCAACGAGGCATTTTCGCCTGCTTTCGGTTCCGCAGCGCGGCCTCGAAATCAGCGATGGGCCTTATGGCGACTGGGCGATGCGGTGTCAACCACGCCGCCCGGCTTTTCCTGCTTTCCCGGCTAGAAAACCGCGAGATATTTCAGCAGAGAAATGATGCCGATGATGATGATGACGATCTGCGCGATCTGCCGCGTGCGTCCGTCGAGCGGCAGACGTTGGACAAGGTAGAGAACCAATATGATCACCAGAAAGGTGATCAGAATGCCAATCAGAACCGAAGCGCCCAAAATGTCCTCCTGAATTTGTGTCGTTCAGGCCACCGTCGGCCCGTGAGCTGATGAGCACCCGATCGGGTGCTGCCTTGCCCGGACAAAACGGAAGACGTAGGCAAACGTTCCCTTGGCGGCTATAGAGCGCTCATGGTGGACCACAAAGACAAGCGCCGCGGAACGAAAGCTGAAGGCGGCAGCACCGGCTCGCCGAAGGATTCGCACTATGCACGCCTTCGGCGCGCGCATCGTGACGAGAAGGCCGGCGGCGCGCCGCAGCACCGCCCGCGCCCCAGGATCGAGCCAGGCGACGGCCCCGCCGACGGGCTGGTGTGGCTCTATGGCCTGCACACGGTGCGTGCCGCGCTCGACAATCCGGCGCGGAAAATCAAGAAAATGCTGGTCACGCGCAACGCCGCCGAGCGGCTGGCGATTGCCGACCTGTCCGCCCTGCCCTTTCCCGCCGAACTGGCCGAACCACGCGACATCGACAGGCTGACCGGGTCGGACGCCGTGCATCAGGGCGTGCTGATAGAGGCCGAGCCGCTGCGGCCGAAACGGCTCGACGCCCTGGGCGAAACGAATCTGTTGCTGGTGCTCGACCAGGTGACCGACCCGCACAATGTCGGGGCGATCCTGCGTTCGGCGGTCGCCTTCGGCGCCGGCGCGCTGATCACCACGGCCCGTCACAGTCCGACCGAAAGCGGTGTTCTGGCGAAATCGGCTTCCGGCGCGCTGGAACACATCGACCATATCGAGGTGCGCAACCTCGCCGAGGCGCTCGGCGAACTGCACCACGCCGGCTTCCAGACCATCGGCCTTGATTCGGAAGGGCCGGCGGAACTGGAAAAGACGTTCTCGGGAAAAAAGATCGCGCTCGTGTTGGGAGCAGAGGGCAAGGGCCTGCGCCAGAAGACGCGCGAGACAGTCAATGCGCTCGCCCGGCTCGACATGCCGGGCGCGATACGGTCGCTCAACGTCAGCAACGCAGCGGCGGTGAGTTTGTATGTGGCGGGGAAATGGCTCCGCGGCTCCCCTCCCCCTTGAGGGGAGGGTGGCAGGCCGCAGGCCTGACCGGAGGGGTCGCCGGCCGTAGAGCGTGACCTCGAAATTGACGTCGGAGCGGTTGAGGTTATCCCTCCCGGCCGCTGCGTGGCCACCCTCCCCTCAAGGGGGAGGGAAAGATGGCGCTAAGCCACCTCATGCCCCGCCATCCCCTCCAGCGCCTTGACTAGCCCTGAGTGATCGTCCTTCGCCCCCCCGTTGGCCGCGCAGGCGTTGAAAAGCTGCTGCGTTGTCGAGGTGTTGGGCAGCGCTACGCCGAGCGACCTCGCGCCCTCCAGCGCCAAGTTCAAATCCTTCTGGTGCAGTTCGATGCGGAAGCCGGGCGCGAAGGTGCGCTTGATCATGCGCTCGCCATGCACTTCGAGGATGCGCGACGAGGCCAGGCCACCCATCAGCGCCTGCCGCACCTTGGCCGGGTCGGCGCCTGCCTTGGAGGCGAACACCAGCGCCTCGGCGACGGCCTCGATGGTCAGGGCGACGACGATCTGGTTGGCGACCTTGGTAGTCTGGCCGACGCTGTTGGGGCCGACCAGCGTGATGTTCTTGCCCATCTTTTCGAACACAGGCTTGGCGCGGTCGAAAGCCTTGCCTTCGCCGCCGACCATGATGGTCAGCGAGGCCGCCTTGGCGCCGACCTCGCCGCCGGAAACCGGCGCGTCGAGGTAGTCGCAGCCGAGTTCGTTGATCTTTTTTGCAAATTCCTTGGTGGCGATCGGCGAGATCGACGACATGTCGATGACCAGCTTGCCTTTGGACAGGCCTGACGCCACGCCGTTCTCGCCGAACAGCACTTCGTCTACCTGCGGCGTGTCCGGCACCATGGTGATGACGATGTCGGCGGCCTTGGCGACAGCGTTCGAGCCGGTCACCGCCTTGAGGCCCTTGGCGACGAGGTACGCCGGCGGCTTGCCGCGATGGTCACTGGTGACGACGCTATAGCCGGCATCCAGCAGATGCCCCGCCATCGGCGCGCCCATGATGCCCAGCCCGATGAAGCCGATTGTGTCCATTGGTGTTATCCTTTCAAAATCTGACGCGGAACCCCTCCCCCTCACGGGGGAGGGATCACGCCGCAGCCTTGCCCGCGAATTCCCTGAACCAGCCCAGCCCAGCCTCGGTGCCGGCCTTCGGCTTGTATTCCGCGCCTATCCAGCCCGTGTAGCCGAGGCCGTCGATGAAGTCGTACAGGAAGGGATAGTTGATCTCGCCCGTCCCCGGCTCGTGACGGCCGGGATTGTCCGCAAGCTGGATATGCGCAATGCGGCTGAGGTTCGCCTCGATGGTCCGGGCGAGATCCCCCTCCATAATCTGCATGTGATAGATGTCGTATTGCAAATAGAGGTTCGGCGAGCCGACCTTTTCCAGGATATCGAGCCCCTGCTTCGTGTTGGTCAGGAAGAAGCCGGGAATATCGCGCGTGTTGATCGGCTCGATCAGCAGCTTGATGCCTTCCTGCCCGAGCTTTTCGGCGGCGAACTTGAGGTTCGCGACGAAGGTTTCCTCCAGCCTGGCGCGGTCGACGCCGGCCCGCGCGATGCCGGCAAGGCAGTTGACTTGGCCGCAGCCGAGCGCCTTGGCATAGGTAATGGCATTGTCGATGCCGGCGCGGAACTCGTCCACGCGGTCCGGCAGCACGGCGATGCCGCGCTCGCCGCCGGCCCAGTTGCCGGACGGCACATTGAACAGCACCTGGGTCAGCCCGTTCTTCTTCAGCCGCGCGACCACCTCGTCCGGCGTGTGGTCGTAGGGGCCGAGATATTCGACGCCCTTGAAGCCGGCGCGGGCAGCCGCGTCGAAGCGGTCCAAAAAGTCGTGCTCCTGGAAGAGCATGGAAAGATTGGCTGAAAATTTCGGCATTCTTTTTGTCTCCATATGTCCGGCAAGGACATCAATCTCAGCGTGCGTCATCCCGGCCAAGGAAGCGAAGCGACTGCGAGCCGGGATCCATTCCGTAACCTAGCCGTTGTTCCGGAATGGATCCCGGATAGCCATGCTTCGCTCCGCTTCGCACGGCTTCCGGAATGACGAGCTTTTTGCCTCAATCCAGCAGCACGATGGCCGTCGGCGCGTCCTCGTTCTTTTCGGCAAGGTCCTCGAATTCGGTGATATTGTCGATCTCGGTGCCCATGGAGATGTTGGTGACACGCTCCAAGATGAATTCGACGACGACCGGAACCTGATGCTCTTCCATCAGCCGCTTGGCCTCGGCGAGCCCTGCCGCGCAATCCTCCGGCCGGCGCACGCGCACCGCCTTGCAGCCCATCGCCTCGGCGACCGCGACATGGTCGACGCCGTAACCGACCTCGGCATGGCCGACCGTGTTGATATTCTCGAAGGCCAATGAGACCTCATAGTCCATCGAGAACCCGCGCTGCGACTGGCGGATCAGGCCGAGATAGGCGTTGTTCACGACGACGTGGATGTAGGGCAGCTTGTGCTGCGCGCCGGCGGCCAGTTCCTCGATCATGAACTGGAAGTCGTAGTCGCCCGAAAGCGCCACGATGTTGGCGTCCGGCCGTGCGGCACGCACGCCGAGCGCCGCCGGAAGCGTCCAGCCGAGCGGGCCGGCCTGGCCGCAGTTGATCCAGTTGCGCGGCTTGTAGACGTGCAGGAACTGCGCCCCGGCGATCTGGCTGAGTCCGATGGTCGAGACATAGGTGGTGTCGCGCGGAAAAGCCTTGTTCATCTCCTCGTAAACGCGCTGCGGCTTCATCGGAATCTGGTCGAAATGCGTCTTGCGCTTCATCGTCTTCTTGCGATGCGCGCATTCCTTGGCCCAGCCAGACCAGTCGCGCAGCTTGCCAGCCGTCTTCCATTCGGTGGCGACGTCGAGCAGCATCTTCAGCGCCGCGCCAGCGTCGGAAACGACACCGAGGTCCGGTGCGAAGACCCGGCCGATCTGCGTCGGCTCGATGTCGATATGGACGAACTTTTTCCCCCTGGTGTAGGTGTCGACGGAGCCGGTGTGGCGATTGGCCCAGCGGTTGCCGATACCCAGCACGAAATCCGACGCCAGCATGGTGGCGTTGCCGTAGCGGTGCGAGGTCTGCAAGCCGCACATGCCGGCCATCAGCCGGTGGTCGTCCGGGATCGTGCCCCAGCCCATCAGCGTCGGGATGACCGGGACGCCGGTGATCTCGGCGAACTCGATCAGAAGGTCGGAAGCATCCGCATTGATGATACCGCCGCCGGCGACGATCAGCGGCTTTTCGGCCGTATTGAGCATGGCCAATGCTTTCTCGGCCTGGGCGCGGGTCATCGCCGGCTTGAAGGCGGCAAGCGGCTCGTAGGCGTCGATGTCGAATTCGATCTCGGCAAGCTGCACGTCGACCGGTAGGTCGATCAGCACCGGGCCGGGACGCGAGGAGCGCATCAGGTGGAACGCCTTCTGCAACGCCATCGGCACCAGATAGGGCTCCATGACGGTCACCGCCCACTTCGTGACCGGCGCCGCGATGGCGGCGATGTCGACCGCCTGGAAATCCTCCTTGGTCAGCCGCGCGCGCGGCGCCTGTCCGGTGATGCACAGAATGGGAATGGAATCGGCGGACGCCGAGTAAAGCCCGGTGATCATGTCGGTGCCGGCCGGGCCGGACGTGCCGATGCACAGGCCGATATTGCCGGCGCTGGCGCGGGTGTAGCCCTCGGCCATATGCGAGGCGGCCTCGACATGGCGGGCGAGAACGTGGCGGATGGTACCCCTCGCCTTCAGTGCCGAGTAAAGCCCGTTGATAGCCGCACCCGGCACGCCGAAGCCGCAGGTGATGCCTTCCTTTTCGAGAACGAGAACTGCCGCATCGACGGCGCGCATCCTGGCCATGTCAGCCTCCTGCCGGTGATCCTTGATGGCGGCAATCTGCCAGCAGGCACGCTATTTTTCAATTTTTTCAAAATATTTTTTCATTATTGATTTTTTCATGTTACATTTTGATTTTCATCGGTTTTCTGTTTTTCAGTTTGCTCGACTAGGAAATTACAAAAAAATTTTTCATTGCGGCTTTTCGCGCATTCACCGACAGTAGGTCATGGACCAGGCAGAAAAACGCCAGCGTGGGCGGCCGCGCGCCTTCAATGCGCCGCAGGAAACCGCATCCGTCCAGTCGCTCGACCGTGCGCTGCGCATTCTCGCCATCGTGGCGGACAGCGCGGGCCTTTCGCTTTCCGAGATCGCCAACACGTCCGGTGTCCCCGCCCCCACCGCCTACCGTATGCTGACCACGCTGGAGGCGCACGGCATGGTCGAGTTCGACAAGACGAACCAGCTCTGGTCCGTCGGCGTCGAAACCTATCGCATGGGCTCGGCCTTCCTGCGCGGTCGCAAGCTGGTGGATCGTGCCCGCATCATCATGCAGGACCTGATGGAAAAGACCGGCGAGACGGCCAATCTCGGTGTCGCCGAAGACGATTGCGTCGTCTTCGTCAGTCAGGTCGAGACGCACCAGGCGATCCGCGCCTTCTTCCGACCGGGGACGCGCAGCCCCTTCCACGCGTCGGGCATCGGCAAGGCCGTGCTCGCCCACCTCGACGGCGACCGTGTCGCGGCGATCGCCAGGCGGACCGGACTGGAGGCCTTCACCGAAAAGACACTTGCTACCCTGCCCGCCCTTTCACACGACCTGGCCGGGATTCGTGCGCGCGGTTGGGCGATCGACGACGAGGAGCGAAACGAGGGCATGCGCTGCGTGGCGGCTGCCATCTTCAACGAGTTCGGTGAGCCGGTTGGCGGCGTGTCCGTCTCCGGCCCGACCGTGCGGGTCACGCCGGAGCGGGCCGCCGCGATCGGCCCCCAGGTGGAGGAAGCGGCCCGCCAGATCACGGCGATGATCGGCGGCAGGCGCCGCTGAAGGCGCAGGCGACGCCTCAACCCATGCCGGTGACATGGCGCAGCCAGAACGCCATGACGATAAAGGCGACGAATGCCGTGACACCGGTCCAGTCGACATCGGCCCGCCGTGCCGCCTCGATGGCCTTCATGGCCGCGAACCAGACCAGCGCGGCAAGCACAAGTACGATCAGCAAGCGGATCATGCGCACTCTCCCACCAATCATTCCATATCGTTCATATGGGGTGGAAAGCGGGCGAGTGCAGGTCGCCGTGAGCAAAGGGCGAAGCCGGCAGCCTTCCGGAGTTCTTCAGCCTCTTTACTGACGCGGCAGATGTGCTAACCGGAGACCGTGCCCTTGTAGCTCAGCGGTAGAGCAGCGGTTTTGTAAACCGAAGGTCGGGAGTTCAATCCTCTCCGGGGGCACCAGTCTTCATTGCTTTTCGCCAGTAGGCCGTTCGTCTCAATCCATCCTGGCCAGGCCCGGATTTGCACAAGGCGCGCCTGCCGCATCGTCGCAACGGCTGGACGCGGACTGGTCCGGACGCTGCGCGTCTGATTGGCGCACCAGTTCGGCAAAGCCGAGCGCGAAACCGACGACGAGGATGAAGACGATGAACAGGCGTGAAAAAGGCAAAACGGTTTCCCGACCGATTGGCCCCCGCCACCCGAGTGGTATGGACTAACATACCGGTCACGGCTTTACGACTGCTTAAGGTCGCGATTAACCCTCATCTTTTCTTTCCCCGAGAAACCGAACGGGAATCCGGCGAGGCCGCCTGTCCCTATGCAGGCGCGACCGCCCGTGCTACCTCGGCGCGGCACTGCCGCAGCACAGCGCCGCCGGAGATCATGAGCAGCACCAGCCGTCTCGCCTTCATCTCGTCCGACAGCCCCGACGCCATCGCCGCACGCGAGGCGCTGATCGGCCGCTATGGCCAGCTTCCGATGGAAGAAGCCGACGTGATCGTCGCCCTCGGCGGCGACGGATTCCTTCTTCAGACGTTGCGCGAGACCATGGGCAGCGGCCAGAAGGTCTACGGCATGAACCGCGGCACCATCGGCTTCCTGATGAACGAATACCGGGTCGGCGGGCTTGCCGAGCGCGTCGCCGCCGCGGTGTCCGAAACGATCAGGCCGCTCGAGATGGAAGCCGTGACGACCAGCGGCGAAACCGTTTTCGCGCTGGCGATCAACGAGGTGGCGCTGTGGCGCCAGTCCTACCAGACGGCCAAGATCCGGATCGCCGTGGACGACCAGATACGGCTGGAGGAACTGTCCTGCGACGGCGTCATGGTCGCCACGCCCGCCGGCTCGACGGCCTATAACCTTTCCGCGCACGGCCCCATCCTGCCGCTCGACGCGCCGCTGCTCGCGCTGACCCCGGTCAGCCCTTTCCGGCCTCGCCGTTGGCGGGGGGCGCTGCTGGCGAACAAGGCCACGGTGCGTTTCGACATTCTGGAAGCGGACAAGCGGCCGGTGAACGCGGCCGCCGATCATACCGAGGTGAAGGCCGTCGCGACCGTCACGGTGCGCGAATCGCCCGACCGCACCGCCACGCTCCTGTTCGATCCGAGCCATTCCTGGAATGAACGGATACTAGCCGAGCAATTCCGATACTGATTCGCACCGCGCATTAACGCTGGTGGTTAAGGTTAGGTTATGATTGGCAGCTTCATGACAACCCTTTAAGTTGACAAATTGCGGGGCAACGCCTATCGCGGTGCACCATATTGCAGGTGCGGGGCGCCTGCCACGGCGCTCTGCGCCGCGCTCCTCCGAAAGCGAAGACAGCCAGATTTTGTCCTCAGACACCCAGACCGCGCCAGAAGCGTTGCTTTTTTCGGACCTCGGCTTGTCGCCGAAGGTTCTGTCCGCAGTTACCGATGCCGGCTATACGCAGCCGACGCCGATCCAGGCCGGCGCGATCCCGCATGCCTTGCAGGGCAAGGACGTGCTGGGCATCGCCCAGACCGGCACCGGCAAGACGGCGGCTTTCGTTCTGCCGATGATCACCCGGCTGGAAAAGGGTCGGGCACGGGCGCGCATGCCGCGCACCCTCATCCTCGAGCCGACGCGGGAACTGGCGGCGCAGGTCGAAGAGAACTTCGTCAAATACGGCAAGAACCACAAGCTGACCGTGGCGCTGCTGATCGGCGGCGTCTCGTTCGACGAGCAGGAACGCAAGCTCGAACGCGGTGCCGACGTGCTCATCGCCACGCCCGGCCGCCTGCTTGATCATTTCGAGCGCGGCAAGCTGCTCTTGACCGGCGTGGAAATCCTCGTCATCGATGAGGCGGACCGTATGCTCGACATGGGCTTCATCCCCGACATCGAGCGCATCTGCAAGCTCATCCCCTTCACTCGTCAGACGCTGTTCTTCTCGGCTACGATGCCGCCGGAGATCACCAAGCTGACCGAGCAGTTCCTGCACGCGCCGGTGCGCGTGGAGGTGGCGAAAGCAGCAACCACCGCCTCGACGGTGACGCAACGACTGGTCAAGTCTGGTTCCAAGTCCTGGGACAAGCGCGAGACCCTGCGCAATCTGATCCGGGAAGAAGGCGACGGCATCAAGAACGCCATCATCTTCTGCAATCGCAAAGTGGAAGTGTCGGAGCTGTTCCGCTCGCTGGTCAAGCACGAATTCGACGCCGGCGCCCTGCATGGCGACATGGACCAGCGCGCGCGCATGACCATGCTGGCCAATTTCCGCGACGGCAAGCTCAAGCTGCTGGTCGCCTCCGACGTCGCAGCGCGCGGGCTCGATATCCCCGACGTCAGCCACGTCTTCAACTACGACGTGCCGATCCACGCCGAAGACTATGTCCACCGCATCGGCCGCACCGGCCGCGCCGGGCGCTCCGGCAAGTCCTTCACCATCGCCACCAGGTCCGACACCAAATATGTCGACGCCATCGAGAGGCTGATCGGCAAGGAGATCGAGTGGCTGGACGGCGATCTCTCGACCCTGTCGGCCAGTGACAGCGAGGACGAAGCGCCGCGACGCGGTCGCGGCGGCGCGAAGCGGTCCAGTCGAAAGGACGGTGAGCGCAGGGACGGGGATCGCAAGACGCGCGGCAGAACCGACGAAAAGGCCGAGAAGCCGTCGAAGCGTGAGGCGACCGACGGTGACGAGCGCCGCACCCGCAAGGCTGCGATCCGTTCCGATAACGCCGAGCGCAAGTCTGCCGACGAAGACAGGGCTCAGCGCGAGATGCGCGGCAGCCGACGCCGCCGCGATGACGAGGACGACGACAACAAGGTCGTCGGCTTCGGCGAGGACGTACCGGCGTTCATGAATATCCCCGTCAAGGCCTGACCGCTGCCGGCAAGCTTGCGGTGCCGACTTCCCGCCTGGGAAAAACCTGACCCTATATGAAAACGGCCCCTCTGAGGGGCCGTTCATTTTTCTGCCTGTGCTCGAACCGCTCAGGTCAGCGGCGAAAGCTGGATTTCCACGCGACGGTTCTGCGACCGGCCCTCGGCCGTCGCGTTCGAGGCGATCGGGCGCGACTCGCCGAAGCCGGTGACGGCGAAGCGGCGCGAATCGACGCCCTGCGCCGACAGGTAGTTGGCCACCGCCAGCGCGCGGCGCTGCGACAGGTCGAGATTATGCTGCTCGCTGCCGGTCGAGTCGGTGTGTCCGAACACGTCGACCAGCGTCTGGTTGTACTTCTTCAGCACCAGCGCGACCGAATTCAGCACCTGATAGAACTCGGGCTTCACCGTATCCTGATCGGTGGCGAAGGTGATGTCCGACGGCATGTTCAGGATGATCTGGTTGCCGTTGCGGGTGACGCTGACGCCGGTGCCCTGAAGCTGGGCCCGCAGCGCGTTTTCGTTCTGGTCCATCACGGAGCCGATGGCGCCGCCGGCCAGTGCGCCGACGCCCGCACCGATCAGCGCGTTGCGGCGGTCGTTGCCGCCGGCAAGCGTGCCGAGCGCGGCGCCTGCCAGGCCGCCGAGCACGGCGCCGCCCGCCGTATTCGAAACCTTCTGTTCGCCCGTATAGGGATCGGTGGTGCAGGCGGCGACGAGAAACGACGTCGCCATCACGGCAAGTACGGCCTTCTTCATAGGTTTCCCTCTCACATTACAGGCGCATCGATGCCGCCCGGTCGTCCTTCGGCGCGACTTGTAGCACACAATGCGGCGAAATGCGGACACGGCCGATGCCGCGATCCACGGCTTTTGCCGCATTTGTTCGTCAGCGGGCCCCGATATGCCCCTGCAAGCAACCTCGAAGTCGCCCGGTCAATCCAGGTCGGCGACCGGCTGGCCGCTGCCACCCTCGATGCGCTGGGAGAGCGACGCCTCCATGAAATCGTCGAGGTCGCCGTCGAGCACGGAGGACGGACTGGTCGATTCGACGCCGGTGCGCAGGTCCTTCACCAACTGGTATGGCTGCAGCACATAAGAGCGGATCTGGTGCCCCCAGCCGATGTCGCTCTTCGAGGCTTCCGTTGCGTTGGCGGCGGCCTCGCGCTTCTTCAGCTCTTCTTCGTAGAGACGCGAGCGCAGCATTTCCCATGCCTTGGCCCGGTTCTTGTGCTGGGAGCGCTCCGCCTGGCAGGCGACCGCGATGCCGGTGGCCAGATGGGTGATGCGCACCGCCGAGTCCGTCGTGTTGACATGCTGGCCGCCCGACCCGGACGAGCGATACGTATCGATGCGAACATCGGATTCCGACACATCGATCTCGATCGAATCGTCGATCACCGGATAGACCCAGGCCGAAGCGAAGGAGGTGTGGCGCCGCGCGTTGGAATCGTAGGGCGAGATGCGCACCAGCCGGTGGACGCCCGATTCCGTCTTGAGCCAGCCATAGGCGTTGTGGCCCTTTATCAGCACCGTGGCCGACTTGATGCCGGCTTCCTCGCCGTCGTGGATTTCCAGCACCTCGACCTTGAAGCCGCGGCGCTCGGCCCAGCGCGTATACATGCGCAGCAGCATGTTCGCCCAGTCCTGGCTCTCGGTGCCGCCGGCGCCGGCGTGGATTTCGAGATAGGTGTCGTTGGCGTCGGCCTCACCCGACAGCATGGTCTCGATCTGGCGCGCCCTCACCTCGCCCTTCATGGAGCGCAGCGCCGCCTCGGCTTCCTCGACGATGGAAGCGTCGTCTTCTTCCTCGCCGAGCTCGATCAGCCCGATATTGTCGTCCAGCGCCTGCGTCAGCCCCTTGACCGCGCCGATGCCGTCTTCGAGACCCTGGCGCTCGCGCATCAGCTTCTGCGCTTCTGCCGGATCGTTCCACAGCGCCGAATCCTCGGCGCGCGCGTTCAGGTATTCAAGCCGCTTGAGAGCCTGATCCCAGTCAAAGATGCCTCCTCAGCAGGGTAATCGCCTGCCTGATCTCGTCGATGATGTTCTGCGTTTCCGCGCGCACGATGCTGTTCCGATGCAAGAGGTTGATTGGTCGGCGCGATACATAGGCAGCGCACCGGAGCGTGTAAAGCGAAATGGATCGGAGAGGCGTCGGCCAACCGGCTACCGCGTCATCCCGAAAATCAAAGCCATTCTCACGCAGATCGTCATTCCGAGGCCGCGCAGCGGAGCCCGGAATGACGTAAGTAGAAGCACTCAACCCGCCCTCACGGCCGGGATGACGAAAGGCGTCAATAAAGTCCGCCGCCGCCGCCCTGGATGGCCTGCGCCGCCCCGGGAGACAGCGCCGCGCCGGGGCCGTTAGAGCCGTCGTCGCCCATGCCGATCACCCAGTAGCTGTCGGCCGGACCGGTGCCGGGCTTGAACGCCTCGATGAACGCGCCCGGGTCGCCCGGATTGGCCCTCATGCCCGTCTTGCGGTTGATGGCGATGAGCTTCATACCTTCCGGCACCTTGAAGTCGATCTTGGGCTGGCCGACAAGGTAGGTCTTCATGAAGTTCTTGAAGATCGGCGCGGCGAGGCCGCCGCCGGTGGCGCCGTGGCCGAGGCCGCGCGGCTGATCGTAGCCCATGTAGAGGCCCACCACGATGTTGGGCGTGAAGCCGATGAACCAGGCGTCCTTCTCGTCGTTGGTGGTGCCGGTCTTGCCGGCGATCGGATAGCCGAGCTGCGAGACCGTCACCGCCGTACCACGCTGGACGACGCCCTCCATCATGGAGGTGATCTGGTAGGCGGTCATAGGGTCGAGCACCTGCTCGGAATTGTCGATCAGCTCGGGTTCGGGCTGGTTGTGCCATTCGGTGGCGTTGCAGCCCTCGCAGGTCCGCTCGTCCTGCTTGAACACTGTCTTGCCGTAGCGGTCCTGGATGCGATCGATGAGCGAAGGTTTGATCGACTTGCCGCCGTTGGCCATGATCGAATAGGCGGTGACCATGCGCATGACGGTCGTCTCGCCGGCGCCCAGCGCCATCGGCAGATAGGGCGCCAGATGATCGTAGACGCCGAAGCGCTCGGCATATTCCACCACCAGCTTCATGCCCATGTCGTTGGCGAGGCGCACCGTCATCAGGTTGCGCGAGCGCTCGATGCCGGAACGCAGGGTGGCGGGGCCGGCGGTGCGCCCGTCATAGTTCTTCGGCGTCCAGGTCGTGTTGCCGGTCTGGATGGTGATCGGTCCGTCCATGATGACGGAGGCCGGCGTGTAGCCGTTGTCGAGCGCGGCCGAATAGACGATCGGCTTGAACGAAGAGCCGGGCTGGCGCATCGCCTGGGTGGCACGATTGAACTGGGATTCGGCATAGGAGAAGCCACCGACCATGGCGAGCACGCGACCCGTATGCGGGTCCATCACCACCATGCCGCCTTCGACCTCCGGCACCTGGCGCAGCATGTAGCCGTCGCCATCGTCCTTCTTCTGCACGTAGATGACGTCGCCGGGCTTGAGGACATCGGCAGGAGATTTCGCCTTCAGCGTCTTGCCGTCCTTCTTGTAGCGCATCGCCCAGCTCATGTCGTCCTTGGCGACGGTCGCCTGGGCACGCTCCTTGTCGAGCGCGCCGGACACCTCGTGCTTGGGCTGCAAGCCGACAGTGAGGCCCGATTTGTCGCTTTCCAGCACGACGGCGAGCGTCCATTCGGGCACGTCGCCGAGGTCCTTGATCTCACCGAGAGGGACGCCCCAGTCGCCCGAGACGTCGATGGTCTTCACCGGGCCGCGGTAGCCGCGCAGCGTGTCATATTTGATGAGGCCGTTCTGCATGGTCTTGCGGGCCAGCCGCTGCAGGCGCGGGTCGAGCGTGGTGCGCACCGAAAGGCCGCCTTCGTACAACGCGTTCTCGCCGTAGCGCGCGATGATCTGACGGCGCACTTCCTCGGTGAAATACTCGCCGGCGAACAGGTAGTTGCCGTTGCGCCGAGGCGTCACGCCGAGCGGCTCGGCCTTGGCCTTGTCGCCCTCTTCCCTCGTCACGTAGCCATTCTCGACCATCTGGTCGATCACCCAGTTGCGCCGTTCGATCGCCCGCTTGGTGTGTTTGAAGGGATGGTAGTTCGAAGGTCCCTTCGGCAGGGCAGCCAGATAGGCCGCCTCAGCCACCGTCAATTCGTTGACCGACTTGTCGAAATAGGTCAGCGCGGCACCGGCCACGCCGTAGGCGCCCAGTCCGAAATAGATTTCGTTGAGATAGAGTTCGAGGATACGGTCCTTCGGGTAGGCCTGTTCGATGCGGAACGACAGGATCGCTTCCTTGATCTTGCGGTCGATGGTCTGCTCGTTGGTCAGCAGGAAGTTCTTCGCCACCTGCTGGGTGATGGTCGAGCCGCCCTGCATCGGGCCGCCCGTCGCGTACCGCAGCGCAGCGCGTGCGATGCCCTGGATGTCGATGCCCGGATGGCTGTAGAAATTCTTGTCCTCGGCCGACAGGAAGGCGGCCTTGATGCGGTCGGGGATCGCCTGAATCGGCAGATAAAGACGGCGCTCATGGGCATATTCGGCCATCAGCGATCCGTCGTCGGCGTGAATGCGCGTCGTCACCGGAGGCTCGTACTTGGCGAGCACCTCGTAATCGGGCAGGTCCTTGGCGAGATGGCCGACATAAACGGCGACGCCCGCCGCGACCAGAAGCGCCAGCGTCGTTCCGATGCCGAAGAAATAACCGATGAGACGAATCATGCCCGCTCCAGTCCGGGGTTCGGCTCTGTCCTAAACCAGACAGCGCAAGGCGCAAGATGTCGGGACGGTTCCAGGCCGCGAGCCAAACCCCATGTCGCTCTGATGTGGACAAAATGCGGCAGCCGGCCCATTCGGCTCATAAAGTCGAAAAGTAACACTCTCTGTGTTGTCACCAGGCAACGCCGCAAGGGCTTGTGGAGACCGTGCCGCATCGCTAGCCGCCGGCCCGCGCATGTGCCGCGGCAAACAGCGCCACAGCCTTCGTGATCGATGCCGCCGCCTTGTCCCGCCAATCCGGATCCATCAGTTCGGCCTCGTCCTTGGGATTGGACAAGTAGCCCAGCTCGACGAGCACGGACGGAATGTCGGGCGCCTTCAGCACGCGGAAACCCGCTTCGCGATGCGGCTTGTTGATCAGGTTGACCGTGCTGGACAGCTGGCCGACCAGCGTATGCGCGAAACTGAGCGAGAAGGAATGCGTCTCGCGCCGGATGAGGTCGATCAGGATATCCGTCACTTCCTGATTGTCGTCCTTGATCTCCATGCCCGCAAACTGATCGGACAGGTTCTCGCGGTCGGCGAGCGCCTGCGCCTCCGGATCGGAAGCCTTGTCGGAAACCGTGTAGACCGTAGCGCCGCGCAGGCCCTTCACGGCGATGGTGTCGGCATGGATCGAGATGAACAGGTCCGCCCCGTGCTGCCTGGCGATGCGCACGCGATCGTCCAGGCGCAGGTAGACGTCGCTCTCGCGGGTCATGAAGACGTCGTACTTCCCGGTCTTGACGAGTTGGTTCCTCAGTTCGGTGGCGAAGGCCAGCGTGACGTTCTTTTCGATCGCCCCGGTAATGCCCTCTGCACCGCCGTCGATGCCGCCATGTCCCGGATCGATGACGACGGTGAAGCGATGGTCCGGCGTGGCGATCGGTCCGGTCCCGACGCGCTCACCCTTGCTGCCGGACACGGTGGAGCCGGTGGAGAGGACCTGATCGGCCAGCGCGGCGTCGAATTCGCGCTGCGACGCGGCCGAAATGTCGATCGCCATGCGGTAGCCCTGGCCGTCCTCGTTCTTCAACACGTCGAGCTTGTCGACGATGAACGGTCCCTTGCCGGCAAGGACGAGCCGCGACGCGCCGTTGGCGGTCGCGCCATAGCGCACGCTGCGGACCAACCCCCTCGCCTTCACGTCATCCGCATCGAAGAACAATTTCGTGTTCGGCAGATCGATGACCAGGCGGTCCGGCCCGCGCAGCAGGAACCATCTGGGATTCGGCTCGCCGTCGAAATTGACGACGACGCGCATGTCGGAAGCGTCACCCGCCATCTTGTAGTCGCGCGCCTTGATGAATTGCGGGCTGGCTTCGGCGGGCGCCGCGGGATCGGCAGCCGCCGGCGTTTCCGCGGCCCGGTCGCGCGGCTGCGCCGTCGCGGCCATCCCGCCAAAGGCGACGAGCACGGCCGCAAGCAGGAGCGCGCAGCAACAGGACTGCATGCGCGGCATCTGCCGCAACCTCTTGATTGTCGATGCTTTCAGCCCCATCTCGGTGCCAGTCGCTCCCGGTTTGGCTTCATGCGGCCGGTGACGGTGGTGCGGCAGTGCCGCAACCGTGATTAACGATTGGTATCCAGAGAAGGTTAACCAAGCCTTTTCAAGCGTCGCCGCCGCGCCCGTTCCGGACATTCCACAACGACAGTGCTTTTTGCCGGCGCGGGAAATCGGGGTTGCCTTCCCACACGCCAAATCATAAAAGCGACGGTGGATCGTTGCAATTCTGCAACCGGTTTTCCACCCGCACTTGTACCGCGGTCCAGGGAAGATCGGTACGCCGCCCACAGTTCGGCGGCACGACAGGATCAGGCGATTGCGATTGGATTTCGCAGGCGTGCGCCCGTGGCGGGGGAAGCGTCTGCGTGAAGGCAAACGGCAAGGGTTGCAACCTGCGCCGGCTCTGTTTGCAGAGCATCTAGCTGGTCCGGGTTTCCGGGCTTTGGTTCAAAAAGGTTCGCTGAGTCTCCATGGCTTCAGGCGCAAAGACAACAAGATCCGCAATGAACCGCGCCGTGACGGCAGCGGGCGGCATCTTCTTCGCGTCTTGCCCCCTCGTAGCGACCGTTCAATTATCCGGCACCCACAATCACCAGGCTTCACGGCGACGGGCTTTCCCCGTCCGGCCGTTGCTGGCGGGTGCCGGGAGGAAACGCAATAATGCCCAACAAAATGCTGATAGACGCCTCCCACCCGGAGGAAACCCGCGTCGTTGTCGTTCGCGGTAACCGTATCGAAGAATTTGATTTCGAATCCCAGGACAAGAAGCAGCTCAAAGGAAACATCTACCTCGCCCGCGTAACCCGCGTCGAACCTTCCCTTCAGGCAGCCTTCGTCGAATATGGCGGAAACCGGCACGGTTTCCTCGCCTTCAGCGAAATCCATCCCGACTACTACCAGATCCCGGTCGCCGATCGTCAGGCGTTGCTGCGCGCGGAAGCGCAGGAAGCCGAAGACGAGGAGAACGAAGAGAACGCCGGCGAGCAGCGGCAGGAGCGCGGCAAGGGACGCCGCGGCCGCCGCCGCGGCCGCAACCGCAATCATGGCGACGAGACGCGCGCGACCGAAAACGCAGCGGACGGGAACACCGCACAGGACGTTGACGATGACGAGGCGACCGCTGTCGACGGCGACGCGGCCGAGACCGCCGTCCTCGATGACGAAACCAACGTCACCATAGCTGCCAGCGCCGATGCCGAGATCGTATCGGAAGAGGTCCCGGACGAGGCCAGGGAACCCGCCGACGAGAGCGGCGACGACCATGACGCCGCCGATGACGACCACTCTTCGGATGACCACGCCTCGAACGGCGACGGCCACGAAATCGAGTCGGTCGGCGCCGAGGACGCGCTCGACGAAGTGCGCGCGCGCCGCAAGCCGACGCGCCGCCAGTACAATATCCAGGAAGTCGTCAAGCGCCGGCAGATCCTGCTCGTGCAGGTGGTCAAGGAAGAGCGCGGCAACAAGGGCGCGGCGCTCACTACCTATCTCTCGCTCGCCGGCCGCTATTCGGTGCTGATGCCCAATACCGCGCGCGGCGGCGGCATCTCGCGCAAGATCACCAATGCGCAGGACCGCAAGCGCCTCAAGGAAGTGGTTGCCGACCTCGAAGTGCCGCAGGGCATGGGCGTCATCCTGCGCACCGCCGGCGAGAGCCGCACCAAGGCGGAGATCAAGCGCGACTACGAATACCTGATGCGGCTGTGGGAAAATGTCCGCAGCCTGACGCTTCAATCCAGCGCCCCTGCCCTCGTCTATGAGGAAGGGTCGCTGATCAAGCGCTCGGTTCGCGATCTCTACAACAAGGACATCGACGAAATCCTGGTTTCCGGCGACGAAGGCTATCGCGAGGCCAAGGATTTCATGCGCATGCTGATGCCGAGCCACGCCAAGGTGGTCCAGCCCTATCGCGACGCGACGCCCATCTTCGCGCGCGCCGGCATCGAGGCGCAGCTCGACAGGATGGTGCAGCCGCAGGTGACGCTGAAGAGCGGCGGATACCTCATCATCAACCAGACCGAGGCGCTGGTCGCCATCGACGTCAACTCCGGCCGCTCGACGCGCGAGCACAACATCGAGGACACCGCGCTCCAGACCAATCTGGAAGCGGCGGAGGAAGTGGCGCGGCAGTTGCGCCTGCGCGACCTCGCCGGACTGATCGTCATCGACTTCATCGACATGGAGGAGAACCGGAACAACCGGGCGGTCGAGAAGAAGCTGAAGGATTGCCTCAAGAACGACCGCGCCCGCATTCAGGTCGGCCGCATCTCGCATTTCGGCCTCATGGAGATGAGCCGCCAGCGCATCCGCGCCTCGGTGCTCGAATCGA
This sequence comes from Mesorhizobium hunchu, assembly GCF_040081975.1. Taxonomy (NCBI): domain Bacteria; kingdom Pseudomonadati; phylum Pseudomonadota; class Alphaproteobacteria; order Hyphomicrobiales; family Phyllobacteriaceae; genus Mesorhizobium; species Mesorhizobium hunchu. Next base: position 21,391 of record NZ_JBEBMG010000016.1, read on the forward strand.
CCATGAAGCCCTGCCCGCATTGTGGCGGCACGGGCCATGTCCGTTCCGACTCCTCGGTGGCGCTGCTGGTGGTGCGGGGGATCGAGGAATTCCTGCTCAAGGATTCCCGGCATCACATCACGGTCAAGACTCCGGTCGCCACCGCGCTCTACGTGCTCAACCACAAGCGCTCCACACTGGTCGAGATGGAGCAGCGCTTCGGCGTGACCATCGCCATCGAGGCGGACGACAGCGTCAGCACGCAGCACTACGTCATCGTACGCGGCGCGGTCGCGGAAAAGCCGGAAGGGTTCACGGAAGTCCGCGCCCTGCCCTTCGCCGCCGCCGAGGAACCCGAGGACGAGATCGTCGTCGAGGACGACGAGACCGACGAGGCCGAGGAAACCGCCCCGCGCCAGCCGGAGCGGCAGGCAGACCAGGGCGAAGGCCAGCGCAAGCGCAGGCGCCGGCGCCGCCGCCGTGGTGGGCGCGATCGCGACGGCGACCAGGCGGCCCCCACGCAGGACGATGGTGACGTCCAGGCTTCCGAGGATGCAAATGAGGACGCCGCGGAGGCCGATGCCACGGAGGCGTCCGCCGAGGACACGTCTGCCAAGAAGCGTCGGCGCGGCAAGCGCGGCGGCAAGCGTAATCGTCGCGAAGATGGCGACGCCGAGACCGTGACCGAGGAGGCCTCCGGCGAACAGGCGGAGGCTCAGGCGGCCGCGGAGCCGGAAGCCGAAGCGCCCGCGCCGGTGGAGGCGGATTCGCCTGTCGCCGCCAATGACGACGCTCCGGAACAGAAACCGAAGCGGACGCGCCGCACCGCAAAGGCAAAGAAAGCCGCCGAGGAGACGGTAGCCGAGCCAGCGGTGACCGAAGCGAAGGCGGCCACCGGCGAGGAGAATGGACCGGACGAAAAGGCGACCACGGTTGCCGCCGAGGAAGCCAAGCCCAAGGCACGGTCGTCGCGCCGTAAGACTTCGACCGAGCAGGCACCAGCGGAGCCGGTAGTTTCCTCGGTCGTGTCCGGTTCCTCCGACGAGGCGCCGGCGGCTGAAAAGCCGAAGCGCGGCGGCTGGTGGCAGCGCAAGGGCTTCTTCTGAGCCCGACGGATTCGATGGGTTGCAAAGACAAAGCCCCGGAGCGTCGCTTCGGGGCTTTGTCTTTCTGATGCGAATAGTTGGCTGAAACGCCGGCTACATCAGCCTTGGCTGTTCAGCGCCCTTCTTCGGCTTCATCATGTCCTTGGCCATGATGCCGCTGACCCGGCAGAAGGCGGCGAACGCGCGGCAGGCCTCTTCGGTGGAGACGACGCCAACACTGGCGCCGAAGCAGGCGTTGAACGCCGCCTGGTAGAGCTTGCCCTGGCGTCCCTTCGGCCATTCGGCCAGCACGTCGAGGGCCTGCTCGACGCTGTAGATCTCTTCGATCGGCATTTCCGGGAGCGTGCTCACCCGGACGGGGACGGCGAAATGCGAATTGTCCATGACGTGTCTTTCCTGTCGGCCCTGCGTGGGCGCAACGCCACTCAGATGGAAAGGTTGCGTTAAGATTTCAATTGTTCGGCATTATGTCGGCATTGCGGCACCTTTGTTGCAACGCGATATCAGCACCCGTTTATGCGCCATTTGCCGCCCGCGGCGGCTTCGGTTCCAGTCAAAGGTTGAAGCGAAGCCCGTTCGGTGTCACATGATAGGCGGATCAATCCTCGAGCCAGCAGTTCACATGGTCACCTATCTCGATGCCGCGGAGGCGCCGCTCCGCAACACCGGCCAGATTCGCCTTTACGGCGAGGACGGCTTCGCAGGCATGCGCAAGGCCTGCGATCTCACCGCGCGCTGCCTCGACGAACTCGCGACGATAGTGAAACCGGGCGTGACGACCAACGCCATAGACCGCTTCGTCTTCGAGTTCGGCATGGATCATGGCGCCATACCCGCGACGCTGAACTATCGCGGCTACACCAAGTCGGTCTGCACCTCGATCAACCATGTTGTCTGCCACGGCATTCCGGACGACAAGCCGCTGCGGGAAGGCGACATCGTCAACATCGACGTCACCTATATCCTCGACGGCTGGCACGGCGATTCCAGCCGCATGTATCCGATCGGCCAGATCAAGCGCGCCGCCGAACGCCTGCTCGAGGTCACGCATGAGTGCCTGATGCGCGGCGTGGCCGCGGTGAAGCCTGGCGTGCGCACCGGCGCGATCGGCGCGGCGATCCAGAGCTATGCCGAAGCCGAGCGCTGCTCCGTGGTCCGCGACTTCTGCGGGCATGGCGTCGGGCTGCTCTTCCATGACGCGCCCAATATCCTGCATTACGGCAACGCCAATGAGGGCGTGGAGATGCGACCCGGCATGATCTTCACCATCGAGCCGATGATCAATCTCGGCCGCCCGCATGTGAAGGTCCTTTCCGACGGCTGGACCGCCGTGACGCGCGACCGCTCGCTGTCGGCGCAGTACGAGCATACGGTCGGCGTCACCGAAACGGGATGCGAGATTTTCACGCTTTCGCCCGCCGGGCTGGATCGCCCGAGTCTCGCCTGATCGCCACGCTGCCTGTGAAAAGCGCGCCTGCGGGCTTTTCAATATCGCCCCGACATGAGCTATGATCGCCTCGGGGGTACCGATTGGGCGACGATCAGGACACGGAACGGGGATTTCTCGGCGAGCAACCGTTGCAACCGCTTGCCCGCGCTCCGGCTGACGCGGCGGCCAAGCCTCATTATATCGGCCACCGCGACCGTCTTCGCGAACGCTTCGTCACGGCGGGGCACGGCGCCCTGCCCGACTACGAGATGCTGGAGCTTCTCCTCTTCCGGCTCATCCCGCGTTCCGACACCAAGCCCGTCGCCAAGGCGCTGCTCGTCCGCTTCGGCACGCTGGCCGAGGTATTGGGAGCCCCCGAGCGTCTGTTGTGCGAGGTCAAGGGGGTCGGCCCCGCCGTCGCGCTCGACCTCAAGATCATCGCCGCCGCTGCGCATCGCATGCTGCGCAGCGATCTCAAGGCAAGGCAGACGCTGTCCTCATGGGCACAGGTGATCGACTATTGCCGCGCGGCGATGGCCTTCGAGGAGCGTGAGCAGTTCCGCATCCTCTTCCTCGACAAGAAGAACGCACTGATCGCCGACGAAGTGCAGCAGACAGGAACGGTTGACCATACGCCGGTCTATCCGCGCGAAGTGGTCAAGCGCGCCCTCGACCTCTCCGCCACGGCGATCGTCCTCGTCCACAATCACCCTTCGGGCGACCCGACGCCCTCGCGCGCCGATATCGAGATGACCAGGGAAATCGTCGAAGCGGGGAAAAGGCTCGGCCTGACCGTGCACGACCACATCATCATCGGCAAGAAGGGTCATGTCTCGATGAAGGGGTTGGCGCTGATCTAGGCATGTCGTTCAAAAGTGCGCGGCGGTTTTGGGACAACGACATTCGAAAAAACAGAAACTTGCGGCACGACATATGAATACGATCAAACGTGTGATGCTGTAGAGCGGCGGGGCAAGATCGACCGTCGACGACGGCGCCTGAGCCTCTCCGTGCCACCTACGATCGAGCCCGCCGGGAACCATAGCTATCCGGCCGCGGCGCAAACGAAAAAGGCCGCCTTGCGGCGGCCTTCCCGGTAATGGTTTCGGAGCAGCCTACTCGGCGTCCTTCGCCGCGGCCTTCTTCTTCGGCGCGGCTTTCTTCTTGGGCTCTTCGCCGGCTTCAGCCTTGTCGGCCTTCTTGGCCGAAGCCTTCTTCGCCGGCTTGGCTGCGGTCTCGGCCTCGTCGTCCTCGGCCATCAGCTCGTCCTTGCTCACCTTCTTGTCGGTGACCGAAATCTGACCGAGCAGGTGATCGACGACCTTCTCCTCGAACAGAGGCGCGCGCAGCGAGTTGAGTGCTTCCGGATTGGAGCGGTAGAACTCGAACACTTCCTGCTGCTGGTTGGCGGGGAAGCGGCGGACCTGCTCGAACAGCGAGCGCTGGAGTTCCTCGTCGGACACGGTCACGCCGGCCTTCTCGCCGATCTCGGCGAGCACAAGGCCAAGCCGCACGCGGCGCTCGGCGAGGCGCATATATTCGGCGCGCGCCTCTTCCTCGGTGGTGTCCTCATCGGCGAAGGTGCGGCCGGCTGCCTCGAGGTCGCGGTTCACCTGGGTCCAGATATTGTTGAACTCGGCCTCGACGAGCTTGGAAGGCGCCTCGAACCGATATTCGGAATCGAGCTGATCAAGAAGCTGACGCTTCACCTTCTGGCGCGTCATCGAACCGAACTGGTTCTCGATCTGCCCCTTGACGATCTCACGCAGGCGCTCCAGCGATTCAAGGCCGAGGCTCTTGGCGGTCTCGTCGTTGACCTCGAGCTTGCCGGGCTTGGCGACTTCCTTGACGGTCACGTCGAAGGTCGCTTCCTTGCCGGCCAGATGGGCGGCCTGATAGTTCTCCGGGAAGGTGACCGTCACCTGCTTCTCGTCACCGGCCTTGGCGCCGATCAACTGATCCTCGAAGCCGGGAATGAATTCCTTGGAGCCCAGCACCAGCGGCTGGTCGTTGCCGGCGCCGCCTGCGAAGGCCTCGCCGTCGATCTTGCCGACATAATCGATCGTCACCCGGTCGCCTTCGGCGGCCTTGCCGTCCTTGGCCTCGTAGGTACGGGCGGATTCGGCGACGCGCTGGACCTGCTCGTCGATCTCGCTCTCGGGCACGTCGTAGATCGGCCGCGTCACCTTGATGTTGGCGAAGTCCTTGATGTCGATCGGCGGAATGACTTCGTAGTTCAGCTGGAACTCGAAGTCGGCGCCGCCGGCCAGGATCTTCTCGGCTTCCTTCTCGTCCTCGGTCATCACGACTTCGGGCTGCATCGCGGCCTTCTCGCCGCGGCCGGTGATGATCGAACGGGAATCATTGAGGATTTCGTTCACGACCTCGGCCATGAAGGACTTGCCGTACATCTTGCGCAGATGCTGCATCGGCACCTTGCCCGGACGAAAGCCATTGATGCGGACCTTGTCGCGGGCGTCGGACAGCCGTGTCATGAGCTTGGCTTCCATGTCGGAAGCCGGCACGATGACCTTGATCTCGCGCTTGAGGCCGGAGTTGAGCGTTTCGGTGACCTGCATCATCAAACCTTTGTTTCAATCAATCGGACCGTCGAAGCGGAACCCGCCGCTTGCAGCCCTACCGAACAATCTTGGCCAGGATGGCTTTGGCGCGGGATTCGCCAACCTGGCCGCTGCCGCAGGCCAAAGCTTTCGAGACACGCTCCAAAATGTGATTAAGTCCTTGCTTTTCCGACTTCTTATCACATTCTACAGAAGCGGACCCTGGCATCCCGTCACATTCGACACGCCTTTTGTCACAGGCGAGCCGGATTTTCAACCATCTTCGCTATCCGCAACAGGACGCACAAAGCCGCCGAAAGCATGGCGGAAGGCGCTTTCGTGACAAAGGTAAAACCGGTCAACATATGCGAGATCGAAAACTGGTGCGGATGAAGGGACTCGAACCCCCACGCCTTTCGGCACTGGAACCTAAATCCAGGGCGTCTACCAATTCCGCCACATCCGCACGACCACCGGCAAATCCCACGTAGGAACCGCCCTGTCAATGTCGAGATTGCCGGGCCGAGATTGGGTCGAAGCTACCCCGATCAGGGCCGCAGGGCGTCAGTAGAGCGGCTCGTCGAACAACGTGGCGGCTCCGTCCATAAGAGCCTTGATTTGCGCCTGGCCGGAACTCGACACTGCGATCTTCACCTGGAAAGGCCGGGTGCGTATGTCCTTTTCGATCGCCTTCCCCTCCCCCTCGGGCAGGTAGAAGCGTTCGATGCCGTAGTCCGGCCAAAGCGTCGCGTCACTATCGCCGAGAGACGAGCCGGCTTTGATCGTACCGGCGATGTCGACCGCATCCGGTCCTGCCGCTTGAGGCGGAGAGCCGAGCCACGCCATCTGCGGATGCCATGTGCCGTCGTCGCCTTTCGTCAGCCTGACGACGATCGTCTGCTGATCCCGAGCAGCCTCGTCGGCCGAGACGTTTGCGACCAGTTTTGCCGGGATGCGCGAAATCTCGTAGGTCAGCCGCACATAGTCGCCGCGCAACAGGTCGCGCGGATCGACAGGTTCCACTTTAAGGACAATCTCCCTGCCGTCACGCAGGATGGCGGCCCTGCCGGCGATCATCCAGCCGAGAAAACCGATCTGGAGGAGTGCCACGGCGAAGGCGGCGGCAATCAGCCTTTTCGCGCTCATGCCGCTACCTCCCGCGCCGCCAACCGGCCCAGACGTTTTTCTATCCTGATAATGGCCACGGCAACGATGCCGAGGATGATGGCGGCGACAAGGAAGAAGCCGGCAGTGCCGAGCATGGTCTGCATCGTGACGGCATAGATGATGAAAAGTTCGAGCGCGAAGCCGAGATATGCGATCCAGCGCAGCCCCCTGCTCTCGCGTCCCGCCAGCACGATCGCGACGGCGATGCCGGCCAGCGCAACCGCCGATGCGACGGCGAAGCCCCGCACGTCACTGTCGGAAAATTCGAGTTGCAGCAGCAATACGCCGGTCAGGAAGCCGATCAGCCCATGCAGCGGCAGGCGCCCGCCCAACTGGACGATCCGGTCGACCGGTCGAGGCGAAAGGACGGCGAAAGCGAAGCAGGCGGCGGATACGACCGCCAGCGCCACAGCCACCTGCGCCACGTCATGGTCCGCCGCGAACAGCGCCGCATAGAGAATGAGCGACAGCAGGGCGAGGTGTCGCGCCGGCTGGCTGCGCGTCCAGTACGACAGACAAAAGAGGATGGCGACAATCGCGACGAACAGGTGCGGAAACGCCGTCGAGCCGAAGATATCGAAGCCGTTGAACAGCGTAACCACCAGCCAGGCGTCGGCTATCGCGACAGCCGCCACCGTCAGCGGGCCGGAGCGAAGCAGCAGGGCTGCCAACGCGGTTCCGGCGCACCAGGTCAGCAAAGCGGACGATTCGTCGCCCGACAGATGATACATCTGTCCGACAAGAGCGATGGAGCCGCCAAATGCGGCCGCGGCGACGATGAACAGCGCCTCGCCGACCGCCGGATGATCGCGGCCCTTCAGCACCGCACCGCCGACATATCCGGCCAGGATGAGAGCAAAAAGCGCGCCGACGCGCCCGAGTCGCGGGATCGCCTCCCAGTTGGCGGCCACGAAGATGAGAATGGCGGCGGCCAGCAACAGGGCCGCCATCATCGCCAGTATGGCGCCGAAGCTCAACGAGCGCCGCTCGTTGCGGTCGATGTCCAGGCTTAACGCGTTGGCGGTCTTGACGTCGATCAGGCCTGCCGCGCGCCAGCGCGCTATGTCCTGTTTGACCTTTGACGAATAGCCGACCATGAACGGTTTCCCCATCAGATCAGTCGAAATAGGAAACGGTGCCGCCAAGCCGTTGACGCCGCGTCGCTTTCCGATTCTGGCTCCATTGTGACGAGATCGCGACAAGGCAATCCATGTTGCGTTGCACAATTTGCATTGCTGCCATGCACCAACAGCGCTTTTAAATCGATAAGGGTGCTCCTATCTTCGCTTCGTACCCAAGAGACAGATGATCCGAAGCAAGACGAAAACAGATAAAGACGATGAACCTGATCCGCAACTACCGCAACTGGCGTCGTTACCGCGAAGCCGTCGCCGAACTGAACGGCCTGAGCAATCGCGAACTGAGCGACCTCGGAATTGGCAGGGGCGACATCCCCTACGTGGCCCGCAAGGCCTCCTGAGTTTCCCCGGATCCTGATCGATCCGATCGAGTTTGAGAGAATACGAAAATGAACCTGATCCGCAACTATCGCAACTGGCGCGCTTATCGCGACACGGTGTTCGAGCTGGGCCGCCTTTCGAACCGCCAGCTTCATGACCTCGGCATTGTCCGCGGCGAGATCAAGGCGGTCGCCCGCAAGGGCGCGCTCTAAGGAATTTCGCCAGGGTCGACCTCCTCCCCGACCCTGACGGATACGGTCAGCCTTCACCTCCTCCCGAGGGTTGACCACCGAAACGGCGCCCGCCGGACCTCCTCCCCCGGCGGGCGTTGTTCCCCAAGAAGGTTCCGCCCTTCGAAAAAATGCGGACGAAATTTCGTCAGAGCCGACCTCCTCCCCGGCGATGACGAATAGGGTCGATCCCCTCCTCCTCCCTGGGATCGACCGCCAAAACGACACCCGCCGGACCTCCTCCCCCGGCGGGTGTTGTTTTTTCAGCCTCCCGGATCCGTTCGCTCGCGGCTGCCTTGTGATTGCAAAGACCGCGGCAAGGGACTATCTCCCGCGCCCATGAGCACAAACCCCATTCACATTATCGGCGGCGGACTTGCCGGTTCGGAAGCCGCTTGGCAGATCGCCCAGGCGGGCGTGCCGGTCGTCCTGCACGAAATGCGCCCGGTGCGTGGGACGGATGCCCACAAAACCGAAGGGCTGGCCGAACTGGTCAGCTCCAATTCCTTCCGTTCCGACGACGCCGAGACCAATGCGGTCGGGCTGCTTCATGCCGAGATGCGGCTTGCAGGTTCTCTCATCATGGCCAGCGGCGACGCCAGCCAGGTTCCGGCCGGCGGTGCGCTGGCGGTCGACCGCGACGGTTTTTCGGCCGCCGTCACCGCGAAGATCGAAGCCCATCCGCTGATTACGGTCATGCGCGAGGAGATTTCCGGCCTGCCGCCTGCCGACTGGGACCAGGCGATCATCGCCACCGGTCCGCTGACTGCGCCCTCGCTTGCACAAGCGATCCGTACCGAGACCGGTGCCGATTCGCTTGCCTTCTTCGACGCCATCGCCCCGATCGTGCATTTCGACACGATCGACATGGACGTCTGCTGGTTCCAGTCGCGCTACGACAAGGTCGGACCGGGCGGCACCGGCAAGGACTACATCAACTGTCCGATGGACCGGGATCAGTATTTTTCGTTCGTGCAGGCGTTGATCGATGGGCCGAAGAGCGAGTTCAAGGAGTGGGAAGGCACGCCCTACTTCGACGGCTGCCTGCCGATCGAGGTGATGGCCGAGCGCGGCGTCGAGACCCTGCGCCACGGCCCGATGAAGCCGATGGGCCTCACCAACGCCCACGACCCTGCCACCAAGCCTTACGCAGTGGTGCAGTTGCGCCAGGACAATGCGCTCGGCACGCTCTACAACATGGTCGGCTTCCAGACCAAGCTGAAGCATAGCGAGCAGGTGCGCGTCTTCCGCACAATCCCCGGCCTGGAAAACGCCGAGTTCGCGCGGCTGGGCGGGCTGCACCGTAACACTTATATCAATTCGCCTATCCTGCTCGACGCCTCGCTGCAGTTGAAATCACGCCCCGGCCTGCGCTTCGCCGGCCAGATCACCGGCTGCGAGGGCTATGTCGAAAGTGCTGCCGTCGGCCTGCTGGCGGGACGCTTCGCCGCGGCGGCGCGGCTTGGCAGACCTGTCATGGCACCACCGCCGACCACGGCCTTCGGCGCCCTGCTCAACCACATCACCGGCGGTCATCTCGTCTCGGAAGACGAACCGGGCAAGCGATCCTTCCAGCCGATGAACGTCAATTTCGGCCTGTTCCCGCCGCTCGATACCGGCACGAAGCTGAAACCCGAGGGGTTCGAGGGGCGCTTTCGCGGCAAGGACAAGGCGGTCGCGAAGAAGAAGGCGCTCAGCGCGCGCGCGCTTGCCGACTGCCGCGACTGGCTCGGCCTATCGCAAGACGCACAAGCTGCGGAATAGGGATTACCAGCCGCGCGCGGCGCGGCGGTAGATCAACCAGTGGCGCTGCCACAGTGGCATCCGCGGTGTCTCGCTCGCCGCCCTCGCGCCAAACCGTTCGATCCTCTCAAGATAGGCGCCCGTCAGCGCCAGCGGGAGGTAGGCCGGGCGCAAGGCGGCAGGCAGCGACGGCGCTTCCTCCCGAAACGCCGCCAGATGCTCGCGCGCCAGCGCCGTCATGGCCGCAACGACGCTGCCGGCGGCCGCGCCGCCCTTCTCGGCGAGGAAAGATTCAGGCGACGAGCCGGCGGCGGCTAGGACATCGGCCGGTACGAAGCATTGTCCCCGCGCGCGGTGGCGCGGCATCAGAAGCAACAGCCCGGTGATCGCCTGCGCGCATCCGGCATGGCCGGCAAGCGCTGCGAAGCGAGGTGCCTGTTCCCTGTCCAGGATCAGTGCGGCAAGCTGGATCACCGTGGACGCCGTCTCGCCGCAATACCCCTCGAGATCGGTGCGCGACGGCATCGGATCGTCGTAAAGGTCGAAGATGCGCGCTTCGAGATAGTTGTCGAAGGCCTGGCGCGGCAGATCGTAGGCAGCGATTGCCGCCGTCAGCGCCTCGGCCGGCGGGTTGCCGGCGACGGCCTCGCCGCCACCAGCGTCGATCGCGTCGCGCCACCATTGCAGACGAACCTCGCCCGGCAGGGGCTCGCGGATCCTGTCGCGGACGCCCGCGATCTCCGCGTTGAAGCCATAGAGTGCGAACAGCGCCGCGCGCTTGTCCTCTGGCGCGTAGAGAGCCGAAACATAGCGATCCGGATCGGCCGCACGGACCGTTTCCATCACCAGCCGGCCGGCCTCGTCCATGTCAATCGACCGCCACGAAGGCGGCGGCGACCGCACGGTCCTCGGCCAACAGGACGTTATAGGTGCGCACCGCCGCGCCCGTCGACATCGGGTCGGCCGCGATCCGGGCATCCTTGAGCGCATCGCGCAATGCGGCAGGAAGGCGCCTGATGTCCTTGCCGGTGCCGACCAGCAGGATCTCGATGTCGGCGGCTTCCGCCAGCACTTTTTCGAAATCGGCCGAGGTCAGCGCCAAAGGGTCGGCAGGCTGCCAGCCGTAGATGCCGGACGGCAGGCACAGCAGAGACCCCCGATGCGACATGTCGGCGAAGCGGAACCCGCCATTGCCGTAGGCGGAGATCGGCGCGCGGCCCGGATAATGGGCCTCGCGGATGATGATGCCGGCCATCACTTGGCCGGCAATTGCTGCGCCGGGTGTGTGGCCTCGTATTCTTCCATTCCTTCCTTCGTGACAGGCCGCAGATGGAAGATGATGAGGATCGGCGCGGCGATGAAGATCGACGAGAAGGTGCCGATGAAGACGCCGAACAGCATGGAAGCGACGAACGATCGGATGACCTCGCCGCCGAGCAGGAACAGCGCCAGCAGAGCAAGGAAGGTGGTGACCGACGTCATCGTCGTGCGCGCCAGCATCTCGTTGTCCGACAGATCGAGCAACTGCCCGAGCGGCATCTTCTTGAAGCGCCGCAGATTCTCACGCACGCGGTCGTAGATGACGACGGTATCGTTGAGCGAGTAGCCGACGATTGTCAGGATGGCGGCGACCGTGGACAGGTCGAACTGGATCTGCGTCACCACAAGGAAACCGAGGGTCAATATCACGTCGTTGACCGTGGCCAACGTCGAGCCGATGGCGAATTGCCACTCGAACCGCACCCAGACATAGATCAGGATCGCGCCCATCGCGGCCAGAACGCCGAGGATCGCCGACCAGGCCAATTCGCCTGAAACGGTCGGCCCCACGACTTCGGTACGGCGAATATCATAGGCCGAGGTCAGGCTGTCCTGCGCCTTCTTGACCATGATATTGCCGGCCTCGTCGCCATCGGTGGAACTGATGGCGCCGATACGGATCAGGGCGTCGCTGGGCTCGCCAAAACCCTGGACCTGGATTTCCTTGACACCCGCCTCCGTCAGCCGCTCGCGGATATCGCCGGGGTCGGCCGCGCCGGACTTGGCGCGGACCTCGATCAGCGTGCCGCCGGTGAAGTCGATGCCGAAGTTCAGCCCTTTGGTGAACAGAAGGCCGACCGATGCCACGCAGAGCAGCACCGAGACCACGAAGATCTGCAGGCGCACCCGCATGAACGGGATTCGAGTCACTTCCGGCACGAGGCGGAAATAACCCTTCGGAAGTTCCTTCGGACGCCGGCTGCGGAGCCATACGGCCATGAGCCAGCGGGTCAGAGTGAAAGCGGTGAAAATGGTGGTCAGGATGCCGACCGCCAACGTCACGGCAAAACCCTTCACCGGTCCGGAACCGAGGAAGAACAGCACGAAGGCGGCGATCAGCGTGGTAATGTTGGAATCCAGGATCGTCGCCAGCGCTTTCTGAAAACCGGAATCGACAGATTGGAGAATCGACCGCCCGACGCGTCTTTCCTCGCGGATTCTCTCATAGATCAGCACGTTGGAATCGACCGCCATGCCGGTCGTCAGCACGATACCGGCGATGCCGGGAAGCGTCAGCGTCGCACCCAGCACCGAAAGGATCGCCACGATCAGGATCAGGTTGGCGAGCAGCGCCAGATTGGCGATCCAGCCAAGGAATCCATAGGCACCGACCATGAACAGGACGACCAGAGCCGAACCGACGACGGCCGACATCTTGCCGGCATCGATCGAATCCTGACCAAGGCCCGGGCCGACCGTGCGTTCCTCGATGACGGTGAGCGTGGCCGGCAGCGCACCCGCGCGCAACAGCACCGCAAGGTCATTGGCGCTCTGCGGGGTGAAGTTGCCGGAAATCTGCCCGGTGCCGCCGAGGATCGGCTCGCGGATCTGCGGCGCCGAGATGACGTGATTATCGAGAATGATGGCGAAGAGCTTGCCGACGTTCTGCTGGGTCGCCTGACCGAAGCGCTGCGCGCCTTTCGAATCGAAACGGAAGGAAACGACAGGCTCGTTGGTGCGCTGGTCGAAAGTCGCCTGCGCATCGACGAGGTTCTCTCCAGAGACGATGACGCGGTTTTCGATCAAATAAGGAACCGCCGGCTCGTCCTTGGAATACATGACGGTATCGCCCGCCGGCGGACGCCCGTTGATGGCGTCCTGCACCGGCATCGACTGATCGACCATCTGGAAGGTCAGCTTGGCGGTCTGGCCGAGAATATCCTTGAGGCGCTGCGGGTCCTGGAGGCCGGGCACCTGCACGAGAATGCGGTCGTCGCCCTGGCGCTGGACGATCGGCTCGGTCGTGCCCAGTTCGTTGACGCGGCGGCCGATGACTTCGATCGACTGCTCGACGGCGGTCGCGGTGCGATACTTGATGCCGGCATCGGTCAGCGTATAGCGCAAAAGTCCCGGCTCCGGCTCGTCCAGCGCCATTTCGGTCACCGAACCGCCGGTGAACAGACCGGCCGAAACCGGCGACGTCAGCGATTTCAGTGCCTCCTTGGCGGCATCGATCTGCGCGGCATCGCGGATGCGCACCTGCACGATCTTGCCCGAGCCCGAAAGCCCCGTATAGCCGATCTTGGCGTCGCGGAGCTGGGTGCGGATCTCGTCGCGCACCGTATTGAGCCGGTCCTTGATAAGGTCGTTCTGGTCGATCTTGAGCAGGATGTGCGAGCCGCCCTGCAGATCGAGACCGAGGGTCATCGGCGACTTCGGCAGCCAGGACGGCATTTTGGCCAGCATTGACGCCGGAATGACATTGGGAAGGGCGAACAGAACCCCGAGCAGGACGACCGCCCAGATTCCGATCGTCTTCCAGCGCGAAAAATAAAGCATATGTACGTTCCGTTCAGCCGTTCCGGCGGCGTTCCGCCCGCATTGCGGCTATTTCTGGGCGGCTGTCTGTAGGGCGGTTACTTCTTGGCGTTCTGGTTCGCGACCGGCTCGCCCTTGACGCGGACGTCGACGAGGGTCGAACGCAGCGCCGTCACCTTGGTACCGCCGCCAAGATCGATTTCCAGCTCATTGTCGTCGATCACCTTGGTCACCTTGCCGACGAAACCGCCGCCGGTGACGACCGTGTCGCCGCGTCGAACGGCGGCCAGCATCTCGCCCCGCTTCTTCATCTGCGTGCGCTGCGGCCGGATGATGAGGAAATACATCACCACGAAGATCAGCACGAAAGGCAGGATACTGATGAACACGTCAGGCGTGGCGCCAACGCCCTGAGCGTATGCCGGTGTAACGAACATCTTAGACTCCTGTTGAGGAAAGCCGCGACCGGCCCGAAAAATTTGGCCGGAATATAGTCGGTAAAGCGCCTATTGCAACCGGTCACCTGCCCGTTACTTCATGCCTGTGGAGGCCTGCGCCGCCAATCGGCGCGCGATTTCCGGGAGAGCTTGCAAATTCTGACTCGGCATGACAGAACCGTACGGTACGGTACTTATCCTATACGGCCACCCGCCGTCCCGGAGGAAACTATGAACGACAATGGGCTGGAAGCGCTGTCGGAAAAGCTCGACCGGCTGATCGAGGCGGTGTCGAGGCTGGCGCCCGCAGCGCCGCCTGAGTCCGACATCACCGCCGCGGACTGCTTCGTCTGGCAAGCCGAGCGCGGCTTTCTGGAACCGGTGCCGAAGGTCAACCGGGTCGATATCGGGTTGATCCGGGGCGTTGACCATGTGCGCGACATCCTGGTCGACAATACCGAGCGCTTCGCGTCCGGCCATCCCGCCAACAACGTCCTGCTCTGGGGCGCGCGCGGCATGGGCAAGTCGTCGCTGGTGAAGGCGACCCATGCGCAGATCAACGCGTCAGGCAAGTACCCCTCCCCGCTGAAGCTGGTGGAAATCCACCGCGAGGACATCGACACGCTGCCCAGGCTGATGACGATCCTGAAGGCCTCGCCCTTTCGCTTCGTGCTGTTTTGCGACGACCTCTCGTTCGACCATGACGACACGTCCTACAAGTCGCTCAAGGCCGCGCTCGAAGGCGGTGTCGAGGGCCGGCCGGCCAATGTCATCTTCTATGCCACGTCGAACCGCCGGCACCTTTTGCCGCGGGACATGATCGACAACGAGCGCTCAACGGCGATCAATCCGTCAGAGGCGGTGGAGGAAAAGGTTTCGCTGTCCGACCGCTTCGGCCTGTGGCTCGGCTTCCACAAATGCTCGCAGGACGACTATCTCGACATGGTCTCGGGCTATGCACGCCACTACGGCCTCGACGTCGATGTCGAAACGCTGCGGGCCGAGGCGCTGGAATGGGCGACGACGCGCGGCAGTCGCTCAGGCCGCGTCGCCTGGCAGTTCACGCAGGATCTTGCCGGGCGCCTCGGCAAGCCGCTTGCCGGCTGAGCGTCATGGCTGAAAGCGTCCCGAACTGAAAAAGCCCGCTCCGGAGAGCGGGCGAAGCCGGCGGACCGGACTGGAGGTCAGGCGGCCCGCGAATGTTTCTTGGTTGTTTATTCCAGGAAAGTGCGCGGATCGACTGGCGCGGAATTCTTGCGCACCTCGAAATGCAGCTTCGGTGCGTTGGCGTCACCGCTCATGCCCGACTGGGCGATCTCCTGGCCGCGCTTCACCTTCTCGCCGCGCTTCACCTCCAGCGACGACGCATGGCCGTAGACGGTGACAAGGCCGTCCTCATGGCGCACCAGCACGGTGTTGCCGAACTCCTTGAGGCCATTGCCGGCATAGATTACCACGCCGTTTTCGGCCGCCTTGATCGGCGTGCCTTCCGGCACGGAGATGTCGATGCCGTCGGAATCCTTGCCGGAGCCGAAAGCGGAGATGACGCGGCCGCGAACCGGCCAGCGCATCTTGCCTATGCCGGTGGAATCGGGCGCCTGCACGCCGTTTTCGGCCGCCTGGTCGATGATCTTGTCGGCCTTCTTCGGCGGCGTATAGGAAGCAAGCGTCTCGCTCGGCGTCGCCTTGGCTGGCGGCGGTGTGGAAGCCGTCTTGACCGGATCGACCTCGGCAGACCTGACCTTCGTCGGCGCGGAGCTGGCGACGGCCGTCGCATCGCCGGACGGGATCTTCAACGTCTGGCCGATGCGGATCAGGCCGTCATTCATACCGTTGGCCTGCTTCAACGCTGTTACGCTCACGCCGGTCTTCCTGGCGACGGCCGACAGCGTATCGCCCGGTTCGACCTTGTAGGTCCCCGCCGCGACCGCCTGCGGTCTCGCCTTGGGATCGTTCGACGCGGCGGCATCCGCCGGCAACGCCAGCTTCTGCTCCTTCAGCTTGGGCTGCTGCGGCAGCACAGCCACCTTTTCGAACGGCGCGCGGCTCGGCAGCGGAACCTTGTCATTGGGAACGTCGTACTTGGTGCCCCGCGAGGAGCGCGCATCGGCGACGTTGCGGTCATGATCGGGCGCGGAAACCGGCGCTTTCGCAGCGTAGACGTAAGTCGGGATAACGACTTTCTGGCCCGCCTGAAGCCCGTCGGCGGTGGCAAGGCCGTTCGTCCTCATGATGACGTCGGCAGGCACGCCGTAACGGCGCGACAGATTGTAGACGGTCTCCCCTTCGCGGATCGTGATCTGCGTGCCGCCGGCGCGTGACCAGCCCTTCGGTACGCCGTCTTCGCTCGCCATCTGCGGTGCGGCCGGCTTGAGCGGTTTCACAGAGGCCTGCTGGACGGTGCCGGTCGTGGTGGCATCGATCCGCGGCGCCGAGGCGACGGGGGCGGACCTGACCGCGGGAGCGGACGCCTGCTGCGACACCGGCGGCAGGCTCTGGACGGAAATAGGCTCGATAGAGGAGCGGCTGACCGACTGGGTATAACCGCCGTTGGCAGGCGCGGACGCCGTCACATCTCCAGGGTACGGCTGGGACGCCTGGAAAGACGGCTGCTTACTGATGATCGATTGCTGGTTCGGCGTGGAGGCGGTCGACGTCAGGTCGACACCGTCGCTGAAACGCGCCACCTGGGAGGAGCACCCCGCCGCAGCACCCGCAACCATCAGTATGGCGCATCCGCGCGCCAGGTTGCGCCCGTTTTCCCTCAACACACTGAAACGCATCGCACTTACCCGCATACCCGGTACAGACTGGGCATGATTAAAGCGCGTTAATGTTACCCATCGGTTAAACCGTTAGAATCAAGCGCGAATTTTCTTAGAAACTTAGGAGCTCAAACGGACAAGCTGCCGGTAGGCACCTTCATTTGCGTCATTCCGGGCCGCGTAGCGGAACCCGGAATCCAGTCCGCCGACCTTTTTCGTCCGACTTGGATTGGCACCGCTGTCGCTCTGGATTCCGGGTTCCGTTACGCGGCCCCGGAATGACGGTCATGTAGAGCCGTCTTCGATCTTCCGGCAAATGGCCTCAGAGCTTTGAAGCCAAGCCCGGCAGGATGGGCTGGAACCGGACCACGCCGATATCCTCGCGCTCAAAGCGGGAGCCTACCTTGGTGAGCTTGGCGAGCACCTGCTCGCCCTCCTCCGGGCCGATCGGCGCGATCACCACGCCGCCGCTGGACAGTTGATCGAGCAGGAAGCGCGGCAGGCTGTCGAATGCCGCCCACACGACGATGCGGTCAAAGGGGCCGTCATTCAGGCCGTTCGATCCGTCGGCCTGGCGCGCGATGGCATTGGTGATGCCCAGCGCTTCGAAACGCTGACGCGCCTGTTCGACAAGCGTCTTGTAGCGGTCGATGGTGACGACGCGCCCTGCCAGCCGCGCCATGACGGATGCGGTGAAGCCCGAGCCCGTGCCGATCTCCAGCACGCGGTTGCCCGGCTCGATCGCCAGCGCCGCGATCACCGCGGCCTGCAGATCGGCGCCCTCCATCGCCTCGCCGCATTCGATCGGCAGCATCCGGTCGCCCCAGGCGATGGCGTGATGCTGGCCGGAAAGAAAGCCGCGCCGCGGCGTCGATTCGAAAGCGGCGATCAACGGCTTAGGCACCATGCCCTTGCCTCTCAGCCGAAGCAGGAATGCAGCGAAACCTTCGCGATCCTCGACTGTCGGCGTCTGGTTCATGCGAGCGCCTTCGCCAGCCGGTCCTTCACCTCATAGGCCGTCAGGTCGAGGTGCAGCGGCGTCACCGACACGAAGCCGCTGTTCACAGCCTCGAGGTCGGTGCCGGCACGGCTGTCCGCCGGCTCGTGGCCGAAACGCATCCAGTAGTAAGGCAGGCCGCGGCCGTCGCGCCTCTCGTCCAGCCACAGGCTGTGCAGCAGCTTGCCCTGGCTGGTCACCAGCGTTCCCTTGACCTCGTGCGGCGCGCAATTTGGGAAATTGACGTTGAGCAGCACGCCCTCGGCCAGCGGCGTCTCCACAAGCGTCTTCAACAGCGCCGGCGCGAGCGCCTCGCAGGTCTCGTAAGGCACGACGCGCTCGTCATTGTCGACGTGATAGGCCTGGCTGACCGCGATGGACCGGACGCCGATCAGCGCCCCTTCCATGGCCCCTGCCACGGTGCCGGAATAGGTGACGTCGTCGGCGACATTGGCGCCCGAATTGACGCCCGACAGGATCAGGTCCGGCATCTGCGGCATGATCTTCTTGGCGCCCATGATGACGCAATCGGTCGGCGTGCCGCGCACCGCATAGTGCCGTTCGCTGATCTTCCTCAGCCTCAGCGGCTCGGAGATGGAAAGCGAGTGGGCATAGCCGGACTGGTCGGCCTCCGGCGCCACCACCCAGACATCGTCGGAAAGGCTGCGCGCGATGCGCTCCAGCACCTCGATGCCCTCTGCATGAATACCGTCGTCGTTTGTAATGAGAATGCGCATTATTTCGATTCGATCTTTTCCAATCCGCCCATGTAAGGACGCAGCACTTCAGGAATGGTTACGCTGCCGTCTTCATTCTGGTAATTTTCCATGACGGCAATGAGGGCGCGGCCGACAGCGGTGCCGGAACCGTTCAGCGTGTGGACGAAGAGGTTGCCCTTGCCGTCCCGGTCCTTGTAGCGCGCGTTCATGCGCCGCGCCTGGAAGTCGCCGCAGACCGAGCAGGATGAGATTTCGCGCCAGGCGTTCTGGCCGGGCAGCCAGACCTCGATATCGTAGGTCTTCTGCGCGCCGAAGCCCATGTCGCCGGTGCACAGCGTAACCGTACGGAACGGCAATTCCAGCTTCTTCAATATGGTCTCGGCGCATTCGGTCATGCGCTCGTGCTCGGCCAGCGAGCTTTCCTGATCGGTGATCGACACCAGTTCGACCTTGTAGAACTGGTGCTGGCGCAGCATGCCGCGGGTGTCGCGCCCGGCCGAGCCGGCCTCGGAACGGAAGCACGGCGTCAGTGCCGTCATGCGCAGCGGCAGCCTGTCGTGCGCGGTGATCTCCTCGCGCACGAGGTTGGTGAGCGGCACTTCGGCGGTGGGGATGAGACCCAGCCTTCCCTCGCCATGCGGCGTGAAGAAAAGATCCTCCGCAAACTTCGGCAATTGCCCGGTGCCGAAAAGCACTTCGTCGCGCACCATCAGCGGCGGCTGCACTTCCGTGTAGCCGTGCTCGGTCGTGTGCGTATCCAGCATGAACTGGCCGATCGCGCGCTCCAGCCGGGCAAGCTGGCCCGACAGCACCGTGAATCGCGAGCCGGAAAGCTTGGCCGCCCTCTCGAAATCCATCATGCCGAGACGTTCGCCGATCTCGAAATGCTCCTTCGGCTTGTTGCCCATGCGCGGCTGGCGCTTAGCGATCAGTTCCTCGCCGAAGCGGCGGACCTCGACATTGCCGTGCTCGTCGGCGCCCAGCGGCACGTCGGCGAGCGGCACGTTGGGCAGCACGGCCAGCGCGTCGGCCAGCGCCTTGTCGAGTTCGCGCTCGCGCGCCTCGCCGTTCTGGATGAAGCTTTTGATCTCCGCGACTTCCGCCTTTAGTTCCTCCGCCCTCGCCATGTTCTTGTCGCGCATGGCATTGCCGATTTCCTTGGAAGCGGCGTTGCGGCGTTCCTGCTTGGCCTGCAGTTCGGTCAGGTGGTCGCGCCGCGCCTCGTCCCTGGCGATCAGGTCGTCGACGGTCGATTGCGCCGCTTCGGCATAGGACGGACGCTTCTTCAGCGCCTCCACCAATACCTGCGGGTTTTCGCGAATCCACTTGATGTCGAGCATGGGGCGATCCTGATTGAGAGCCTGCGGGGTAAACCGCAAGAAGACCGGATGCAAGGGGGCCTGATTGCCACTGAACGGAGCGAAAAGCGAATCCGGAATCAGGCCCTCAAAGGCTCGAGCCATCGCGCCGTCGTCGTTCGGCGAGCGGAAAGGCGCCTCACCACATCGACTTCTTCGCCCGGTCGGGCCATTCCCTGTCATAGGCGTCGCCGTCGATGCGGGCGCGACTGGTGACTTCGAGGATGCGGCCGGGCGTCGGCAGCGATTTCGGATCGACATGCCGGTCCGCATTCCACAATTCGGAGCGGTGAACGGCGCGGGCGCACTGGAAATAGACCTTCTCGACGGCAATGACGAGGACCGAGCGGGCGGGCTTGCCCTCCACGGCAAAGGAGTCGCAGAGCGCCGGATCGACCGAGATGTGGGCACGCCCGTTGACGCGCAACGTCGTGCCCGAGCCGGGCACCAGGAACAGCAGGCCGACGCGCGGATCCTCGATGACGTTTTTCAGGGAATCGGCCCGGTTGTTGCCGCGCCGGTCCGGCATCATCAGCGTGTAAGGATCGACGATGCGCACGAAGCCGGCACGGTCTCCGCGCGGAGAACAATCCAGCCCGTCCGCGCCGCCGGTCGCCAGCGCGACGAAGGGCGAGGCCTCTATGAAGGCGGCATATTCAGGAATGACATGGTCCAGTTCCTTCACCAGCGACGCCTCGCCCGGTTTGCCGTAGAGTGCTTCAAGTTCCTCGGCCGTGGCGACCCGCTTTTCCCGATCGTCGACGCTATCCACGCGAAAGCCCCTTCTGTTCCAACTCGTCGAGATAGGATTGCCAGCGGGCGTCTTTCTCCCGCCCGAGCGTATGGAGATAGGTCCAGGTGAAGATGCCCGTATCGTGCAGATCATCGAAGACGATGCGCACGGCGTAGTTGCCGACCGGCTCGATCCGGCTGATCGCGACGTCGCGCTTGCCGGGCACCGTCACGCGCTGTTCGGGCGAATGCCCCTGCACCTCCGCCGACGGCGACAGCACGCGCAGCAGTTCAGCCGGCAGTTCGAACGGCGCGTGACCGGGAAAGGTCACGGTCAGCAGCCGCCGATCCTTCGAGACCCGCAGTTCTTTCGGAGCGGTCATTGCAAGAATTCCATTGTGCGCTTTCACTACCCCGCAGGAAGCCTGCAGAAAAGATCACGTTTCCATTTTCGTATGGCCGACACATCCACGTCGGCAACGGAATGGGACCAAAGGCCGAAGCCGTCCATCTTGAACGCATTGCCGGTTCGTATCACATAGCAGTATATAACGGCGCCCCGCAGGGCGAAGAAGAACGGAAACGCCGCATGGACATGATCGACCCGTTCGGTCGCACGATCAGCTATCTCCGCGTCTCGGTCACCGACCGGTGCGATTTCCGCTGCACCTATTGCATGGCAGAAGACATGACCTTTCTGCCGAAGCGCGACCTGCTCTCGCTGGAAGAACTCGACCGGCTCTGCACCGTCTTCATCGACAAGGGTGTGAAGAAGCTGCGGCTCACCGGCGGCGAGCCGCTGGTGCGCAAGAACGTCATGCATCTGATCCGCGAATTGTCGAGGCATCTCGAAAGCGGCGCGCTGGAAGAACTGACCTTGACGACGAACGGCTCGCAGCTTTCCCGCTTCGCCGACGAACTGGCGGCCTGCGGCGTCAAGCGCATCAACGTGTCGCTCGATACGTTGGATGCCGACAAATTCCACACCATCACGCGCTGGGGCCGTCTCGACAAGGTGATGGCCGGTATCGACGCCGCCCAGTCCGCCGGCATCAAGGTCAAGATCAACGCCGTCGCCCTGAAGGATTTCAACGACGCCGAGATCCCCGAAATGCTCCGCTGGGCGCATGGCCGCGGCATGGACCTGACGCTCATCGAAACCATGCCGATGGGCGAGATCGACGCCGACCGCACCGACCAGTACCTGCCGCTTTCCCTGATGCGCGCGCGGCTGGAGGACCGGTTCACCCTCAGCGATATCCCTTACAAGACCGGCGGGCCGGCCCGTTATGTCGAGGTCGCGGAGACCGGCGGACGGCTCGGCTTCATCACGCCGATGACGCACAATTTCTGCGAAAGCTGCAACCGGGTGCGGCTGACCTGCACCGGAACGCTCTATATGTGCCTCGGCCAGGAGGACGCCGCCGACCTGCGCGCGCCGCTACGCGCCTCCGAAGGCAACGCGCTTGTCGCTCAGGCGATCGACGAGGCGATCGGCCGCAAGCCGAAGGGCCATGACTTCGTCATCGACCGCCGCACCAGCCGGCCTTCCGTATCGCGCCATATGAGCGTCACCGGCGGCTGATTTTCGTCGCCTCGTGTCGGACGGACGGGCGGACTGCTGCGCTTGCCCTGTTCCTCGCGCGTGGCACAGCGTTTTGGCGTTGCTGTCTTTCAAGGGACTGATACGACCAGCCTGACCCGGCGGGAGGACCGCGTTCGGGACAAGTGAAGCGGAACCGGCCCTTGCCCCTCTCCCCGAACCTGCGCGGCGCTCTCTTCATGGTCGTCGCCATGGCAAGTTTCACGGTCAACGACGCGATCACGAAATTCTCCTCCGAATCCATGAGCATGGCGCAGGTGCTGTTCGTGCGCGGCCTCTTCGCCACGGCGCTTGTCGGGCTGCTCGCCTGGCGGCGTGGCGCGTTGGCCGCACCGCGGGCAGCCATGCAGCCGCTGGTGGGATGGCGCGTGGTGGGCGAGGCCGGCGCCACCGTCAGCTATCTGCTTGCCCTGTCGAAGCTGCCCATCGCCAATGTCGCGGCCGTGCAGCAGGCGCTGCCGCTGGCCGTCACCATGGGCGCGGCGCTGTTCTTCGGCGAGGGCGTCGGCTGGCGGCGCTGGATGGCCATAGCCGTGGGCTTCATGGGCGTCCTCATCATCGTGCGGCCGGGCTTCGCCGGCTTCAGCGCCTATTCGCTTCTGGTTCTGTGCTCCGTCGCCTTCTGCACGCTGCGGGATCTCTCCACCCGGCGCATCCCGCAGGACACGCCGACCCTGCTTATCTCGGCCGTCACCTCGCTCGCCATGACCGTGCTCGGCGCCCTGCTCCTGCCCGTCATGGGCGGCTGGACGGACATGAGCCTCGCGGCGACGGCCCGCCTGGCGCTGGCCGCCGTTCTGGTGCTGATCGGCTATCAGGCGATCATCGCCGCCATGCGCATCGGCGACATCTCCTTCATCGCGCCTTTCCGCTATACGGCGCTGCTGTGGTCGATCATCCTGGGCATCGTCGTCTTCGGCGATTTCCCCGACAGCGTCATGATCGCCGGCTCGCTGATCATCGTCGCCTCAGGCCTCTATACGCTCTATCGCGAGCACACCGTCGGCCGCAGCCAGGCGGCGACCGAAAGCACTGGACCGGACCTCGCTCCGGACGGCATATAGCCCGCAAGGAGCGAAACGCGGGCCCATGCACGAAACCATTGCAGGCATCATCCTGGCCGGCGGGCTGTCGCGCCGCATGGGCGGCGGCGACAAGCCCCTCGCCCGGCTTAACGGCCGGCTTCTGATCGAGCATGTCGCCGACGGACTGCGGCCGCAGGTCGACCTCCTCGCCATCAACGCCAATGGCAATCCGGGCCGCTTCGCGCCGCTTGGCTTGCCGGTCGTCGCCGACACGGTCGAAGGCCACCCCGGCCCTCTCGCCGGGGTGCTGGCAGGGCTGGAGTGGGCATCAACCACACAGGCGAGCCGGCTCCTGACGGCCGCCGCAGACACGCCCTTCCTTCCCGGCGATCTCGCTGAAAAGCTGCTTCGCGCCGTGCGCGGCCTGCCCGACGCAATCGCCGTGGCTCGCTCCGGCGGCCGCTCCCATCCGACTTTCGCGCTCTGGCCCATCGGCATCGCGGCTTCGCTTCGGCATGCGCTTGTCGAGAAGGACGAACGGCGGGTCTCAGCCTTCATCGGCCGGCATCCTCATGTCGAGGTCGATTTCGCCGCCCGCCAGATCGGCGGCGATGCGCGCGATCCGTTCTTCAACATCAACACGCCGCAGGACCTCGCGGAAGCCGACCGGCTGGCGCGAGCTTTGGACCCATGACGCAGCGCATCCTCGGGATCACCGGCTGGAAGAATTCCGGCAAGACGACACTGACCGAGCGGCTTGTCGCCGAACTGGTCCGGCGCGGCTGGAAGGTCTCCACCGTCAAGCATGCCCATCATGATTTCGACATTGACAAGGAAGGCGCGGATTCCTTCCGCCACCGCGCCGCAGGCGCGACCGAGGTGGCCGTGGTTTCCGGCCGTCGCTGGGCGCTGATGCACGAACTGCGCGACGAAGCCGAACCCGATCTCGCGGCGATCCTCCAGCGCATGGCGCCGGCCGACATCGTCATCGTGGAAGGCTACAAGCGCGAAGCACACCGCAAGATCGAGGCCCGTCGCCGGGGCGCAAAAAGCCGCGAGCCGCTTTCGCCGAACGACACCAACATCATCGCCGTCGCGGCCGACCACCCTCAGCCGGCGGAAAACCTTCCCGTATTCGATCTGGACGATATCGCCGCCATCGCCGATTTCGCCGAGCGCGTTACCGGCCTCAAGGCCTGACGCTCAAGCCGCCGCACGTTCGCTCGGACCTTCCCTTGCGTCGCCTCGCAACACCGCCAGGGAATCTTGGCCGGCTCGGTTTTGCAGTTGCTTTTTTGCGGAAAACAATGGGAGTATCCGCCCAGCGGGCGATCGGGAGCATCGCCCCAAGAAAGCCGTTCCAAAAAACGGCCGGGACCATACAGAGAGGATCATCATGCGTATTGGAATGCGTATCGCGCTGGCGGCATCAGCCGCCATGCTGACGCTGGGCGTCGCCCATGCGGAAGACAAGGTGCTCAAGCTTGGCACGGAAGGCGCCTATCCCCCCTTCAACAACCTCACGGCCGACGGCAAGATCGAAGGCTTCGACATCGATATCGGCAATGCGCTTTGCGAGCAAATGAAGGTGAAGTGCGAGTGGGTGACCCAGGATTGGGACGGCATTATCCCTGCCCTTCAGGCCGGCAAGTTCGACGCCATCATCGCCTCCATGTCGATCACCCCTGAGCGCGCCGAAAAGGTCGACTTCACGCATAAATACTACAACACCCCGCCGGCGATCATCGCGCCCAAGGATACCGACATCAAAGGCGTGACCAAGGAAGACCTCGCCGGCAAGACCATCGGCGTGCAGGGGTCGACCACCCATTTCAACTATTCCAGCCAGACCTATACGGATTCGACCGTCAAGCCCTATCCGACCGCGCAGGAATATCAGCTCGATCTCGCCAATGGCCGCCTCGATGCCGCCAATGACGACATCATCGTGCTGCAGCAGTTCCTCGATTCGCCGGAAGGTGCGTGCTGCAAGCTGGTCGGCACCATCAAGCCGGTGGTCGAGATCCACGGCCCGGGAGCGGGCATCGCGGTGCGCAAGGGCGACAAGGAACTGGTCGACAAGTTTAACGCCGCCATCGACGCCATCCGCGCCAACGGCAAGTACAAGGAAATCAACGACAAATACTTCAAGTTTGACGTCTACGGCGGCGATTCCTGATATCGGGAATTGCCTGCGGGCGACGAGAAATCTCGCCGCCCGCCAACCGGGCCGGAAAAGGGGATGACCGGCCACACCGGAAAACCGGGTAGAGGAGAACGGGCCAGCCGATGCAAAGCGCATGGACGCTGCTCAGTTGGGGGCCGCAGGGGTGGCTGGACGATATCGGCTATGGCGTCTTCGTCACGGCATCACTAGCCGTCGCGACGCTGCCCGTCGGACTGGCGATCGGCTTTTTCGTCGCTCTGGCGAAGCAGTCGCCGGAGCCGTCGTTGCGCATCGCGGGCAACATATACACCACCATCTTCCGCGGACTGCCGGAACTGCTGACGCTGTTCCTGGTTTTCTACGGCGCGCAGATCGGCCTGCAGAAACTCATTCATCTGGTCGATCCTGAAGCAACGGTCGAGGTCAACAGCTTCGTCTCAGGCATGGTCGCGCTCGGCGTCGTCTTCTCCTCCTATGCCAGCGAAGTCTTTCTGTCCGCCTTCAAGGCGGTTCCGCTGGGCCAGTACGAAGGCGGCTATTCGATCGGCTTGTCCAAGGGCCAGACGATGCGCCTTGTGGTACTGCCGCAACTGATCCGCATCGCGCTGCCCGGCCTCGCCAATCTGTGGCTCATCCTTCTCAAGGATACGGCGCTGGTGTCGGCCATCGGCCTTTCCGATATCCTTCGGCAGGCGGGCGTCGCCGCTCGCGTGACCAAGCATGCCTTCCTCTTCTTCAGCGTGGCCGCCCTCATTTATCTGGTGCTGGCGATCATCTCGTCGATCGGCATCCACGCCATCGAGCGATCCGTGAGCCGCCAGGAGAACGCGCGATGAGTGCTGCCGCCGCAGGCGCCGACACGATGGCCCCGCCACCGCCCGCGGCACGCGGCTGGTCGCGCCTGCGCATCCTCGGCCACGCGCTGATCGGCCTCTGGGCGCTTCTCGGCATCGCCCTCGTCGCCTATCTGATCTCGGCCTGGAACGCCGAGATCTTCACGAAATACGCGCCCATGTATCTTCAGGGGCTATGGGTGACGCTGTCGCTGGTGGCGATCTCCATCCTGTGCGGGGCGGTGCTGTCGGTTCCGATAGCCTATGCGCGCA
This sequence comes from Mesorhizobium hunchu, assembly GCF_040081975.1. NCBI lineage: Bacteria > Pseudomonadati > Pseudomonadota > Alphaproteobacteria > Hyphomicrobiales > Phyllobacteriaceae > Mesorhizobium > Mesorhizobium hunchu. The sequence goes on from NZ_JBEBMG010000016.1 coordinate 47,773, forward strand.
TGTCGAAGAACCGTTTCGTTTCGGCGCTGGCCTATGGCTATGTCTATCTGTTTCGCGGCACGCCGCTCCTGGCGCAGACCTTCCTGGTTTACTACGGACTCGGCTCCTTCCATGCGGAACTGGCGGACATAGGCCTGTGGGTCTTCTTCCGCGACGCCTTCAACTGCGCGCTGTTCGCCTTCTCGCTCAACACCGCCGCCTATCAGGCCGAAATGTTGCGCGGCGCCATCGAGAGCGTCCCGCGCGGCCAATGGGAGGGCGCCGCTTCGCTCGGCCTGCACAAGTTCCAGACCATGCGCAAGATCATCCTGCCGCAGGCCGCCCTGGTGGCGCTCAGGCCTTATGGCAACGAGGTGATCCTGATGATCAAAGGCTCGGCCATCGTCGCTATCATCACTGTCTACGACCTCATGGGTGTCACCCGGCTGGCCTTTTCGCGCACCTTCGACTTCCAGACCTATCTCTGGGCTGCGATCATCTATCTGCTGATCGTCGAGACGCTGCGATACGGCATCGAATGGATCGAACGCCGCCTCACCCGCCATCTCAAGCGCTGACTCTCCGGCACCTTTGCGATAGAGCATTTTGCAGCCAGGCGGAATCGTCCGGCGTCCGCATAAATGCGGCCAAGGAAAACAGACTGGAGCAGCGGAACTGCGTTCGTCAGGACGCCCGCTGCTTTGGAAAACCGACCGAACCGGTTTGAAAGGATTCGACTATGGCTCAAGTGGCGTTTCTGGGTCTTGGCGTGATGGGCTATCCGATGGCCGCCCATCTGAAGCACAAGGGCGGCCATGACGTGACCGTCTACAACCGCACCGTGGCCAAGGCCGAGAAATGGGTCGCCGAGCATGGCGGAAAGCTGGCGAAGACGCCGCGCGAGGCCGCCGAAGGCAAGGATTTCGTCTTCTCCTGCGTCGGCAACGACGACGATCTGCGCGAAGTGACCGTCGGCGGCGACGGCGCCTTCAAGGCGATGAAGAAGGGAGCCGTTTTCATCGACAACACCACCGCCTCTGCCGAAGTCGCGCGCGAACTTGCGGCGGCGGCGACGGCGAGCGGGTTCGCCTTCCTCGACGCGCCGGTGTCCGGCGGCCAGGCCGGCGCCGAGAACGGCGTTCTGACCGTCATGGTGGGCGGCGAGCAGGATGTATTCGACCGGACAAGACCGGTCATCGACGCCTATGCGCGCATGATCGGCCTGATGGGACCGGCGGGCGCGGGCCAGCTCACCAAGATGATCAACCAGATCTGCATCGCGGGCCTCGTGCAGGGCCTTTCCGAGGGTATCCATTTCGGCAGGAAGGCCGGCCTCGACATCGAGAAGGTGGTGGAGGTCATTTCCAAGGGCGCAGCCGGGTCCTGGCAGATGGAGAACCGGCACAAGACCATGAACGCCGGCAAATACGATTTCGGCTTCGCGGTCGACTGGATGCGCAAGGATCTCGGCATCTGCCTCGACGAGGCCGACCGCAACGGCGCCAGCCTGCCCGTCACCGCGCTGGTCGATCAGTTCTACAAGGACGTCCAGCAGATGGGCGGCAGCCGCTGGGACACGTCGTCCCTGTTGGCCCGGCTGGAGCGGAGCTGAAACCGGCGATAAATCCCGCCTACCGACCCCAAGCGCTCCGCGATTGACGGTTCGCCGCGACAGCGCTTTAGTTCGCCTGAACGAGGCAGGACAATTGCGGACATTCGCCACCACGGTCGCGCTTTTCATGCTTGCGGGCGCGTCGCCCGCTTCGGCAGACGCCAGGCAGGTTTTCTGGAAGGATCTGCGCCCGGCGAACCAGCCGGCGGCCGAGAGCCTCGGCCTGCCGGTCGTCGCCGCCAGCCTGCCCGATCACGGCGAGACGCTCGCCTGGAACGAGCCGGACACCACCGTCGAACTGAAGGGCTATGCCTTGCCCGTCGATCGCGAAGGCGAGATGGTCTACCAGTTCCTGCTCGTGCCGTGGAGCGGCGCCTGCAGTCACATGCCGACGCCGCCGCCCAACCAGATCGTGCTGATCACGCTGCCGAAGCCGTTCCATCTGGAACGGACCTATGCCGCGGTGGCGGTCACCGGGCTGCTCAAGCAGGACATGGAGCGTAGCCAGCTCTTCATCATGGACGGCCTCGCCGTCATTCCGTCCGGTTACGTCTTCAGCAAGGCCACGGTCGCGCCCGCAGACGGCGTCCCGGACGCCATCGAAGCGCCGCAGGGACCAAACCCCTGGGAATCGCTCCAGAAAAAGCAGTGACGCTCAGGCGGCGTTGACGCCCGATTCCTTGTCCAGCGCCATGTAATCCAGCGGCAATTGCGTGGTGAACTTGATCTGCTCCATCGCGAAGACCGACGACACGTCGCGAATCTCGATCTTGGTGATCAGCCGCTTGTAGAAGGCGTCGTAGGCAGCGATGTCGGGGACGACCACGCGCAGCAGATAGTCGACGTCACCGCTCATGCGGTAGAACTCGACCACCTCCGGAAACTCCTGGATGACCTCGGAGAACCGGCGCAGCCACTCATGGCTGTGCGAATTGGTGCGGATCGAAACGAACACGGTGACCCGCACGTTGACCCTCTCCGGATCGAGCAGGGCGACCCGGCGCTGGATGACGCCTTCCTCTTCCAGCTTCTGGATGCGCCGCCAGCATGGGGTGGTCGACAACCCGACCTTCTTGGCGACATCGGCAACGGCAAGCGTCGCGTCATCCTGCAGAAGGCGCAGGATTTTCCGGTCGAGGCGATCCATCTATGGTCTCCAGGAGAAATGATCGTCTATTCTTCCTGTTGTGGGGCGCAATCGCAAGAAAGAAGTTCTGCCGACAAGCCGGTTTGACAGATAATTTTTCCCAAGTTGTCAATCGAGACGACGACGGATTTCTGTCTTCAGGAAAGGAAGCAATTCCATTTCAAACCAGGGATGACGCTTCATCCAACTGGTGTTGCGCCAGGAGGGATGCGGCAACGGCAGCACTTTTCGGGCGGCGCCATCGTCCCAGGCCGTGCGCCAGCCGGCCACCGTCTCCGTCAGCGAGCGTTGCCGCGCCGCCCCCATGTGCCAGCGCTGGGCATAAAGCCCGATCGCCAGGACGAGGTCGATCTGCGGCATTGTCGCCATGATTTCGGATCGCCACGCGGGCGCGCATTCGCACCGGGGCGGCAGGTCGCCGCCCTTGGCGTCCTGCCCCGGAAAGCAGAACCCCATCGGCACGATGGCGAATTTGTCGGTGTCGTAGAACTCCTGTGCGGTAACGCCGAGCCAGTCTCGCAGCCTGTCGCCGGACGCGTCGGTGAACGGAGCCCCGCTGGCATGAACCTTCGTGCCGGGCGCCTGGCCGGCAATCAGGGTGCGCGCCTTCGCCGAGAGCCGCACCACGGGATGCGGCTCATGCGGCAAGGGCTTTCCTTTAGGCGTCTCCACGCAAATGCGGCAGGCCCTTATCCGCGCCGTCAGCCGCTCGAGTTCAGTGCTCATGGTCTCGTGCGCAAGTCCCGCAGATCAGGCCGCCGCGCTCGGCCGCGACGAAACCGCCGCATACCAGCGGCGTACGTTGGCGCAGTCGTCGGGCATCGCTATGCGCGCCGGCTTCATGAAATCGACGGCGATCATCCCGGTGATGTCGGCGATGGAGTAGCGGTCTCCGGCGGCGAATTCGCGGCTCGCCAGTTCGCCGTCGAAAAATCGCAGGAAGGCGATCGCCTTCGGCTTGTTGGCCTCGCCCCATTCGGGAATCTGCGGGATCTCCCAGTCCTTCATGGCCGGATGGATATGGCGGAATGCCTGGGCGACGAAGTTGAACAGGCCGAGTTCCAGTCGGCGCTGCCACATCTCGACCTGGGCCTTGCCGAGCGCGCCGGCGCCGAACAAAGCGGGTTCGGGATGAAGCTCCTCGAAATAGCGGCAGATCGCCACCGATTCGGTCAGCACCGTTCCGTCGTCGAGTTCCAGCACAGGCAGCCGCTGCAAGGGATTGCGCCTGGTGACGACTTCGTCCCTGTGCCCCATGGCGCCCATGTCGACAGGCACCAGCGGCACCTCAATCCCCTTCTCCGCCAGGAAAACCCTGACCCGGCGCGGATTGGGCGCGCGGCCTCCGTCGAACAGCTTCATCGTCTTCTCCTGATCGTCATTCTTCTTTGCCTGCCGGCGATTGCCCTCACCGTAACCCAAACAGATGGCGTATCCAGTCGCCAACATAGCTCAATACATCAGGCCTGGGCTCCGCCCGCCTGCCATGTGCGCGCCGCCAATCCTGCGGCCGGTCGAAATCTCCGGCCCAGATGCCTGCCCGCGCCGCGCGGGCCTGTCGCTCCTCCGCTGCATAGTTGCCATAGGCGACCGCCCAGCCGGCCAGCACGAGCGACCTGTTGAGGTCGAGGTCGGCTGCCCTGCACGCGCCGAGCAGCCGGTTGTAGCGGTCGCGCTGCCATCCGTCGCAGGAAACGACGCGTCCGCCGATGAGATCGACCAGCGCCTTGCGGGCCATGCGTCCGCAGGCATAGTCGCCTCCTGCTTTGCGGCATGTCTGCGTGTATTCCGGCGCATCGATGCCGCGCAGGCGAACGCGTTCGCCTTCGAGCGTCAGCGTGTCGCCGTCATTGACGACCGCCCTTCCCTGCTCGGTCCGCATCGCACTCCGATCGAGCCTCGCCGCCAGAAACGCCAGAAACGCGACAAGCGCGATGGTCAGGCCATAATCGAACAGCCGCCGCCAGGGACTGCGCTTCGACCGCGGAGGGAAACGGCGCGGGCGATTCCGCCGCATCCGACTCATATGGCAAACCGTTGGTTAATCATTCCGCCGTAGCGTTGAAACACGAAGCCGCTGCCCGCGTAAATTGAAGTTCTTCATGTCGTTGCAACGCTCGAACACAGCGGACAAGAATATTGTGGACCGTAGCAAGCGGCACCGCAACACCGATGTTGCGCGCGCTGTCCGCAAGACCAGGGACCGGCTTTCGCAGCAATCCGGCAATCCCGACTTCGACCGCGAACTGTTGAAACTGCACGCCCGCGCCATGGTCGGCGGCGCGACGGCGGTGCCGCTGATGGTCGTGGCGATCGCCGCAGCCGGCCTTCTCGCCGGCATGAGCGGCCAGGCGCTGGTCTGGGCGCTGATCGCCGTCTGCTGCTACTCGGCGCTTGCCATCGTCGCCCGGCGAGTCGACCGGACCGATATCGCCGACATCAAGCCGAGATCGGCGCGCTGGCAGTTTCTCGTCGCGCATTTTCTCAGCGGCCTGGGCTGGGCGTACTTCGCCTCGCTAGGCTGCGGCACCTGCGGCATCGACCAGTTCCAGGTCATCAAGGCGGTCATCCTGCTGCTGGCGATGGCGGTCACCGCCATCATGGCCTCGTCGCTGCGCAGCGCGCTGCTTTTGACCTTCGCGATGCCTGTGGCGGTGTATGCCTATTCGGGCGCCAGGCTATGGATGCCGGTCGAGACCATCATGCTCGGCCTGCTCGTGGTGGCGCTGCCATTCTTCGCCTATGTGGCACGCCACCTCAATCGCTCGTCGGTCATGCTGCTGTCGTTTCGCAGCGAAAAGGACGCGCTGATCGCCGAACTGGAAACCGCCAAGGCCATGTCCGACGAGGCGCGCCGGCGCGCCGAGGACGCCAACCTCGCCAAGTCGCGCTTCCTCGCCTCGATGAGCCACGAACTGCGGACCCCGCTGAACGCCATTCTCGGCTTCTCGGAGGTCATGGCCAACGAAGTGCTCGGGCCGATGGGCAATGCCAGCTACCGCGATTACGCAGCCGACGTGCATGCCTCGGGCCAGCACCTGCTCGACCTCATCAACGAGATTCTCGACCTGTCGCGCATCGAAGCCGGCCGCTACCAGCTCAACGAGGAGCCGGTTTCGCTGCTGACCATCGTCGAGGACTGCTGCCACATGATGGAATTGAGGGCGCGCAACAAGGACATCCGCATCGTCCAGGAGTTCGAGCCTGCCCTGCCCCGCCTCTTCGCCGACGAGCGCGCCGTGCGGCAGATCGCGCTCAACCTCATGTCCAACGCCATAAAATTCACGCCCACGGGCGGCGAGGTGCGGGTGCGAGTCGGCTGGACGGCTGGCGGCGGACAGTATGTCTCTATCAAGGACAACGGTCCGGGCATTCCCGCCGACGAGATTCCGGTGGTGCTTGCCGCCTTCGGCCAGGGCGCCATCGCCATCAAGAGCGCCGAGCAGGGAACCGGCCTAGGCCTTCCCATCGTGCAGGGGCTGGTTGCGATGCATGGCGGCGAATTCGATCTCAACTCGCGGCTGCGCGAGGGCACCGAGGCGATCGCCATCTTCCCGCCGACCCGGGTCATGGAAGAACTGCCTGCCGTGCCGATGAAGACCGTGGGCGGCGCCCGCAGACGCTCCGCCTGATGGTCAGTTCCGCCCGAAAACCAGCGCCGAGCCGGAAGCGACCGCCGCGACCGTCTTGACCAGTTCCGCGGCTAACGCACCGCCGGCGCCCTGCCCTTCGGCGATCCCGAGATCGAGCAGCGGTTCGAAGCCCAGCCGCGCCGCCGCCTTGGCCGTCGCCGGGTCGGCAGGCCGCATCGCCAGCAGGCAATGGTCGAGCGCGTGCGGATTAATCGCCTTCAGCACCGCGCCGGTCGCCAGCGCCGTCGCCCCGTCGAGCAGCACCGGCACCTTCTGCACACGCGCGGCGACGATCGCCCCTGCAAGCGCCGCGAATTCGCGGCCGCCCAGCCTGCGCAATGCTTCCAGCGGGTCACTCAGGTGAGGCCCGTGCAGCGCAAGAGCGGCGTCCACCGCCCGCTTGCGCGCCGCAGCATCGTCACCTTCACCGGAAGCCGTCCATTCTGCGGCCTCGCCCCCGAACAGTGCCGCGAAAAGCGCCGCTGCGGCGACCGCCCCGCCATCGCCCATTCCCGCAAGGCAAAGCAGGTCGACGTCGCCGGCGACCGCCTCCATGCCGAACGCCATGGTGGCCGCGCAGCCGCGCTCGTCCAGCGCCGCTTCGCGCGTGATGTCGCCGACCGGCAGGTGCAAGGCGAGATCGAACACCTTGAGCCCGAGATCGGCGGCGACGCAGGCCTGACTGACGACCGCTCCACCGGAAGCGATAAACTCGACAGCGTCGGCGGTGGCCGGCGAAGGCGGCGCCACGCCATGCGTTCCGGCGAAGACCGCCACCAGCGGCCGCGCGACCAGAGGCGGGAACCGCCCGCTCCAGGCCGCAAGCCAGGTCGCCACGTCCACAAGTTTCCCGAGCGATCCTTGCCGGGCGGCCGCCCTGGCGAACACGCTTCGCGCCCGCGTCGCCGCATCTTCATCCGACGGCGGAAGCGCGGCGAGCAGATTGCGTATATCGTCGAAGGGAAGCGCGCTGGCCGTCATGAAACCGTTTCCTGTTTGGCCTGCGCATAGCCCTATGGCGACGGCTGCACAACCACGAGGCTGAAACCGGTCGCTGTGCCACACCATCGGACTTGCAACCGCAACATCCCTGTCCCATGTGGAGTGATGTGAAGGAAATTCCATGACCGCCATCGAATCGCCCTGCATCCTGGTCTGCTCGATCGACATGAAGACCGGCTATTGCTTCGGCTGCGGCCGGACGCGCGACGAGATATCCGCCTGGATCGGCATGACGCCGGAGGCCCGCCGCGAGGTGATGGCGCAACTGCCGGCACGGCTGGAGACGGTGGAGCGCAAGCCGCGCCGCGAAACGCGGCGCGCCCGCATGGCGCGCGAGCGCGGTCAGGTGGTTTGACGCCCGTGAACAGGCTGCTCTGGGTCATCCTCGGCATTATCGGTATCGCGGCCGTTCTTCTGATGTGGAACGACTCGTCGGGCCGCACGCTCGGCGTCGAAAACGGTGATTTCGGCCAGTTGGTCTGGCTCGGCCTGCTGGCTCTCGTCATCGGCGCCGGCCTGATCGGCCCAGGGCGGCGGCTGGGTCATATGGCGCGCGGGCTGGGCGCCTGGGCGCTCGTCGCGCTCGCGCTGGTCGCCTTCTACCAGTATCGCTACGAGTTGCAGGACGTCGCCAGCCGCGTTACGGCAGGCCTCATTCCCGGCAGTCCGCTGGCGCTCGGGACCGAGGACGGGCGCGCGACCGTGACGCTGGACAAGGGCGGCAACGGCCATTTCGAGGCGCGTGTGCTCATCAACGGCAGGTCGATCGACGCGGTGGTGGACACCGGCGCGACCAGTACGGTCCTGACCGCAGACGATGCGATCGCGGCGGGCTTCAACCCCGCCGCGCTGACCTACACCGTTCCGGTCTCGACTGCCAACGGCAACACCAAGGCGGCGGCGGTGCGTACCGACGAGATTTCCATCGGCGGCATCGTGCGCAGGAACATGACCGTTCTGGTGGCACCGCCCGGTACCCTGTGGCAAAGCCTTCTCGGCATGAACTTCATCGGCTCGCTGTCGGGCTTCGAGGTTCGCGGCGACAGAATGGTCCTGCGCGACTGAATTGGCCGCAGTTCAAGCCGCCTCGTCGGCCGGCGCCTCGAAATCGACCGCCTCGAAAGCAGCGCGTAGCACCTCCGGCCCGGCACCGGGCCGGGTGGCGTCGGTCGATAGGATCTGGCGCCAGCGCCGCGCGCCGGGCCGACCGTGGAACAGCCCCACCATATGGCGCGTGACATGCGTGAGCCGCCCGCCGCCGGCGATGTGACGACCCGCGTAGTCCGCCATCTCCTCGACCAGCGCCGCAAAATCAAAAAGCTCCGCGCCAGTGCCTTGGAAGCCGGCATCGACGCCCGCAAGGATGGCCGGCGTGTGATAGGCAGCGCGTCCCAGCATGACGCCGTCGACATGCGCCAGATGCGCCGCCGCCTCGCCGAGCGTCTGGATACCGCCATTGATGCCGATGAAGCGTCCGGGACATCGCGCCTTCAATCGATACACCCGTCCGTAATCCAGCGGCGGTATGTCCCGGTTCTCCTTCGGGCTCAGGCCTTTCAGCCAGGCCTTCCGCGCGTGCACCCACAACGCATCCGCCCCGGCATCGAACACCCCGTCCGCCAGCACGTCCAGCGCCGCTTCGGGATCCTGGTCGTCCACCCCGATCCGGCACTTCACCGTGACGGGCACCGCCACCGCCGCCTTCATCGCAGCGACGCACTCGGCGACGAGCGCCGGCGTCTTCATCAGGCAGGCCCCGAACGTGCCCGACTGGACCCGGTCGGACGGACAGCCGACATTGAGATTGATCTCGTCATAGCCGAAATCGGCCCCGATCCTGGCAGCCTCGGCAAGCTTCCACGGTTCCGAGCCGCCGAGCTGCAGGGCGACCGGATGCTCGGCCGGGTCGAAACCCAGCAGCCGCTCGCGCGCGCCATGAATGACCGCATCGGCAACAACCATCTCGGTGTAGAGCAAGGTCCGCTTGCTCAATTGCCGGTGAAAGAACCGGCAATGCCGGTCCGTCCAGTCCATCATGGGCGCAGTGGCTATTATATGTCCTTGATATTTATGCATTTTTTCGTTATGTATCAACGCAGTCGCGTCGCCTTGTTCAACCTTTTTCTACGCTATTTTTCGACGCAATTCGCCACGCTTTTACGTCTGAGTGCACACGGAGCGCACACGACTTTGCCCAGTTATACATGTGTTTCGGCGTGGAATAAGGACCCCGTTTCAGGGGTGATCGGCATCCAAAAGGGACCCCTGTAACGGCAGGTGTTTCACACTGCCTCCGGTTTGATCGGAGGCATTTGTTTTGGATGTTGGTCGTGGAGACGATTGCGAAGATACGTCGGCTGTCGCTGGTTCAGGGGAAGTCGATCAAGGAGATCTGCCGTG
>NZ_JBEBMG010000017.1:0-55764 GCF_040081975.1 Mesorhizobium hunchu
TCATCGAGACCGGCAACGAATCCTGGCGCTTCAAGAACCGCTCTCAAAACTAAAGCCGGGGAGCCTAACCAACGCGCCCGACCGGGCTGCGCAACCCCGACCAGCTCCACCCGGTCGGGCGCTTACCGTCGTGCCCCAAAAGGGGGTCAATATTGGACGCCGATCCGGGGTCAACTTTGCGCGCCGATTGACATTCGAGGCCCTGGAAGGCGATGAGGTGGAAAAGGCGCGTTACGAGAAGATCCTGGCGAGCACAGGTCGGTTCGATGCGAAGGGGAAGCCGCTGCGCTTTGTCTACTGCCATTATTTCGTTCCCGAAAGCCCGCCCGACGAGGCATGGGCCTTCGACGAGACCGTTCAATGGCGGCGCATCACCGGGTCAAACCAGCGGCCGCTCGCCGAGCCATTTCTGGTCCTCCCGGAGGGTGGCCGTGTGCTGTCCGGGGTTCATTGGGATAACTGAGAGAGGGCGGACGACGATGGTCGAGATCATTGTCGAATCGTACTTGGTCCGCCGCCCAGCCAGCTAGGATAGCATGCCCCGCTACGCTCAGTCAGGCCTCGCAACATCAGGCGGTCGCCATGCGACACCACACCCGCACGCTTAGTTGACCGGCTGCAGGAACGAACGGCAGCTTTCCGCCTCAAATGTCCGCAAGCTGCAATTCTGCTACCGGCCCCGGACTCGACAGAACTGATTTCCGTCATGCGCCCTTAAGTCGGTCGTTCGCGCTGTGGGTCGCTCAACCCGTACGCGGACCGACTGCTTTGCCAAATATGATGGCAAGGCTGCCGGACCTGACTGGGGCTAGCGAAAAGTAAGCCAGCGCTGCATCTCGCCTTGGGCAACGACGTGCCCCATCCGACCGTCCACAGACGGGTCGGAAGACGTGTAATCTCACCGGAAGCTCTCCTCGACCTGCAACAGGGCGCGCGGCGACCGGGTGACGACGCGCGCTACCTGGCTCGGTAAGCGTCGGGGAGGATGAAGGTCTCGTCGGCGCGGTAGTAGCCGCCGTCCTTCACCTCCTCGATCAGCACCATCGTATGCGGCCGGGCCGCTTCGGAGAAATATTCTACGAGAAGCTCCGTCACGCGGTGGCCGATCTCGGCCTTCTGTCCAGCGCTCAGCGCAGCTTCGGGGGTCTTGATGTTCACGAAGGGCATGGTTCTCTCCTGTTCAGGGATGTGGGTGGAGAAGGTCGGCGAGGCCGATCCGCTCCAGAAGCTGGGCGCGGACACGATCAGCCACGCCGTTGACAATCTCGGCTCCGTCCTGGGATGGATCGAGATGGGTTCGGAACGGGCGGCCGCCCTTCGGCAGGGAAACGATCCGCGAGATCGCGCGTGCTACGGATGCAGGATCGGCATCCGCGGGCTCAAGCGCCGCCAACCCGTCGAGCACCGCATGGTCGAGACCGGCGTATGGCCCGCCCCACCACGCTTCGGCACGCTCCGCGTCTTCCGGTGTGCCGGCATGAGCGAAGTGGTTCGTCCCTGCGCTGAAAGCGCCCGGCACCACGATGCTGGTCTCGATCCCGAAGCGGGCGAGTTCCAGCGCGTAGCTTTGCGCCAGCGCGTCCATGCCCGCCTTGGCGGCGAAATAGGGGCCGAGGAAGGGCGGTGTGCCGCCGCGGGTGGAACTTGAGCCGATCCATATCACCAGCCCGTCCCGCGCCGCTCGCATTGCGGGCAGGAAGGCCCGGTTTACCCGCTGCGTGCCGAGCACGTTCACGTCGTAGAGATGGGCGAGCTGTTCGGGCATGAAGGCCTCGGCCGGACCGAAGACCATGTGACCCGCATTGTGGATCAGCACGTCAAGCCCATCCGCCCGCTCGCCGATCCGAGCGGCGGCCGTGGCTATGGAGCGGTCGTCGGTCACGTCGAGCGCGATGGCCTCGATCGCCAATCCCTCCGTTGCGAGCTGAGCGACCCTCGCGACGGAGGCATCGCCCCGGGCTCCGGGATCGCGCATCGAGGCGAAGACCCGGTGGCCGTCACGGGCCAAAGCCTCTGCCGTCATAGCGCCGAACCCGCTTGACGCACCGGTGATCAGGACGCGGACCATCAGACGACCCCTCCATTGGCGCGGATGACCTGCCCACTGATCCAGGCTGCCTGATCGCTTGCAAGGAATGTCACGACGCGGGCGATGTCCTCGGGGGTACCGAGCCGGCCGAACGGATTCATGCCCTTGATCCTGGACACGAGATCGTCGCTCTTTCCCTTCAGGAAAAGCTCGGTTCCAACAGGGCCTGGTGCGACCGCGTTGACGGTAATCGCCTTTGGTCCGAGCTCCTTGGCAAGGACATGGGTCATCGCCTCGATCCCGGCCTTTGTCGCGGCGTAGATAGCGTAGCCCGGCTGGTAAAGCCCGACCACGGAGGACGAGAGGTTCACGATCCGCCCGCCTTCGGGCAGCCGCCGCGCCGCCTCTCGCATCAGTCGGAAGGGGGCGACGAGGTTGAGGGCGAGATGGGTGTCGATCATGTCGTCCCCGGCCTCCGCGACGGGAGCAAGCTGCATCACGCCTGCATTGTTCACGAGGATGTCGACCCCTCCGAATGCGGCCTCCGCCGCATCGAAGAGCGCGCGAGGCGCTACTGGATCATTGAGGTCCGCGTGGATCGCCGTGGCACCGCCGCCGCGCGCTGCGATTTCCGCCACGACGGCCTCGGCTGCATCCGGGCTGCTGGCGTAATTGACAGCCACGGCGAAGCCGTCAGCGGCTAGGTGGCGGGCAATCTCAGCGCCGATCCCGCGGGAGGCGCCAGTTACGATTGCCGATTTTTGTCGCTGGGTCATGACAATCTCCTTTCTGTTGTAGGGACAGATAGAGGTGTCTCATCATCAGAACAATTGGCTGATAATTGACATGACAATTCGATTTCCGCTAACAATTAGCCGATGGACAGGCTGGGCCGCCTCGAACTCTTCGCCCGCATCGTCGAAGGCGGCAGTTTCGCTCGCGCGGCGCAGGAGCTGCATGTGGCGCGGTCCACCGCGACCAATGCGATCAACGAGCTGGAGCGGGAGACCGGCGTTCGTCTGCTGGCACGCACGACGCGGCAGGTCACGACGACGCCGGAAGGCGCGGAGTTGTATCGCCGGGCGCGGGCGATCCTCGCCGAGGTGGAGGATACCTTCGGCCGCTTCGCCAGCGCGAGCCCCAGCGGGCACCTACGCGTCGAGGCGTCGGGGCAACTCACGCGGACCTTCCTCGTTCCGCGCCTGCCGGAGTTCCTTTCCCGTTACCCAAACCTGACGATCGCCTTCACGCAGAGTGACCGGCTGGTGGACATCGTGCGTGAAGGGGTGGATTGCGCGCTCCGCGCCGGGCAGCCGCAGGACAGCAGCCTGCGCATGCGGCAGTTGGGCGAACTGCCGGAAGTCACTTGCGCGAGCCCGGCCTACATCTCGCGCCATGGCGAGCCGCGCAACATCGACGACCTAGAGGGCCACAGGATGGTAGGCTTCATCTCATCGCGCACCGGCGAGGTGATGCCGCTGGATTTTCGGTATGGTGGTGTGACGGTATCGCGCCGATTGCCCGCCTTGGTCTCGACCGACAATTCCGATACGGCCGCGGCGCTGGCCCGGCAGGGCCTCGGCCTCATCCAGGCGCCACGCTACCGCTTCGCGGACGACCTCGCCAGCGGCGCGCTCGTCGAGCTGCTGCCAGATGCGCCGCCGGAGCCGCTGCCTCTCAATGCGATCCACGCCGGTGACCAAGTCCTTTCGCGCCGCCTTGAGGTGTTCCTGAATTGGGTGAAGGAGGTGTTTTCAGATCTGAAGCGGCGGTCGCGCTCGTCTGCGAGTTAGGTACTGCACGGCCTTAGCCAAGAGGATCGAATTGACAAACAGAACTAGACTCCCGGTATCGCAGGGCCTCTATGCCTAGTGCCGGCGACATCTGACGGCGGCTCGGAAAATAGAGGTGGTAGACAGGAAACGGTGGGCTCCATGCGTCCAGAACCAAGACCAACCGCCCCTGCCCTGCTCTGAACTTAGGCCTGCAGCTCAGGAGCAAGATGCCAAAGCGACGGGTGAAGGCGAAGCTTCGGGAGGACCGCCAGGAAGCCGTCGGGCCGAACGATGTCTGGGCCATGGACTTCGTCCACGATCAGCTCGCTACGGGCAAGAAGATTCGTGTCCTGACAGTTGTCGACACGTTCACCCGCTTCGTGCCCGTGCGTGATCCCCGATTCAGCTATCGCGCCGAGGACGTGGTCAGGGCATTGGAAAAGATCTGTCCGATGATCGGTTATCCGGAGACGATTCGCTTCGACCAAGACTCAGAGTTCGTCTCCCGCGACCGAAAGGGGTGACCTTCGACTCAGTCGGCCAAGCAAGCTAACCGACGACGCCTACATCGAAGCCTTCAACGGTCGCTTCCGGGCGGAGTGCTTGAACGCCCACTAGTTCCTGACGCTTGCCGATGCGGCCGAAAAGATTGATGATTGGCGCAGATACTACAACGAGGTGCGCCCGCATAGGGCGATCGGGCACAATGTGCCGATCTCGTTGCTCAATCCCGATGGCGCCATCAGCCCGCCATCGTGAAAAGGCCGGGAAACTCTACCTTCCGGCGGTCTAAGGAATGGAACCGGAGCAAAAGCGGTCGAGGCTCTAATCGCCGCTGGATGAGAACTCAGTGGCATGTCACAGTGTCAGAAATTGCGGATTGAAAAAGCCGCCGGACAGCTTTGCGCGATCACCATATCGGCATTAGGCAGATCGTTCGCCTCGACCTTGGTCCTTATCTCGTCGGATGACAGGCCAAGATCGCTCCAGCGCCGAACCAGCCGGTCGGCCAGGACAAGACGAGGCACATCCAGCCAGACGCTTACATCGAAGCGTGATCGCAAGGCGGCCCACGCCGGATCGTCGAGCAGCAGGTAATTGCCTTCGACGAGAACGATGCGCGTCGAAGGCAAGACAATCTCCGCACCGGCGCGAGCGATTTCCAGCGACCGGTCGAAAACCGGGATGGCGATCTCGCTGCCATCGTCGGCATGCAAACGATCGAGCATGACGGCAAAGCCGCCGACGTCGAAGGTGTGAGGCGCGCCCTTGCGGGCCCGCTCGCCCCGTTCGATCAGGACGGCGTCGTCGAAATGATAGCCGTCCATGGGCAGGACTTGACTGATGTCGCGCCAAACCCGGTTGAGGTCTTCACTCAACCGCCTGGCAAACATACTTTTGCCCGAACCGGGCGCGCCGGCGATCGCGACCAGCCGCCGGGATGGCCCCTGGGTCTGTCGCAGATAAGCTGACAGGGTGCCAAGATCGGTTTGCAGAGCAGCATCCGGCATTACGGCAGGCGGCTCCGCTCCGCCTGCTTGAGGGTCTCCTGAGCCGACTTGAGCTGCGCGCGTGTATACATCAGCGCGTGGGCAGCAAGATCCTGCCCGTCTTCCCAGAGGTTGCGCCAGATGCCGAGGATGCCTTCAAGCGGCTGGCCGACGACCCGCGAGGAGAAGCTTTCGAAGGCGATGGGTCCTTCATAACCCGATGCGACAAGCGCCCGGAATACCTGGGCGAGGTCGATCGAACCGGATCCCATATAGCCTCGGTGCGAGTCGCCGGTATGGAAGTAGCCGAGGTAGTCGCCCGTGTCCCTGATCGCAGAGGCGATGTCGGATTCCTCGATGTTCATATGATAGACATCAAGATGCGCCTTGACGTTCGGGGCGTTCACGCGCCTGCAGAACTCCACGGCTTGCGAGGCCGTGTTGAGGACGTTCGATTCGTAGCGGTTCACCACTTCGAGGCCGAGCGTGATCCCGCTTCTGGCGGCAATCTCCGCAACGTGTCCGATGATGTCCACCGACATTGCCACCCCGGCAGCGGTCGTCGGCACCGCGTTCTTCTGGAAGGCAGAATGCAGGATGCCACACACATGCGTCGCCCCAAGGTCGCGCGCCAGGGCGATCGCGTCCTCAAGCCTTTTCGTGCCCCTTCCGGCTTTCTCCCGATCGCCGCTGGAAATGTCGGTATCGGCGTCGAGGCCAAGCGAGAAATTGATGCCTATGCCATTCTTTTCGAGCTGGCGGCGGGTGAAATCGACGTCAATAGATCCGGGATCGAGGGCAGGCGCCTCGATGAAATCGTAACCGACCTCCGCGGTTCTGGCGATCGCCCGGCTGCATTCGTCATGACTCCAGCCTGCCTCCCAGACGAGTGCGTGGACGCCAAGTTTATTCATGGATGTTCCCTTTCAACATGCAAAAGATCCGAAATTTCACTCACCAGCAGGTAAAGCCGCCATCGACGGGAACGACGGCGCCGGTCACGAGGCTCGCGGCGTCAGAGGCCAGGAAATGCACCACGCTGGCGACCTCATGCGGCTGACCGAAGCGGTGCATCGGCGTGTCGCGCCGCCAGATGTCGGCAAGGCCGCTCGCCTCAGCATGGGCGATCAGCGGTGTCTCGATATAGGTTGGCGCGACCGCATTCACGCGCACACCGCGGTCCGCCCATTCGGCCGCGAGCGACTTGGTCAGGTGATGGACGGCCGCTTTCGAGGCGTTGTAGTGCGACTGGCCTTGCGGCCGGTTGACAATAAGGCCGGACATCGAGCCGATGTTGACGATGGCGCCGCGCCTTTGCGCGAGCATGTGTCGACCGAAGGCCCTGTCGCACCAGAAGACGCCGTTGAGATTCACGTCGTTGACCGCCAGCCAATCCGCGTCGGAAATCTCTTCGGCGGCGGTCGGCGCGCGGCCTATGCCCGCATTGGCGACAAGAATGTCGATCGCGCCGTGATCGGCCGCGACGCGGTCGGCCGCGCTTTGGATGTCTTCCGGCTTCGTCACATCGGCGACGATGCACGTCACATCGCGTCCCTTTGCCGAAAGAGCGGCCCGGCCGGCTTCCAGCACGTCGTCTTCACGGTCGAGCAGCACCAGACGCGCGCCCGCCTCGGCCAGCGCTTCGGCGATGGCGAGCCCGATCCCGCGCCCACCGCCGGTCACGACGGCGACGCGGCCTTCCAGCTTGAGTTTATCCATGTACATCTTCGTTCCTCCGGCGGAGAAGGGGGTATTTCTCAGGTGCGCGACCGGCTCGAAGCCGTCCGGTTCTCCGGCGCGGCGGCGCGCCTCAGGGCGATGCCATCGCCGTCGAACAGATGGCAGTGGCCGGGGCGTGGTGTCAGGTGAATTTCGTCACCGCGGCGATAGCCGCGCTCGCCGACGGCACGAACCGTAAGCTGACCGATCTCCGCGACCTCGACGGTGAAATAGGCGTCGCTGCCCAGTTGCTCCTCGATCAGGATGCGCCCTTTCCACAACCCTGCGGTCCGGTCGTAGTCGATATGCTCAGGCCTGATCCCGAGCGTCAGCGGTCCGGCCGGCATCGGGTCAAGCAGATCCGATATTTCAACGTTGCAGCCAGCGACATCGAAATCCCTGGCGCCGGAGGCCTTTCCTTCAATGAAATTCATCTTCGGCGAGCCGATGAAGCCCGCCACGAAACGGTTCGCCGGCCGGTCGTACAGCGCGATAGGCGTATCGAACTGTTCAACCCTTCCTTCGTTCAAAACGACAATGCGGTGCGCCATGGTCATGGCTTCGACCTGGTCATGGGTGACATAGATCATGGTCGTCTTGAGCTCGTCATGCAGACGGATCAGTTCGATGCGCATCTGGACGCGAAGCGCCGCATCGAGATTGGACAGCGGTTCGTCGAACAGGAAGGCCTTTGGCTGGCGTACGATGGCGCGTCCGATGGCGACGCGCTGGCGCTGTCCTCCGGACAACTGGCGCGGATAACGATCGAGATAGCTGTCCAGCTCCAGCGTACGCGCCGCCGCTTCCACTCGTTCTCGGATCGCGGTTTTCGGCATGCCGGCGACCCGGAGGCCGAAGCCGATATTCTGCGCGACGGTCATGTGCGGAAACAGCGCATAGGACTGGAAGACCATGGCAAGCCGGCGTTCCGAAGGGGGCAGGTTTGAGACGTCCTGCTTGTCGATCAGGATGCTCCCGGAGGTCAGCTCCTCCAGTCCCGTGATGAGCCTCAGCAAGGAGGACTTGCCACAGCCGGACGGTCCGACGAAAACGACGAACTCGCCCTCGGCCACCGTAAGGCTGATATCCTTGATCACTGAAAGGGTGCCGAAGCGTTTCACGACATTGTTGAGGCAGATCTCGCCCATTGTCAGTTCCTTTGCCGACGCGGCTTCAGTGGAAAATGATTCCGCCGTCTACGTTGAGCGATTGTCCGGTGATGAAAGCTGCGTCGTCGGACGCGAAGAAAGCGACGGCGCCGACCACATCGGCCGGATAGCCGAGCCGGCCCATGGCGGTCTTTTCCTTCACCTGGCGCAGGGATTCTTCATTGCGATAGTTGTTGCGGCCCATGTCCGTGTCGATGATGCCCGGGCAGACGGCATTGACGGTTACCCCGTCCCTTGCGATTTCCATTGCCAGTACCTGAGTGAAGTTGATGACGGCCGCCTTCGATGCGCAGTAGTGCGACTGACCAGGGCCGCCGCGCTTGCCGCCGATCGAGGCTATGTTGACGATGCGCCCGGCTTTGCGGCCGCGGAAATGTCCGAGCAGCGCTTTGGTGACGAGAAATGTCCCCTTGGTGTTGACGTCGAACATGCGGTCCCATTCATCCGGCTCGATCTCGGCTACAGGATGAACCGACAGGACACCGGCATTGTTGACCAGAAGATCGATCGAGCCGGCTGCGACGAGGCAGCCGTGAACCATGTCCTCGACCGATCGCGGATTGCTGACATCGCAGTACACGGCTTCGCACCGGCCGCCGGATTTGGTGATTTCGGCGACGAGATCCGCCAGTTCCGACGCTTGCCGTTCGAGGTCATTGGCGAAGACCCGATAGCCCTCGGCCGCGAGCCTTTCGGCGATCGCGCGCCCTATGCCTCGCGACGCGCCGGTAACGAGCGCCGTATGATTTTCTCCGCGTCTCGGGATCATGTTGGTCTTTCTCCGAAAAGAGTTATCGATCAGTCTTTCACGGCACCCATCGTGATGCCGGAGACGATGTGTTTCTGCATGAAGAAGGTGAACAGCACCGGCGGCAGACATTGGATGACCGAGGCGGCGGTGATGTATTCCCAATAGACGCGGCCAGTGCCGATGAAGGAAGAGATCACAACCGGGAACGTCTTCGCCTCGCGGGTGGTGAGGAAAAGAGCCAGCATGAATTCGTTCCACGCGAAGATGAACACGAAGGTGGCGACCGCCGCCAATCCGCTCTTGGAAAGCGGCAGGACGATTTCCCACAGCACACGCAACCAGGTACATCCTTCCAGCCGTGCCGCCTCTATCAGTTCCTGCGGGACGCGCCGGATGAACGACATGGACATCCAGATGGCGAATGGCAGGTTGAAACCGGCATAGGCGATGATGAGGGCCGGCAGGGTGTCGAGCAGCCCGGCTCCACGGAAGATCACGAACAGGGGCACCGCCGCCGCGATTGGCGGCATCATGCGCGTCGACAGGATCCAATCGGCGATCGCCGCGCGACCCCTGAAGCTGAAGTTGACCAGCCCGAATGCGGCCGGAACGGCAAGCAGCAGGGCGAGAGCCGTCGCTCCGACCGTCGCGATCAGCGAGTTGACGATGAACGGCCAGAACTGGCCAAGCACGTCCCGGAAATTGTTCAGATAGGTGAAGTCGGGTACCCAGACAGGCGGAATCGAAATGATCTGCGCCGTCGTCTTGAACGCGCCGAGGAAGATCCACAGAAGCGGCGCGCTCGAAATGAAGACGAACAGCAGGACCAGGATCAGTGGGCCGAGATCGCGGAGACGAAAGGCGCTAGTCATTTTCGATCCTCCGCAAAAGCCGCACGGCAAAGGTCGTGATGACGATCGATATGACGAGGATGATCACGGCGGCCGCGGAGCCGGTTCCCGCTTGGAAGAACTGGAAATTCTGCTGATAGGCATAGAGCGTCAACACCATGGTCGAGTCGCCCGGCCCACCGCGCGTGGTCACATAGACGACATCGAAGAAGCGAAGCGTGTCGATGATGCGCAAGATGATGCCCAGAAGCACGATGCCGCGGATCGACGGAATTTCCAGGAAGCGCAGGATATGGTGCCACTTCGCGCCATCGACGCGCGCCGCCTCGTAGAGATCGGAGCGGATCGAGAACAGCCCCGCCATGATCAGCAACATCATGAAGGGCGTCCATTGCCAGACATTGATCAACAGGATCGAGAGCATGGCGGGGAACGGATCGCCGAACCATGAGACCGGCGCAAGACCGACGGAATTCAGCAGATAGTTGGCGATACCCAGGACGGGATTGAAGACATAGGCGAAGATCATGCCGACGATCAGCGGCGTCACCATCATCGGCATCAGGAAGAAGGAACGCAGCCAGTTCGACCAGCGAAGATGGGCGATGCTGACGAACGCTTTGGCGACAACGAAGCCGATAATGATCTCGCATGCGATCGACGCTGTCGCGAGCATCAGCGTGTTGAGCAGCGCGTGCTGGAAAAGCGTATCGGTAACGAGGTTCCAGTAGTTCTCGAAACCGACGAAGACGGCGCGCTTGAGGGCGGTGAGGCGCACTCTGTGAAGGCTGAGATAGACCGAATAAAAAAAGGGCCAGATGGTCAGAAGCGCCAGAAAAATACAGGACGGCACGATGAAGGCGGCGGCCTGGAATCGATCGCCCGTGTAGAAGGCGCGCCGTGACGGTCGCGGCGTCATATCGCTCGTCGTGCCGGAAACCAAACTGGCCATTCAATGAATTCCCCGTGAAACTTCCGACCGGGCGGCAATGCCCGGTCGGCGGCGGGCGGGCAGGAATGGGAGACTCCCAATCCGCCGTGCCTATTGGAGCAGGCCGTTCTGCTTCAGCAGTTTGGTGACCTGCTCCTGAGCGTTGTCCATTGCGGCCTGAGGCGTGGCCTCGCCGATGATTGCCTTATTCACATCGGCGCCAACCGTGTCGATCATCTGGAACGCCAGCGGGTGGCGCGGGCGGACCTCGACCCAGGCGTTCTTCTGGGCTTCAAAAAGCTGTTCGGTCCAGGGATATTTAGCGACGACATCGGGGTCCTGCATCGCCGACAGGCGGCTCGGCGGTCCGCCTGCCATGACGAACTGCTTGTGCACCGCGGGGCTGCCGAACCACTTCAGGAAATCCCACGCGACGTCCTTCTGCGCGCCGTGCGCGTTGACGCAGGCCACCCAGCCACCGACCGGCGAGACGGTCTTGGCGCCTTCCTTGTGCGGCATCAGCGCGGCCTTGAATTTGCCCGCAACCTGGCTTTGCGACGGATCGTTGGCAATCTGCGCGCGCACGGACCAGTCATTGATCATGGCAAGCTTGCCGGCGGCGAATGCATTGGCCCGTTCGTCCCAGGCGAACGACTCCACGCCGGGCGGACCGTAAGCGGTCATGTCCTTGAAGAACTGGACGAGATCGACCGATTCTTTCGAGTTCAGCAGCGGTGTCTGGTCAGCGTAGGGGTCTTTCGATCCGATATCGTTGGAAACCCAGGGCTTGCCGCCGGCGCTGTAGATCCATTCAAACCATTGCTGGCCGGCGGCCGCGCCGCGCTTGTTGTTCATGGCGTACCCGTAAACGCCAGGAAATTCGGGATTGTCGGTGAAAGTCTTGGCCGCCTGCTTGAGTTCCTCGAATGTCTCGGGAACCTTGATGCCGGCCTTCTCGAAGAGATCGGTGCGGTAGTACATCAGCTCGTAATAGATACCGATCGGGATGCACATGCGCTCGCCGTCCCAACTCGCCTGGCCGGCGGCCGATGGCGTGTAGTCGTCCCAGGCGAAAATCTCCGGCTTGCCTTCGGCGATCTGCTTCTCGGCGCTGTCGATGCAGCCGGCCTCCGAGAGTTCGCCGATCCAGATGCCGTCCATGATGAAGATGTCGTAGCTGCTATCGTTCTGCGAGCAGGCGAGGAGCTCCTTTTCGTGAAGCGCATCGTAGCCATAGCCATCGACCTCGACCTTGGCGCCGGTGATGTCGGTGAAGCCGTCCTTCGTCGCCTTGATCGAATCGATGAACGGATCGGTGATCGTCATCATGTGCAGCGTCTTGCCGGAATGGTCGCCCAGTTCCGATTTCCAGTCGATATCCTGGGCGACGGCGGCCGAAGCCAGCAGCAGCGCCGCTCCCGAGATTGAACCCAGCAAGGTAATATTTCTCATTTCATCCTCCGCTTTCTGGCGCTTTGTGGTCGAGGCCTTGTGACTGCGCCGAAATGTCGGCAAAGCCTTCCTGTTCACGGGGAGGCAGCTCTCCGTGTTCGAATGTCTCGCCATCGTCAGACGATCACTCCCGCCTGGCGGGAGAACCTCCTCTATCCGGTTTTCGCTGGCGCACTCCTTCCAGCACTGCTCGGCCTGTCAGTTTGCGGCGAGCCGACCGCGGGCGCCGTCGACGTCCGGACCATCAGCTTGCAGTTCAACCTCATGCGCGAGAACGGCACGTCTTCTCCCGCGATGCGCTCGCGCAGCCGCAGCCACGCCATGCGACCCATCTCCTCGACCGGCTGTCGGATGGCTGTCAGGGGCGGGTTGACGGCGCGCATCCAGGAATAGTCATCGAAGCCGAGGACCGACACGTCCTCGGGGACCCTGCGACCTCGCTGGTGGAGCGATGCGAGAACTCCCAGGGTGGCGAAGTTCGTGAGTGCAAGAAAAGCGGTAGCCTGACGCTCGCCCTCCATGAAGTCGGCCAGGCGTTCGGAAGCCGTCTCGAAGTCCAGGCCGACTTCGATCAAAGTCGGGCGGCCCAATCCGTGGTCCGTGAATACCTGCTCTATACCTTCGCAGCGCTCCCGAATGTTCCTCAGCTTCATGGTCGAGGCGACCACCACGATATTGCGGTGGCCGAGGCCAATGAGGTGGTCCGCCGCCATGCGGCCGGCTTCCGGATTGTCAACGGTTACCGCGTCGCCCTCGAAAAGATGCGGCACACGATCAACGACAACGTACGGAATACCGGCTTTGTCGACCAGGTCCCGGCTGGCAAACTCGTCGGCGCAGGGTATGGCGATGAGCGCGGCAGGACGCCACGCAAGCAGGGCGGCCAGGCGGGTGCGTTCCTCGGCGGGATCATCATTCGAACTGGCGACGATGATATCCATACCGTCCGCGCGCAAGCTGGACTCGATGGAGGCGATCAAGCTGGTGAAGAACGGGTTGTTGAGGTCGGGCACAAGCGCGGCCACGATGCGCGCCTTGCCGGCCCGCAACTGCGATGCAGCGCGATCGGGCTGATAGCCGAGCTCCCGAGCGGCTTCGCGCACCCGCTCCACCAAGTCGGCCCGCACGACGCGATTGCCGCTGAACACGTTCGAAACGGTCCCTGCGGACACGCCAGCCTTCTTGGCGACATCCTTGATGGACGCTGTCACGGTAGCCTTGCCTCCTCCCAGAAGCCAAACGTAAAACGTTTTTCGTAAATCGTTTTACGTATCCGGGCGCGCCGATGCAAGCAAAATTTTCCGAGCGATTCCGGGGTCGGAGTAAGAGCATCGCGAAATCGTGGAGGCATACTCGGCGCTTTGAGACAATTCGGCGTGTCGAAAAACGCAATGGCATCGGCTCCAAGCGGGTCGCCCTCCGCATAGATGATGAAAGTCGGGCACCGGATCGAACGCGCTCGCCCACGCACGGTGAAAAGTCCGACCGAACCATGGATTCAGAACATCGAGCTGCTGACCTTTTACGGGGCGGCAGCTTTCTTGCCACACCGTCCAACACCCGCCATTCCGCTGGCGGCCCCTAACCGGTCATTGAATGCCGAGAGATGATCGCCCGCCGGTGACCGCAACGTACCGTTCTATAGATTGCAATCAGCCGTCAGTGTTCCCTCCCCTCGGGAGCGCCAGGCGACAGGATCAGCAATCCACCGATTGATCTCCGACTCATACCATCCGGCGCCGTTGATGCTGATCTTGACCTGCGTAGGGAACGTACCCTCTGCGATCTTGCGATACATGGTCGAGCGGGACAGACCGGTCCGGGCAAGGACGGTTTTGCTGCGGATGATACGGTCGGGTTCGCGCATGGCTGGCCTGCCTCCTGCTGGGTGGTTCTGAGACCTGATGGATCGGACAAGACAAGGTGGCATCGGTAACGCAAGAGGGATCGCCGCCGTGTGGTAAGGTGGCGTGGAGAGGGCCACAAATCGGACGGGTCAGAGTCCGACACCGCGTCCCCTGCCGAGCCCGATGCCGTGGTTGAACGCGAGTTCGGCGCCGAGACGCCGGCCGGATTCGAACGTGATGCCAAGCGCCTTCTTGTGGTTGACAAGGATGGATTCGAGTTGCGGATCGCGTTCGAGACTTTTGGCCATGTCGGACATGGCCGAGCGCGTTGACGTGTAGGCCGCCATATCGCCGGCCTGATATTGACGCTGGCTGGTCTGGTCGAGTTTCTGCCAGCGTTTTTACGAAGCGCTCGGCGCGCAGGGTCGGAGTGATGTCTGGATCGATGCTCCGTCCGGTGCGGATTTCGGTTTCGAGCTGAAGGGCGCGCACGGCGCGATTGACGCGGCCGGCGCCTGCCTCGTGGACGAACTCGGGATTCTTCACATAGGCCGCTTCGGCATCGCGCCAGCCGTGCGGGCGCACCGTCTCGAAGGCGTCGCGGGCATCGCGCAGTTCGCGCGTCTGCTCTGGCGTGCCGTGGCCGTCCGCACTTCCGCTGGTGAGGCTTGCGTCGAGCGCACGCGCATGACGCACCAGCGCCTGCGTGCGTGCCTTGCGCAATGCATCCTCCCGGTCTGCCGGCTCGGTCGCATCGCGCTGTGCGCCCGGCCCTGACCTTTCCCTTCCCGGCCTCTCCCGTTCCGGCTTGGGAACGCCATCCCCGGTCTGCGCTCCACCATCTTCCCTTCCCGGCCGGCGCCCGCTTTCCTGACCTGACTCTTCGTCTCCGGGCTGGCGCATTCCGTCCAGCAGGCCATCGATCCGGTCGCGCAGCCTCTCCGGCACGATCTTGCGGACGATCTCGACGACACGCTGGCGGAAAGTGATGCCGCGCCGCTCTGCATAGTGTTGGGCCGGATCGCGTTGTCCGTAGTCCGACGCCATGTCCTTGGCCCGGTCGCGCGACAGGGTGCGGATAAGCTTGTCCCGGGTTGCGAAGTCGTCGCGGCCATAGTGCAGATCCATGCCGCTGCGATGCCGCGACAGGGCGACATAGCTGCCATGGGCATCCATGCCCGGCGTTGCCAGCACATGGGTACGATCCACCGTCATCCCTTGCGCCTTGTGGATGGTCGCCGCATAGCCGTGGTCGACATGGGCATAATCCTTCAGGTCGAACGCGACGGAGCGCCCGTCGTCGGTGCGCACCGACATGCTTTCGGCGCTGACCTGCTCGATGATGCCGAGCGTGCCGTTCTTGACACCGAAACTACGTTCATTGCGCAGGAACATGACACGATCGCCGCTGGCGAAGGCTCGCTGCCCACGCTCGACAGTGACATGAACATCCTCGCCGAGATCGCCGGCCTCCCGCATTCTGTCGCGCGCCGATTCGTTGAGTTCCCGCACTTCGGCGTTGGTGTGGGTGAGGATGATGCGGCTCGCATCCGGTTGCGCCTGCCGCTCGCGGTCCCAGTGTTCGATCAGATCGTTGCGCGCCTGTTCTCGACTTTGTGCCGCATGCACCATGCCGTTCGCATCATAGGCATCGATCGCAGCACCGATCTTTCCCGTCGCCAGATCACGCGTGGCGTCACGCTGCCAGTCCTCTTGCTGGCGGCGCACGGTCTCGATCTCGATGCCGCCATGGCGGTCGTGGATCGAGCGGAAGGCGGCACCGGCTTCAATCGCCTGCAACTGCTGAGGATCGCCGACCAGCACGATTTTTGCGCCGGCTTCCGCCGCGTGCGAAAGCACGCGCTCCAACTGACGTGTGCCGACCATGCCGGCCTCATCGATCACCAGCACATCGCGGGAAGTCAGCAGGTCCCGACCATTCTCCCAACCAAGTTCTATGCTGGCGATGGTTCGAGAAGATATGCCCGATCCGCTTTCCAGGTTCTCGGCGGCAACGCCGGACAAAGCAACACCCTTGACCTCGTAGCCGGCTGTCTCCCATGCCTCGCGCGCGACGCCAAGCATGGCGCTCTTGCCGGTGCCGGCATAGCCGACGACGATGCCGAGATCACGCCCATCGGTGATATGCGCAAGCGCGTCGGCCTGCTCACCGGACAGGGCAAGACCGCGCTGCTCAGCACGAGCAAGAGCAATCTCTCTGTCCCGATCACTGACCTCGTGGCGCTCCCGCTCCGCCATCCATTCTGCGGCGTGATGCAGGCGCTGTTCGGCCTCGATCATCTGACGAGTGGTGAAGCGGTTCTGTCCTCGTGCATCGCTGCCGAGTTCAACCAGGTCGGGCGCATTCGAGATCGCGCCCATGACCTCGTTGAACTGCTCGATGCCGTCGCTGTGGCGATGCGCGAACTTTGCCATGTCGCGGCGGGTGAAGGTCGATTGCTGATGCGTGATGGCGTCAAGTGCTAAGCTAGGATCGGCGATGATCCGCGCGCCATTGTAGCGGGCGATCTCGCGGTGCATCTCGGCACGGTCGGCAACATCTGTAGTCGCAATCCCGTCGGCGATAGTACCTTCACCAACGCCAATGTTTTCGATGCGCTGCGCCGGTGCGCCTATCTGCGTCCGCGGCTCCAGTTCGATGCCCTGCGCTTCCAGACTGCGGTGATCGATGCGGGCGTCGATGTCGAGTTCGGCAAGACGCTCGTTGGCAAGTTCCGCCCAGCGTTCGCGCCAGCGCTCGACCATTGCGGTTGTGTTCCAGTCCCGCACCTTCTGGCCAAAGCCGGGTTCGCCGCCATTGCTATCGATCTCCCGCATGGTGAGCATGACATGGGCATGAGGTTTGAAGCTTCCATCCTCTGCCCTGTCCCAATGCACATTGAGATCGGCAACCATGCCGCGATCGACGAATTCGGCCTGCACGAAGTCGCGGGCAAGCTCGATGCCCTGTGCCTGCGTCATCTCGCGCGGAAGAGAAAACTCCACTTCGCGGGCAAGCTGGGCGTCCTTGCGTACCTCGAAGGCTTCGACATCGTTCCAGAGCCGCTCCCGGTCGCTCCAGGCTTCGGGTGCATGGTCGGGGAGCAGCACCTCGGAATGGACGACGCCGCGCTTGGCGGAAAAATCCTGGACACGGTCGATGCGCTCGTCGCGCAGCCGCGAGGCCGAGCGGTAGGCGGCGGACGCCACAGCGCTCGAGCCGGCCTTACGGCCAATGACCTTGACGTGAAGATGATAGATCGCCATCGCGACCAAACCATCTACACAGCAGCAGCCACGTCGGCACGACGTATAAGCGCGCCCTCCCTCGAAAAATTCTCGGGATGGACCAAGCCGTCGCAACCCGTCCCGGCAACAGGGAAGCCTTCCGCGGAGCGTCCAACTATCATCGCTGCATCGACAACGGACGAGGCGATGGAGAGAGCAGATGCGCAAGCCACGCGACTACAACGCGGAACTGAAGGCGCTGGAAGACAAGGCCAAAGACCTCAAAGCTCGAAAGGTGCAGCAGCTCGGCGAACTGGTGATTGCTACCGGCGCCGACAGTCTCACCGCCGACGAGCTGGCGGGAGCGCTGGTCGCCATCACCGAGACGAAAGACGCCGGAAAGCGGGAGGCATGGGCGAAGCGCGGTGCGATGTTTTTCGAGAGCAGATCCCGGCGAAATGCTCCGGCATCTCAGAGCAATCCTCGCGGCGCTCAAACGCAACCGGGCAGCGCGCAATCGCCGGCAAGCGGCACTGTCACGCAATGACATGCGCGCCTGGCAGGTCGAGCGCCGCAAGCGCACGAAACAGCTGATCGAACTCGGCGGCCTCGTCGTCAAGGCAGGTATCGTCGATCTGACCGGTGACGACCGCGCCATGATCTACGGCGCTCTGCTCTGGATGGCCGAAAAGCTCAAAAGCAATCAGGGTGAGCAGGCCCGCGAACTATGGGTCGACAAGGGCAGAGAGGCTTTAGCAGCGGCGCATCCGACCAAGTTGCAGACGCCGTAAAAACAAACGTGACTAATGGCGGGCGGCGCGAAGACCTCAAATATCGGAGCGTCGGCCGCATCTTTAAAAACTTCGCTTGGATTCCGGATGAATCGTGAGGCAGTAACAGAACCACTACCGAATACCGAGGAGATACAGCGATCCCAGGCTGATCATTGGCACATAGGTGATGAGCGCCAGGCATAGAACGACGACGCACACGAGTGGGACGAGATAGGGCACCATGCGGTGCAGAGACACCTTGCCAACGTCGGAGGCCGCAAAGAGGTTCACGCCAAAAGGCGGCGTGATCATTCCCATGGCGAGATTGACGATCATGATCATGCCGAAGTGGACGGGATCAATGCCGTAGCGCATGGCGACCGGCGCCAGGATCGGCGCGATGACGACGATCGATGCCGAGGTCTCCACGAACATGCCGATGAGGAAGAGCAGCATGTTCACCGCCAGAAGGAAGGTGAGACCAGTGGCAAAGGTCGTCACGATCCACTCGCTGATCATCGCGGGAATGCCGGCGCGGGTGATGACGAAGGAAAACAGCCCGGCCATCGAGATGATGAACATGATGATGGCAGATGACAGGGTCGAACGGCGCAATACCGTGGCGAGGTCACGCAAAGACATCTCGCGGTAAACCAGAAGGCTTACGATGAGCGCGTAGAACACGGCCACCACCGCAGCTTCAGTCGGCGTGAAGACGCCGCCGTAGATGCCACCGAGAATGATGACCGGCATCGCAAGGGCAAGCGAAGCCCGCCGCAGACTTGGCATGAATTCCTTAGCGGGCTCCTCGGACTGAACGGGCTGATGATAGAGCCGCGACCAGACGATCACGAAGATGTCAAGCGCCACGGCAATCAGCAGGCCTGGCCCCAAGCCGGCGATGAACAGATCGCCGACGGGAGCGCTGGCGGAGACGCCGTAGAGGATCATGGGGATCGAAGGAGGAATGATCACGCCCAGTTCCGCCGACGTAGCCTGCAGCGATGCGGCAAAGCCGGTTGGATAGTTCTGCCGCACCATCGCCGGAATCAAAATCGCCCCAATCGCGTAGGTGGTTGCCACGCTCGATCCGGAGACGGCGGCGAAGATCATACACACCAGGATACAGGTCAGCGGCAGGCCGCCGCGCACGTCGCCGACGATGCTTTCCACAAGATCGACAAGCCTGGACGAAATGCCGCCGGCAGCCATGATGTTGCCCGCCACGATGAAGAAGGGAATGGCGGCGAGCGGGAATTTGTCGAGCGCAATGAAGGCCTGTTGGGGCACCACGATCAGCGGCAGGTTCGAAAAGCCGACCGTTCCCGCCACGCCCGCAAGCCCGATGGCCACGGCGACGGGAACCGACAGCCCCATCAGCACGATCATCACCACGATCATCACGGGAAGCATGTCGGCGCTCCTAGCCTGCGTTCTCGACGCGGAAGTCGCGTTTCTGTTCCGGGTCGAGCGCATGGGCCACAAGGGCCAGCGCCGACAGCAGCGATCCTGTCGGCAGCGCCGCATAGGCCCATGACGCGGATACGCCGAGGCCGGCGATGGTCTGGAAGCGAACGCGCCAGACGAGCTGGCAGCCGAACCAGAAGAGGACCGCCAGCAGGGCCAGCGTCGATAGATAGGTGACCGCGTTGACCAGCATTCGCATCCGGCCGGTGCTCATGCTTTGGATGAGGTCGACCGAAATCAGCGTGCCGGCACGCATCGCTCCGGCCAGCGCGACATAGGCCATCCAGATCAAGGTCGTCTGGATGAGCGGCTCGGACCAGGACGAGGGCGCGTGCAGGATGAATCGCGTGAGAACCTGGTAGAAGCCGACAAGGCAGGCCAGCGCCAGGCCACAGGTACCCAGCGCGACCGCACCTTGTGTTATTCGGCCTTCCACAACGAGGAAGGCCGAACGCAGCGATGAAGCGGTTCCCATTATTTGGTCTCGTCGATCGCCTTCAGCCTGTCTTCGCCGAAGCGCTTGGCGAATTCCTTGTAGATGTCGCCGAGCTTGGCCCGGAAAGCCGCCTTGTCGACATCAGCCACCACGGTCATGCCCTGGGACTTCAGCGTCTCCAGTCCGGACGTGAGGACAGCGTCGACCTCCTTGCGATTGCGCGCCATCGCATTCTTGGCGGCCGTTGCGAACACCTGCTTATCCTCCTCGCTGAGCGAAGAATAGACCGATGGCGAGATCAGCAAGACCAAGGGCGTGAATGCATGGTCTGTGAGGCTGATATATTTTTGAACCTCGCCGAAGCGATTGTTGATGATCGCGCCGACCGGATTTTCTTGACCGTCGACAACGCCCTGCTGAAGCGCGGTGTAGACTTCCGGAATGGCCATCGGCGTTGGCAAGGCGCCAAGCTCGCGCCAAACGGCAATGTGCATCTCGTTCTGCTGCGTGCGGATCTTGAGACCTTTGACGTCGTCCGGGGTCTTGACCGGCTTTGCGTTGTTTGTCAGCTCGCGAAAGCCCATTCCGCCGAAGGCCAACCCGACCAGTCCCTTCTGCGGCAGGCCGTCCAGCAGTTCCTTGCCGATCGGCCCGTCGAGCACAGCCTGCGCGTGGTCGAAGTCGCGAAACAGGAACGGGATGTCCAGGATCGCGAAGTCGGGATCGAAATTGACGACGATCGACGTGCTGACGACGGTCATGTCAACGGTGCCGAGCTGGACCCCCTCGATGACCTCACGGTCGCCGCCCAGCGCACCGCCGCCCTGAACGCGGATTTCGATGCGCCCGTCGGTCTTGTCCTTGATCTCCTCGGCGAACTGGCCCATAGCGATCGCCTCGGGCGCCTTTGGGCCTCCGACCAGGCCCAGGTTGAGCGTCATATCAGGGGCTGCCCAAGCCCAGGTCGGACATGTTGCCAGCGCGACGATCGCGGCCACCAGAAGCTTTCTCATTTCCACTCTCCTCCACCATTGAACTGTCTTCAAAAAATCAAGGCTCAAGAACCCAGTGATCCCGCACATAGTCGCCGAGCCGGTCGATCTCGATCTTCATACCAAGACCGGGACCGTCCGGGATGGCGAGATTGCCGTCCGCGTCCAGCTTTGGATCGTAGATGCGGTCACGCAACGGATTGAAGCTCATGTCGTATTCGAACAGCGGTGCCGATACCTGGCCGCGACCCGGCGTCAGGATCGCGGCGAACTGAAGGGACGCGAGGAAATTGACGGCCCCGCCCCATACATGCGGCAGCACCGGCACGCAGAATGCGTCGGCCAGCCCCATGATCCGCAAGCCTTCCGTCAAGCCTCCGCAGATTGCGAGGTCGGGCTGAACGAGGTCGAGCGCAGCTTCACTCAGGACGTCTCGAAACGCTTGAACGCCGCAGAAGGATTCGCCGCCGGCCAGCGCCACGGGCAGCGATGCGGCAAGGCGCCGGTAGCCGGGGAGATCGTCATGCGGCAGAGGCTCCTCGAGCCAGGCCAGATTGGAATCCGCTGCTTGCTGCGCCAGGGTGACGGCGTCCCGGACCGTTGAGGATTCATTGAGATCCGCCATCAGCAGCGAAGCATCGCCCAGAATGGCGCGCGCCTGCCTGATCGCGCGCAGATCGGCCGCGAGCGATATGCCGATCCTGATCTTGACCGCCGTAAATCCGTCTTCGACGTAGCGGGCGACCTCCCCCTCGAAACCGCGATAACGGTCGCCGTCGGCTGGCAGGAGCGGTCCGCTCGCATACGCCCGGACGCGATCGCGCAGCGCACCGCCAAGCAGCGTATACATGGGCTGGCCGGTCATCTGCCCGAGCGCATCCCACATCGCGATGTCGAGCGCGCTGGCTGCCATATGGACCTGGCCGCGGCGATCGGGGACGGCCGCTTGCAGCATTCGCGCCTGCGCGGCGCGCGGATTAGCGACATCAGCGCCCAGGAGAGCGGGGCCGAGTATCGATCGGATCAAGGAGCCGGCCGATCCGGGATAAGCCCAGGTCTCGCCCCAGCCTTCATAGCCCGACGCGGTCACGATCCTGACCAGCAGGGTCGAGCGCTCGCTGAACGTCCTGAGTGCATTGCCCGCGACGGACGGCATGGCGCAGCGAAGCTCGTATCCATCGATCCTGACGACACGCCCTTCCGGTCGCGGCATTCACCCCTCCCCTGTCTTGCAAGTCACCGCATAGCCATTTAGATTTTTGAAAACAAATTAGAAATCTTCGGCTAATTCATTTGGATTTCCTATGAGTCGTCTCACGGTCGCGCAGCTCGAAGCATTCTACTGGACGGCGACTCTTGGCTCGGTCGACAAGGCCGCAAGGAAGCTGAACCTGTCGCAACCTTCCGTCTCGCTGAGATTGAAGGCGATGGAGGACCATGTCGGCACGGTGCTGTTCGACCGTATCGGCAGGGGCATACGTCTTTCACCGAACGGACATTCGCTGCTTGGCGAAGCCCAGGACATACTGGAATCGGTTGAAAGGATTTCGGGCAAATTCGGCGCCGCCGACGTGCGTGGCACCATCAAGGTCGGCTTTGCCGAGGGCTTCGCGATGATTTGCCTTTCGCCGATCCTCAAGGCGGTCCACGCGCTTTACCCCGATCTCCACCCGGAAGTTGTCGTATCCACAACGGCCTCGGTTGAGCCCGAGCTTCACGCCCACAAGCTTGATCTGGGTTTTCTGGTGGAGCCGGTTGAACATGACGGGTTCACGCTCGTTCCGCTCGGCGCGCAGGAAACGGCGTGGATCGCGGCCGCATCCTGGGATTTGCCACCCGTAGTGAGCCCGCATGACATCGCCGGCTATCCGATCATTTCCAACCCGGTGGGCAGCATCAACCACCGGCAGGTCATCGGCTGGTTTGCCAGTGCGGGCCTGGTTCCGGCGCGTGTCGACATTTGCAACAGCGTCGCCATGCTCGCCCATCTGGTCACGAACGGTGTAGCCATCGGCATTTACCCGAACAAGATGGCCGATAGCGACATCCGTGACGGCACGGTGCGCATCCTCAAGACCTCACCACCCGTTGCGGATACGCCGATCTTCGCCAAATACAGGACGAATGAGGACAGCAACAATATTCGCGCTTTTCTGAGTACGGCGCGCGAGGTCCTTTCTAAGATGGACTACCTCAAAGCCGTTTCGGGTTGAGATGGATAGGATGGATGACAGGCTTCACGTCGCCGCGGTTCTTAAATTGTCGGTCTGTGAGGTGTGGTCAGAATACTTCAAAGAGCCCGGCAGCGCCCATTCCGCCGCCCACACACATGGTGACAATGACGTGTTTCGCTCGCCGGCGCCGACCTTCGATCAGCGCGTGACCGACCATGCGGGCACCCGACATCCCGTATGGATGACCGATGGAAATCGCTCCCCCGTTGACGTTTAGGTTCTCATCAGGAATGCCCAACCGATCGCGGCAGTAAATCACCTGCACCGCAAATGCTTCATTGAGCTCCCAAAGGTCAACGTCGTCGACGGAGAGACCGAACCGCTCCAGCAGTTTCGGGACGGCGAAAACGGGGCCGATGCCCATTTCGTCCGGCTCGGTGCCTGCAACAGCCATCCCCACATAGCGCCCGAGCGGGTGGAGGCCACGGCGCTCCGCCTGCCTCGCCTCCATGACGACACAGGCGCACGCCCCATCGGAAAGCTGGCTGGCGTTGCCTGCGGTGACGGTCCCCCCTTCCCGCACCGGATTCAACGCTGCCAACCCTTCGGCTGTTGTTCCGGGTCGATTGCCTTCATCACTCGACAGCGTAACAGCGTGCTGGAACGTCTCGCCCGTGGCCTTGTCGACCGATGTCATTGTCGCCGTAACCGGAACAATTTCAGCGTTGAAGAGACCGGCCTTCTGCGCTCTGGCTGTGCGCTGCTGTGATGCCAGAGCATAGGCGTCCTGGCGCTCGCGACTGATCCCATATCGCTTCGCGACGACCTCGGCAGTGTCGATCATCGGCATGAAGATATCCCCGTGCATGGCAACGAGTTCGTTGTCCATGTCGATAAGCAGCGAATCGGTTTGCACTGTTGAAATGGACTCAACGCCACCCGCCAGGACAACGTCCATGCGGTCCACGATGATCTGTTTTGCGGCGGTTGCTATCGCCATAAGACCGGACGAGCATTGTCGATCGATCGTCATGCCAGGCACGGTGACGGGCAATCCAGCGCGCAAAGGCGCTGTCCGTCCGATCGTGTGTTGAAAACCTTGTGGCAAGGCAGCACCCATGACGCAGTCGTCTATTTCGCCGGTCTCAATGCCAGCGCGCTCGACCGCAGAGCGAATGGCGTGAGCGCCGAGCGTCGGGGCCGCAGCAGCGTTGAACGCGCCGCGATAGGCTTTGCCGATGGGGGTGCGTGCAGTTGAAACGATTACCGCGTCCCGCATCGTTCAGGTCTCCTTCGCGAGGTTGAAATGACCAGAGGCACACCATGAATCAACTTAGCCCGGCGGCGGTTGGAAAAAACAATCGAAACTTTGTGCCGGGTGACAACAAATGCTGATTGTCCTTCCGCGGGTACGGGGTCTCGGCGTGTCAGTCGCGCGCGCGGAACTGCTCGGCGGCTTCACTCAATACCTGCCACAGAAGCTGTAGTGCCGCCATGTTCCGATGCTCCGCAAGCGTCACGAAACCGACCCGTATGAGCGGCAGAGCCAGTGAGGGAATATCGAGCGCACAGAGCTCACCGCCGGCGATATGGGTGTCGAGCGTAAATCGCGGTGCGCAGATAAGGACGTCCAGCTCTCGCGCCAGGATCAGCAACCCGGCTGGATCGGCAATCTCGGTATTCGGGACAGGGACGGCGATGCCGTGGTTTCGAAACTCCGTTTCAAGCGCGACCCGATTGTTGGATGTTATTGGCGGAAGCACCCATTGCCACTCGGACAGCTCCGAAATCGATATATTCTGTCGGGTCGTGAGCGGATGTCGGACGGAGCATGCGACGACCAGGTCGGTCTCGATGAGAGGATCGTGCCGTAGAGTGGGAACCATCATCTGGGGCATCTGATCCCAGTCGACGCGACCGACATAACAGTCCAGTTCGCCGTCCCACAACGACTGCAACATGTCGGCGACCACGCCGGTTTGGACTCTAAGCCTTAGAGGCTCACCGCGCGATTGAAGGCGCTGCAACGCCGCAGGCAACATCTGGAATGCCAGTGCAGGGTTGGTGCCGACCCTGAGGATCGGGGACTGGGCAGCTGTCAATTCAGAAACGAGATGGTCGAACGATGCCAAACCGGAGCGGGCTCGCTGCAGGGCAAGCAGGCCAGCAGCGTTGAGCGCCACACCTCTGACCGATCGCTCCACCAAAGGAACACCGAATGCGTATTCCAGGTCCTTGAGCATCTGGGAGACGGCCGGCTGTGTCCGGTTGAGTATTGCGCCAACTGCTCTCAAGGACCTGTGCTCGTCAATCAGCTCCAGCAATCGCAGATGGCGAAGGCGCAGGCTGTCCAAACGTATGGGAATCCGAGACATAGAAAAAGCTTATCACGTTGAAAAAAGTTTCGACTTTTTCTTTTGGCTTATTTGAGGATAGGTGTTGGCTGAGGGAGTGGCGGCCGAACGTAGGGCGGTTGCAGGAGGAGAACATGAGACGCGCCGACGTTATCTCTGGCGTCATCCTGGCCGTTTTCGGCCTGATTACGCTTTTCATCATCATTCCCTGGCAAATCGAACCGGGTCCAGCGGGCTACATGTCGCCTCGGCTGGTGCCTGTCCTCATGATGGTATTGATAACGGGTCTGTCGGTGCTGCTGGCCATTCGTAATCTGGCGTCTGATGCAGCACCGGGTGATGAGCCGCCGCTTTTCACCTGGGCAGAAATGCTCGCCATCGTGAAGATTGCAACGGTGTTTGCCGTCGCCATCGCGCTTTACTTCTGGGTATCTCCCGCCGTTTCGGGGGGTGCGCTCGTCGCAGGCTCTCTCATTGCGCTGGGCGAACGGCGGCCCTGGGTCATCGTGGCGATGCCAGCTGGCTTGCTGATCACAGTCTGGTTGCTCTTCTACAAGGTGCTCGGCACCGCGATCGTCTGAGGCCGGAAATGGATATCATCACCGGCTTCGCTGACGTATTGACGCCCAAAATACTGATGTGGATCGCGATCGGCGTGACGATCGGCTATCTCGTCGGTGCGCTTCCCGGTCTCGGCAAGGCGACCGGCGTTGCGGTCTCGATCCCCTTGACCTTCTACCTGCATCCGGTCGCGGCGCTGGGAATGCTGATCGGAATTGCCAAGGGATCCGCCGCCGGCAGCGCGGTTTCGGCGATATTGATCAATACTCCGGGAGAACCGGCCTCTGCACCCACAGCACTTGATGGCTATCCGCTTGCGCGTCAGGGCAAGGCGCAGAAGGCTCTCAAGATGGGCCTTTACGCCTCCGTGATCGGCGATTTCCTGTCGACGCTCGTCCTGATTTTCCTGGCAGCGCCCCTGGCGAGCTACGCGCTGCTCATTGGTCCCGTTGAACTGTGTGCGATCCTGCTGTTTTCACTAACCTTCATTGGCGGTCTGTCTGGCCGCTCGCTCATTAAAGGACTGATCGCCGCCGCCTTCGGCGTCTTCTTCGCCACCGTCGGGATAGAGCCCGAGACGTTTGTTCCACGACTGACCTTTGGCCTCCTCGAGCTCGACGACGGCATCAAGCTCGTTCCGATGGCGATTGGAATGCTGGCAGTCGCAGAGATGATCGCACAGGCCGGAAATCTGAAGGCACTCGACGCCGAGTTCGAGCAGATCAAGGACGGTACGGCGCATGAAGACCGGGTAATCCTGCGGTCGGAATGGCGGCGCTGCATTCCCGTCATCCTCCGCGGAACATTCATCGGATCGGTTGTCGGGATTTTGCCCGGACTAGGTGCCTCGGTTGGTTCGTTTCTGTCCTACGCGGCAACCCGCAAAGCCTCCAAAACGCCGGAGAAATTCGGCACCGGCATGATCGAGGGCATCGCGGCCGCCGAAAGCGCAGACAACGCGGTCGTGCCGTCATCGCTGGTTCCGCTCTTTGCCCTCGGCATTCCCGGCAGCGTCATCGCCGCAATCCTGATAGCCGCCTTCATTCTTCATGGGCTTACCCCGGGACCTTTGATGTTCAAACAACAGCCACGTCTGGTTGCCGATGTCTACGCGGCCATGCTGTGCGCCAGCCTCATCATGCTGATAATCGGTTCAGTCGGCCAAAGGCTTTTCGCCATGGTCATCCGGGTGCCGCTGCGGCTGATTATTCCCGGCGTGCTGCTGCTGTGCTCCATCGGCGCCTATCTGGAGACCTCCACGGTCTTTTCGATCTGGGTGATGCTGTTCTTTACCGGGCTGGGGCTGCTGTCACGCAAGCTCGACTTCTCCTTCGTCACCTTCCTGATCGGCTTCGTCATTGGACCAAATCTCGAGCTGAGCTTCCGCCAGTCCATTCAGATCCTCAACCACGATCCCGCCAACCTGATCCATCATCCCATCGCCATGGCCTTCGGCTTTCTGACGCTTGGAACGATCTGGTGGGTTGGCCGGGGGCATTCGCCCGTGGTGGCAGCACCGACTTCGGCGACAAGAAATTCAAGGGAGGAAGAAGCATGATCAAGAGACGGACACTGCTG
This sequence comes from Mesorhizobium hunchu, assembly GCF_040081975.1. Taxonomy (NCBI): domain Bacteria; kingdom Pseudomonadati; phylum Pseudomonadota; class Alphaproteobacteria; order Hyphomicrobiales; family Phyllobacteriaceae; genus Mesorhizobium; species Mesorhizobium hunchu. Next base: position 27,578 of record NZ_JBEBMG010000017.1, read on the forward strand.
GGCGTCGCTACGGCGCTATCGTTCAGCGCCTTCAGCGGGCCTGTTTTGGCAGATGATTATCCGACCGGTCCGATCACCATGCTTGTCGGCTATGGTGCGGGGGGCCAAACGGACCTGATCGCCCGCGCCACGGCGAACGTGATTTCGAAACAGCTCGGTCAGCCGATCAACGTGATCAACAAGCCGGGCGTCGGCGGCGCCGTGGCGGCGCGTGAGCTGACCCATGCCAACCCGGACGGCTACACAATCCTGTTCAACTCGAACGCATTGATCAATCTGGCGCCCTTCGTGATGAAGAACGCCGACTTCAAGCCGGACGAGTTCGACTACGCTGGCATGATAACAGCTTTCCAGCTCGCCTTGGCCGCACCCAAGGATGCACCGTTCAATAACCTCGCCGAATACGTTGAATGGGCAAAGAAAAATCCAGGATCCAGCTACGCCGCGCTCGCTCCCGAGGCGCGGCTATACATCAACGAAATCATGAAGAAGACGGGCATTCAGGTGAATATCGTGCCCGTGCAGTCGGGCTCGGAGATGATCAATGCACTCCTGGGCGGACAGGTAATGTTGGCTTACTCCGGCGGTATTCACTACCGCTATCCCGATCAGCTCAAGAGCATCGCCGCGACCACGACCTTCCGTCATCCATCGGCTCCGACAGTGCCGACGATCGAAGAGCAGGGATTTCAACTCGGGATGGATACGCGCACGACGCTGATTCTTCCCAAGGGCACGCCGAAAGCCGTGATCGACAAGCTGTCGGCGGCACTGAAAGCCTGCCAGACCGATGCCGATTTCAAGAAGGTCGCGGACGCAGCCGACATCCCGATCCAATATCTCGATGCCGCAGAGGCGACCAAGGAGATGACGGCGAGCACCGCCAAGAACAAGGCAATCATGAAGGCCGCGGGAATCGTCTCGAAGTGACCTTTCTTGGGAAAACCTTCCGGTCTTTTTCTTGCAGCCTATGAAAGGCGATTGATGTTCCAGCCTCTCCAAGGTGTACGCGTCGTTGATCTCAGCCAGGTACTGGCTGGACCGTACGCCACCTATCAACTGGCGCTGATGGGCGCCGAGGTGATCAAGATCGAAAAGCCGGGCGAAGGCGACTGGACCCGCACCGGTGGGCTTGTGCAGGAATTGTCGGATCGCCGCATGGGGCTGGGTTTCCTGACACAGAATGCGGCCAAGAAATCGGTCACGATCGATCTCAAGACGCCAGAGGGGCTTGAAACGGCAAAAAAGCTCGTGGCGACGGCAGACATCTTCATCGAGAACTTCAAACCCGGCGTTGCCGAAAAGCTGGGCCTTGGTTACGACGTCGTTCGCCAGATCAAGAACGACATCGTCTATTGCTCGATCTCAGCCTATGGCCAAAGCGGTCCGCTAAGTCGACGTCCGGCCTACGATCATATCATCCAGGGCATGTGCGGCATCATGCTGACCACCGGCAAACCAGGTGACGGTCCAACCAAGGTCGGAGCGCCCTATGTCGATTTCGCGACAGGTATGAATGCGGCGATGGCGATGATCGCCGGATTGATGGAGGTCAAGCGCACCGGCGCCGCGGTCCGTCTCGATGTAGCCATGCTGGACACCGCACTCATGCTGATGGCCTCGCTTATGACCCAGCACAGGACGGCGAACTGGAAGCCCGCACAGAACGGCAACGAAGCCTGGAGCGCCAGCCCGTCGTCAGGAGCATTCGAGACCGCAGATGGCGTTCTGATGCTTGCGGCCAACAACGAGCGGCAGTTCCGGAATTTATGCCTGGCGATCGACCGGTCCGACATTCTTGAAGATGTGCGCTGGCATACGCCTGAAGCACGCAGGCAAAACGGAATTGAATTGCGTGAAACGCTCAACCGGACTTTTCTCGCCCGCGCTGCCGAAGAATGGGAAGAAATCCTGGAGGCCGTTGATGTTCCGGCTGCAAGAATCCGGGGGCTTGAGGAGATACTTGCCGACCCTCATGTCACTGTTCGAAAATTGCTGTGCGAGTTACGTCTGGACGGTCACGACGGACCAATCCACGTGCCTTCTCTCAGCTTCACCGCGAACGGGCAACCAATCACGCCCCTTTCGCCGCCTCCAACTCTTGGCAGCGACACCGAAAGCGTCCTGCGAGACTTAAAGATCGATAGCAGTGGGGGAGACCGACTGAGCCAGGTCTGTTCGGACGCACTCTGATCAAGAAGGGCTGGTCGCGCAAACCTTATCTTCGGGACCGAAGTCTTTCCAAATACCTCTGCCAAATGATCGGGTTAACGAGGGAACCAGGTAGCTCACCCTTCAGCAGTGTCATCATCGCGTCAGCCGACTGCATACTCATACGCAGAGCACTCTCGGTCGTCCCGCCTGCTATATGGGGAGTCAGAAACAGATTGGGGACCTTCAAAAGTGAACTATCGGCCTGCAAGGGCTCCGGCTCGAAAACATCGATCGCGGCTGCAGACGGTTTACCCTTTTCCAAACCCTCCAGGAGCGCTGCTTCGTCGATGAGGTCGCCGCGCGCCGCGTTGATCAGCACCGCGTCGGGCCTCATCACCGCAAGCAGCCGCTTCCCGACCATCCCGCGCGTCGCGGGCGTCGACGGCATATGCAACGTGATGACATCAGACCGAGCGAACAGATCCTTAAGCGCGACCCGCTCGATGCCGCCCTCCTCCGTGGGCTCCGTTATATCGTAGCCCAGCACCGTCATATTGAAAGCCGCGCGCATCGCCTGCCCTACGGCCCGTCCTATCCGCCCACAGCCGACGATGCCGAGCGTCTTGCCCGCCAATTCGAAGCCACCGTAATCCGCGCGCGAAGCCCATCCTTCCCCACGAAACCTTTGGTCGGTCACAGCCAACCTTCTTGCCAACAGCAGCGCCGAGCCAACGACGTATTCGACAACGGCCTGCTTGTTCGCTTCCAGCAGATTGGCTACCGCGATGCCCTTTTGCGTCGCGTTCTCCACCGGGATGAAATCCAGGCCCACACCATGGCGAACGCAGGCCAACAGGCGTGGTGCGGCATCGAAGATGTCATCCCGCAACTTGGTCCGGACAATGATTCCATCAGCGTCCGCGATCCAACGCTTCAGCGTACCGGGGCTGCTGTCTGGCACAGGCTCATAGTCATATGACTGGCGCAAGAGTGCCTCGGCATCCGGATGCAGCGGATTGGTGGCGATGACACGAAATTGGCGGCTCATCGATGCTCTCCGCAAGGCTCAGGCGGTTTTCAATCGGGTGATAAGACTTGACGTGTCCCAGCGCGCGCCGCCGGCCTTTTCCACGTCGGAGTAGAACTGATCGACCAGCGCAGTCACGGGCAGCGAGGCACCGTTGCGTTTCGCTTCGGACAGGCAAATGCCGAGATCCTTGCGCATCAGTTGCACGGCGAATCCGAAATCGAACTCGCCGCTGTTCATTGTCTTGCCACGGTTCTGCATCTGCCAGGATCCGGCCGCTCCCTGGGAAACGACGTCAAGCATCGCCTCCACATCCAGCCCGGCGGATTGGCTGAAATGAATCCCCTCCGACAACGCCTGCACCAGTCCGGCAATGCAGATCTGATTGGCCATCTTGGTCAGCTGGCCGGCACCGGACGGACCCATCAGGCGACAAGCGCGCGCAAAGGCGGCGATAGCCGGTTCGCCTCGTGCGTAGTCCTTTTCCTCGCCGCCGCACATGACCGTCAACTTTCCGTCGCGCGCGCCCGCCTCGCCACCCGAGACCGGAGCGTCGATGAAGCCGATATCCAGGGCCCTTGCCTTGCCATGGAGATCGCGTGCGATTTCGGCGGAAGCGGTCGTATGGTCAACGAACAGCGTGCCCGGAGCCATTCCATGGAAGGCGCCCTCCTTGCCCGTCGTGACCTCGGCGAGATCGGCGTCGTTGCCGACGCAGGACATGACGATATCCTGACCTTCGGCCAGGGCGCGCGGCGTGGCCGCCGCCTTTCCCCGGTTTGCGCCGACCCAGGCCTCCGCCTTGGCGCTCGTGCGGTTGTAGACCGTCACCTCATGCCCGGCGGTGACCAGATGGCGCGCCATGTGGGCGCCCATGACGCCGAGCCCGATGAAACCGATTTTCATCTTTTCTATCCTTTTTTGAACTGCAATTTGAACGTCAACCGCGTCCGAGGCGGGTCGGATCAAGGCGGGATCGCAACGATTCGCCCAGGCCGTTGTAGGCCAGCGCCGTCAGCAGGATCGCGAGGCCGGGCACGTACATCTGCGCCGGGGCGATCTCCATGTAGGTATAGCCGCGGGCCAGCATCTGTCCCCAGCTCGGCCAAGGCGGCTGCACGCCAAGCCCCAGGAAACTGAGGCTCGCTTCGGCGAGCAAGGCGCCGGCCAACATCAGTGTCACCTGAACGATGATCGGCTGGATAGCATTCGGCACGATATGACGCAGGATGATGGACCAGACCGGCATGCCGAAACTGTGAGCCGCTTCGACATAGAGTTCGTTCTTCACGACGATGGTCTGGATACGGATCAAGCGGGCAATGTTGGGCGCGAAGACGATGCCGACCGCGATCATCGCATTGGTCAGGCCGATGCCCAGCGCACCTGTGACGGCAACCGCCAGCACAATTCCCGGAAAGGAAAGCAGCGTGTCGATCATGCGGCTGACCACCGCGTCGAACCAACCGCCGCAGTACCCGGCCAGCATTCCAAAAGGCAGACCGATCACCAGGCCGACGCCGACGGCGAGGAAACTGGCGTAGAGGCTCATGGGCGTGCCGTAGACGACGCGGGCGAAGACATCGCGCCCCAGATCGTCCGTGCCGAGCCAGTGATCGGCCCCGGGCGGAGCCAGGAAATCCATCGTCTGCTCGATGGGCGAATAGTGCGTGATCAAAGGTGCCGCAGCCGACAGCAGAACCAGCAGCACGAGATACCCGAAGCACAACGCGGCGCGCAGATCGCTCCTGATCCAGGACAGGAAGGAGGAAGCCGGTCTGTCGAAGGTGGATGTCATGAAATCAGTCCTTCTTCACCCGCGGATCCAGCACGGTGTAGAGGAGGTCGATGATCAGGTTCATTGCGATCACGATCATGACCAGGACGAAAACCGCCCCTTGGACAATCGGGAAGTCCTTGTTGATGGCTGCATTGACGATCATCGAGCCGGCGCCGGGAATGGCGAACACCGCCTCGGTCGCCACAGTCGCTCCCAGCGTATGGTTGAAGACAAGGCCCACCACGGTCAGCAGCGTCAGCGAAGCGTTGCGCAGCCCGTGCTTCCACAGGATCAGCGCCGGCGACAGGCCCTTGGCGCGAAGTGTGCGGACATACTGGGATTGCAGGACCTCGATAAGGGAGCTGCGCAGTTGCCGGGTGATCTCGGCGATGCCTCCGGTTGCCAAAGTCGCCGCCGGCAGCACCGCGTGCTGCAATGCGCCCCAGAAATCTGTCGTCAACGGCCGGGCGCCCGTCGTCGGAAACCAGCCGAAACCCACGGCGAAAATACTGACGAGAATCATGCCGAGCCAGAAGTTGGGGACGGCGACGCCGAGCGAAGCGATCCCCGTCACGACCCGATCCAGCATGGAATTGGCGCGCGTTGCCGCCAGGATGCCCAGCGGAACGCCGACCAGTATCGCGATAACGAGAGCCAGAACCGCGATCAGCAAGGTCGATGGCAGCTGGCGCATGACTTCATCGAGTACAGGAAGACCTGTCAGAAGCGAATTCGAAAGGTCGCCATGAACGGCGTTCCAGAGCCAGGTGCCGTATTGCTCCCAGGCAGGCCGGTCGAGCCCGAGGGATTGGCGGATGGCTTCGATATTTTCGGCGGTCGCGTATTCTCCAGCGATCGTCGCCGCCGGATCGCCCGGCACGAGCTGGACAAGCCCGAAAATTGCGAGCGTGGCCATGAAGATCACCGGGATCACCTGCATGGCACGCCAGAAGAGAAAGCGGAGCACCGGCATCGGATCACACGGCCCTTGGCGACTGACCGTCGCGAAACGTCTCGGCATAGTGGCAGGCGGCATGGTGCCTCGGCGCGATTTCGCGCAGCGCCGGCATTTCCGCGGCGCAGCGCGTCGTGGCATAGCGGCAGCGCGTGCGGAACCGGCAGCCGGACGGCGGTTCCATCGGGCTCGGCAATTCGCCTTCGAGGATGATGCGCCGGTCGGGCCGCAGATGTGAGGGCAACGCGACCGGTTCGGCCGAGAGCAGGGCTTCCGTATAGGGATGCCGATAGTTTTGCGACAGCTGCTCGGCAGGCGCGATCTCGATGATCTGCCCGAGATACATCACCGCTATAGTGTCGCTGATGTGCTCAACCACCCCGATATTGTGCGTGATGAACAGGTAGGTCAGCCCGAACTCGTGCTGCAGGTCGGCGAGAAGGTTTAGGATTTCGGCTTGGATGGACACGTCGAGCGCCGCGACGGCCTCGTCGCAGACAATGAGCGAAGGCCGAAGCGTCAGAACCCGGGCTATGCAGGCACGCTGCTTCTGCCCGCCCGACAACTGGTGCGGATAGAGCTTCGCAAAGCCAGGACCTAGCCCTGCGCGTTCCATCATTTCAAGCGCGAGGGCATCGCGTTCCGCCACAGAACCTTCGCCCACGGCATCGAGCGGCTCACGTACGGACTTGATGATCGTCATGCGAGGGTCGAGCGCGGCGGCCGGATCCTGGAAGATGATCTGATATTGCCGCCGATGGCGCCGCAAGTCGGCGGGTCGCATCGAATAGGGATCCTGCCCTTCATGCGATATGTTGCCTTCGGCAGGTTTCTGAAGACAGACGACGGCGCGTCCGAGCGTCGATTTTCCAGACCCCGATTCACCGATGAGACCGAACGTCTCTCCTCTACGAACCGACAGCGTTACACTGTCGACTGCCGTCAACGTCCTGGTCCGGCCGATGGGGAACCGGACTGTGACGTTCTCCACTGTCACGATCGGCATATCCGTCGAGCAGGCCCTGTTCTCCTTCATGTGTCTACACCGGGCAAATCGAGTTCCGCGCTGCGGCGGCAGCGTGCCAGCCGGCCGTCGGGAAGCGGCAACAGGACCTGTCGCCTTGAGCATTCCGGCTGAGCATGGGTGCAACGTTCCTCGAACCGGCATCCGTCGGAAAAGTCGCCGGGTCGAGGCACTCGGCCGGAAATGGAATTCAGCCGGCCCTTGCGCTGTGTGAATGACGGCAACGAGCGCAACAGACCGGACGTATAAGGATGGCGTGGGCGCACAAGCACGTCGTCGGCCGCGCCGTTTTCCACCACCTCTCCCGCATACATGGTGACGATGCGACTGCAGGTCTGCGACACAAGGCCGAGATCGTGGCTGATGAACAGGATCGCCATGCCTGATCGCGCGCTGATCTCGGCGAGAACATCCATGATCTGCGCCTGGACCGTGACATCGAGCGCGGTCGTGGGCTCGTCGGCGATCAGCAGCGAAGGCTCGCAGCTTATCGCCATGGCGATCATAGCCCTCTGACGCATGCCGCCAGACAGTTCATGTGGATAGGCATTATAGCGCGTCGCAGGTTCGGGAATTCCGACTTTGTCCAAGGCGTCGATGGCCCGCTTGCGCGCCTCGGCCCGGCCGATATCGAAGTGGGTACGCAGCGTTTCGCCGATCTGCTCGCCGATGGTGAAAACGGGGTCGAGCGCACTCATCGGTTCCTGGAAGATCATGCCGATCCGGCGCCCACGCCGCTTGCGCCACTGGCTCTCGCGCAGCGACAGCAGGTCTTCGCCATCGAGGAGGATTTGTCCTTCGAAGCGACTGGAGCGGAACGGCAGGAGCCCCACCAGAGCGAGACCGGTGACGGTCTTGCCGCATCCGCTTTCGCCAACGAGCCCAACGCACTCGCCTTGAGCCACCCTGAAAGAGACGTCGCGCACGACCGAGACCGTAGCGTCGGGCGTGGCGAAGGAAATGCCCAGTCCACGCACGTCGAGTAATGTGCCGGCAACGGGCGTGGCCGGTCCCTTCGTCACGCTTTGGTGCTGCGTCGTCATCGGCCTACCAAGTCACCGGGTGCCGAGCAACGGCCTTCTCGTCAACGTCGGTTCCCCAGCCGGGACGGGAGGGCACGACCAATTGCCCCGCTTCGATCACCGGCTGATGAGTGACGAACTCTCCCTTCCAGGGCACGTCATCGATATCCATCTCCATTATGCGGAAGTTGGGGATCATGGCGGCGAAATGCGCGCTGATGTGGTCGGCAAGGTGACCGTAGAAATTATGAGGCGCGACGTTCACGTCGTGCGCGTCCGCCAGGGCAGCGATCTTCAGACCTTCCAGCACGCCGTTCCACAACACGTCAACGATGGCCACGTCCATGGCGCAGCTCTCGAAGAACGGGCGGTAGCTGCGGCGCCCGTAGAGGGATTCGCCCGTCGCGATCGGAAACCCCGCCTCGCGCCGCATCAGGGCGACTGCGTCGGGGTCATAGCAATCGAGTTCCAGCCAGGCGAGCCCATGCGGCCGTATCGTCCGGATGAGCTGCAGATAGCCTTCCGGGCGGAAATTGAAATTGGCATCCAGCATGATCTGCACGTCCTGCCCCGCCCCTTTTCTCAAGGCCTTGAGTTGCCTGTCGAGAACCTTGAGGACGTCCGGCTGCGGATTGAGCTCGGGATACCCCGGCGTTGAGCCGAAAGCGGCGCGATAATTGGCCAACCTGCCTTGCTCCAACATCATGACGTTGGTCTTGAGCGCACCGAAACCGCGTCGCGCGACCTCCGCGCCCGCTTCCTCGAGTTGCTCGAACGTCGTCAGCGCCGGCATGTTCAGACTGTCGGCGTAGCGCACTCGGTAAGTCGCGCAATGCGACCAGTAGAGCGGCAGCCTGTCGCGCACCGTGCCGCCGAACAGCGCATGCACCGGCACGCCGAGATCCTTGCCCTTGATGTCAAGCATCGCGTTGACGATGGCCGCCACGGCATGCTGGTTGATGCCGCTCCATGCAGGCACGACGGAAGTGTTCAGGACCGCGGTTATCCATTCGATCCGCCGGGGATCGAGCCCCACTACTTTGTCTCCAAGCGCAAGGATCGTAGCCGAGAGCCCGCGCGTCCCGACATTCTCGCTGAATTCGGACCAGCCGACGATGCCGCAGGCGGTTTCGACCTTCAGGTAGGAAGTGACCCGCCAACCCGACGTAGCGTGAAGGACTTCGAAACGGGCAATCTTCATGAAATACGCTCTATGGGAAATGAGACGTGATCGACACGAATGGCCGGCTGGCACCGATGCGCCAGCCGGTTCGCGAGAAACGCTCAGGCTTTCAGGAACAACCGGTTGAATTTCGGCTTGCCCAAGAGGCTTGGCTCATAGCCGCCGACATTCTTCCCGTGCACCTCGATGCCTGGAACGAAGGCAACCTCGCATGACAGCGCATGCTCCAGCGCCGCACGTTCGGCCCGGGCGAAGGCAGGTTTGCGCTCATCCTGCGTGACCCCAGCCTGCGCGGCCGCGATGGCATCAGCCAAATCCTTCGGCGGCGGTACCTTGCCGGCATTGTTGGCGCCCTGCTCGCCATAAATGAACAGGAAGCACTGGACCGGATCTGGACGGCCCGTCCAGTTCACCATCATGGCGTCGCCCTCACCCTGCACCATGAACCGCTGGAACATGTCCGCATTGGAGCCTGTCGTCAGAACGCAGCGGATTCCCACCTGGCGCAACTGCTCCATGATGACCTCGGCGCGCTGCTGCGAGGATTGGTCGGCGTTGCTGTAGTATTTGAGTTCGAATCCGTCTGGATATCCGGCCTCGGCCAGCAGCGCGCGCGCCTTGCCGCGGTCGAGCTTGTAGAAGCCGTCGAGGGACGAATCGTGGGCCCAGTAGCCGGGTGGCAACATTGTCTGCGCCACGGTTCCGAGCCCCAGAAGAGCTGCCTTATTGAAGGCGTCGCGGTCCACTGCGTAGTTGATGGCCTGCCGCACCCGCTCGTCGTTCAGCGGTGCTTTCGCGTAGTTGAAAACGATATGATAGTTGGCAATCGTTGGAGAGCTGCGCACGACCACCCGATCACCCATGCGATCAGCAACAAGTTTCTGCTGTGGATTGAGGCGATAGACGAAGTCGCTTTCTCCGGCGATGACCGAACGCAGGCCGGTGTTCAGATCGGTTATGATACGGAAGACGATGCCGTCGAGGTATGGGATACCGTCTTCCCAATACCCGTCGAAGCGCTTCATCTCGACCACGTCGCCGTCATTCCAGCGAACGAAGCTGAAGGGGCCGGTGCCTACCGGCGTGCGATCGATGAAACGCTCCGGGGCCTCATTGAAAGCAGTGGGCGAGACCATCATCCCCGGCCGGTCGGCGAGGATCAGCGGCAGCGCCGTATCGGGACGATCCGTGTTGATTGCAACGCGGTGGCTGTCGATCACTTCGACGGATTTGACGGACGCGAGATCGCCTTTTGCCGTCGACCGGGGATGGTTGAGCGCACGATCCAGGTTTGCCTTGACCGCCTCCGCGTCGAAGTCCGTGCCGTCATGGAACTTCACGCCTTCCCGCAGCGTCATGACGAGGCGGGTCGGAGTCTCGAACTTCCATTCAGTCGACAGGCCGGGCCTCGGCTGGAGTGTCGCTGGTTCGAAATCCACCAGCGTGTCGTAAAGGGAATAAAGGATCATGTGATCGGAGCCGGCACCGCTGGTAACCGGATCGAGACTGGACGGATTGAAGGGAGCCGACACGCGAAGCACCCCGCCCTTGGCCGGCGTTTCCTGAGCATGGGCCGGACCTGCCGTCACTCCTGGAACAAGTGCTAGGGCGGTCCCCGCCGCCAACATTTGCAGAAGTTGCCGGCGATGCAACCGCACCGCCGATTCGACAACAATGTCTTCGCCTGACTTCAGCGCCATGTCTTTCCTCCCTGTGTCTCCGCTGGAAGCACCTCCCGCCAACGGAGTCGTCTTGGCATTGAGATCTATATTATATATAATATGGAAAACGATGCAACCGGCCTTTTACGCAGGGACGCACAATGTTGTATCGTTGGTTGGTCGGGACGCGTTGTGAGAGGCAATCGCCAGTGGTGGCAAATCCCATTTCCGAAACGGTCTCAGAGCGGCTGCTGAACGCAATCAGGCGCGACATTGTTCTGGGCAATCTGGCGCCGGGGGTGCGGCTTAGGGTCGATGAACTGAGTAAGCGCTATGGCATCAGTCATATTCCCGTAAGGGAAGCATTGCTGCACCTGGCCGGCGAACGGCTAGTCGTGCTGGAACCGCACAAAGGTGCCATCCTGCGCCCGGTTACGCCCAAATTCGTGGCGGATATCCACGATACACGCGCCGCCATCGAGGGGCTTTTGGTGCGCCGCGCGACGCAACGTATCACCGATGAAGAATTGAAGACGCTCGACAGGCTTTGTGGCCAACATGAGATTGCAGCGGCAACGGGCGTCGCGGAAGACATGTCCGCAGCGAACAAGGCTTTTCACAGCTTCATAGCTCAGGTGGCCGACAATCCAGAAGCCTCTTATATTCTCGATCAGGGATGGGAACTGGTGATCAGCTTGCGCTACCGATTCGGCCTCAGCCAGGACCGCACCTACGAAATCGTGCGCCAGCATCGAAACATCGTCGAGGCGATCCGCTCCCGCGATCCCGAGCGTGCAATGCTTGCCGTAAAGGAGCATTGCGATTCCGCGAAAGAAGACCTTTTGTCGCGAATGGAAAATGAGCGCCAGTTGCTGACCGTTGACGGTAAAGCGGTACCGGCGCCTGTGTTAGACATCTAAGATCATGCCTGCCAATTTACTGGAATGGCGCTCTCCGCCGCAATACCGGCCGAGCAGTATGTGAGGACCAGCCACGAATGAAGGGGATGACGTCGTTGGCGCGCATCGCTGCCGTCGCCCACTTGCAATTTAAGTGTTCCTGGGGCCGCACAGGTCAAACTATCTAGTCGAGGCTGTCGGCCGCCGGCTCGATCACATTGAGGCTGAGCAGCGTCTGTTCCATTTCCGGTTCTTCGCCGGAACAGACACACAGCATTTCGGCATCCCCCTCGCCCACCGAAAGATAGGCATGGCCCATGGTGGAATCGATATAGACGCTTTCACCCTGCTTCAGCCGTACCGGCGCATACTGGTCGGTATGCAGTTCGATTTCGCCTTTCAGCACGATGAGGAACTCCTCGCCGGCGTGCCGCGTCAGGGGGCCGAATTGATCGAGGCTGCGGGCTCGCGCGAAAGCCCGGATCGGAACCATGCGTTTGCGCACGAGATCGGTGGCCAGATAGTAATAGTCATAATTTCGAGTGAGTTGGCGCAAGGTGTTGGCCGGTTGGGTGACGGAGCGGCGCGTGCGCGGCGAAGGCTCCTTCCCGCTGCCGCTGAGCAGTTCGGTGACGTGGATGCCCAGCCCTTCGCACACCTGCAGCAGCTTGTCGTAGCTCAGCGACATCTGGTCGTTCTCGACCTTCGACAGGGTCGATACGGCGACGCCGGTCAGCGTGCTGACATCCTGCAAGGTCCAGCCATGCTTCCGGCGCAGACTGCGCAGGCAGTCCCCGAGCCTGGGTTGTTCCTGCATGGATTTCCTCCTGATGCGCGCTCTGGACCTACCTAATCCCGCTTATTGGACACATCAACATCGAGCCAAAATTTTATTATACGCTAAATTTATTGACGATACGAATATCTCTTTCTAGCATCGGCGCATGTCGGGATCAGCAAGGATCATCGTGGTCGGCGGCGGCGTGGCGGGTCTCACCGTCGCGCTGGCGCTGCAGGAATGGGCGTCTGTCACGGTGATCGAGCGCGAAAGCCAGCTCGGCTACCACGCCTCAGGCCGGTCGGCGGCGCTGTTTTCGGAGTCCTATGGCAATGCGCTGATACGGGCACTGTCGCTGGCAAGTCGGGAAGCGCTGGCCAGCGGGGGCTATTTCGAGCATCGACGTGGAGCCCTTCATTTCGGTGAAGCCGCAGATGTCGAAAGGGTCGACGCCCTTGCCCGGGAAGCGCAGGCATTGTTGCCGGGCATAAGGCGTCTGACGGCTTCCGAAGTGGCCGAAATGGTCCCTGTGATCGACATCGCTGCGACCTGCGGCGGCGTATACGAGCCGGATGCCATGGACATCGACACCGGCAAGGTGGTGCAAAGCTGCGCATCCGCGTTCCGCGATAGTGACGGCGCTATCCGCCTGAACGAGGAAGTACTGCGCATCGAGCGACACGGCGAGGGCCTGCGTGTCGCCACCACTTCCGGCGCGTATGACGCGGACTTCGTGGTCAACGCGGCCGGCGCCTGGGCCGATACGGTCGCCGAGCGGGCAGGCCTGGCGCGGATCGGCCTTGCACCCAAGCGACGGACCGCCTTCATCTTCGACGCGCCGGGCTACGATACACGTCATTGGCCGCTGGTGGTCGACATCAGGGAACGCTTCTACTTCAAGCCGGACGCCGGGCGGCTCATTGGTTCGCTTGCCGACGAGACGGATTCACCACCCTGCGATGCCTGGCCCGAAGATATCGATGTCGCTACTGCCGTCGACCGCATCGAGCAGGCGACGAAATTGCGTATCGACCGGCCTCATACACCCTGGGCCGGCTTGCGCACCTTCTCGCCCGACCGGTCCCCCGTGGTGGGCACCGATCCGCGCCTGTCCGGCCTGTTCTGGCTGGCGGGCCAGGGTGGCTACGGCTTCCAGGTTTCCTTCGCCCTTGCCCGCATCGCCTCCGCACTGCTGCGAGACAACAAGGTGCCGGACGACATCGCCGCCCTCGGCGTCGCCCGCGCTGCGCTGGCGCCGGACCGTTTCATAGATCCTCAAACAGGAGAGTTTCCGAAATGAAGTCCCTGCAGCTCTTGCGCACTGCCGTGCTTGCGTCGTCTGTCCTCGTGGCCGGGCATGCCACGGCCAAGACGCTTGTCTATTGTTCCGAAGCAAGCCCCGAGACCTTCACACCGATGATCGGCACCGCCGACTCCACCATGGACGCGGCCGCCAAGACGATCTTCAATCGGCTGGTCGAGTTCAAGCCGGGCTCGACCGAGATCGGACCGGCGCTGGCGGAAAGCTGGGACGTCTCGCCCGACGGCAAGACCTATACGTTCCATCTGCGCAAGGGCGTCAAATTCCACTCCAGTGCGCATTTCACGCCCACGCGGGAGTTCAACGCGGACGACGTGCTCTACACGTTCAACCGCCAGCGCGACGAGGACAATCCCTACCACAAGCTCGGCAACGCCTCGTACGAATATTTCAACGCGCTCGGCCTCGGTTCAATGATCGGCAAGATCGAGAAGGTGGACGACTACACCGTGCGCTTCACCCTGACCGCGCCTAACGTGACGTTCCTCTCCGGCATCGCGCTCGACTACATGTCGATCATGTCGCTGGAGCAGACGCAGAAGATGGTCGCCGCCGGCACACCGGAACTGATCGACAGGGAGCCGGTCGGAACCGGGCCTTTCATGCTCCAGGCCTATATGCTGGACAGCCAGATCCGTTACACCGCCAACAAGGACTACTGGGGCGGTGCCCCAAAGATCGACACGCTGGTCTTCGCAATTACGCCGGAACCGACTGTGCGGGTCGAACGCCTCAAGGCCGACGAGTGCCAGGTAGCGGCGCCGCCGCCGCCCTCCGCGGTGGCCGGCCTGAAGGGCGATCCAAACATCGACGTGCTCCAGCTCAAGGGACAGAACATCGGCGTGCTGGGCTTCAATGTCGAGCACAAGCCGCTCGACGACGTCAGGGTGCGTATGGCGCTTTCCAAGGCGGTCAACCGGCAGGCGATCGTCGACGCGGTCTATGAAGGCGCCGGCACGGTGGCCGGCAGCGTGGTGCCGCCCGCGCAACTCGGCGCGGTCAAGGATGCCGCCGTCGAGTACGATCCGGAAGGCGCAAAGAAGCTGCTGGCCGAGGCCGGCCATGCCGACGATCTCAAGCTCACGCTATGGGCGATGCCGGTGTCGCGCCCCTACAACCCCAATGCGCGCCGCATGGCGGAACTGATCCAGGCGGATTGGGCGGCTGTCGGCGTGAAGTCCGAGATCGTCACCTACGAATGGGGCGAATACCTGAAGCGTACGGCGGCCGGCGAACACGACACCTTCCTGCTCGGCGGCAGCAGCGACAATGGCGATCCCGACAACATGCTGAGCTACATGCTGACCTGCGAAGGCATCGCCGGCGGATCCAACCGCTCGCGCTGGTGCGACAGGGATTTCGACAAGCTGCTCATGCAAGGCCGCGAAACCGCTGATGCCACTGAGCGCGCGGACATCTACCGCAAGGCTCAGGACATCTTGAAGGAGCAGGTGCCGCTGGAGCCGATCGCCCATTCCGTCGTCTCGATCCCGGTGCGCAAGAGCGTGCTGAACTACGTTCTCGACCCGTTCGGCCGGCAGAACTTCGCCCATGTCGACATTGCCGAATAGGACAGGCCGGATGACCCGCAAGGCAGACGAAATCCGCGGCCTGCTGGCCGACTATATCGAGCGGGGCGCGGTGGGCGCTTCACTGGCCTTCTCTGACGCAACCGCTCCGGTGGAGACCGCAACGGCCGGCGTGGCGGACCGTCGCGACGGCATGCCGGTCACGCCCGACAGGCTTTTCAAGATCGGCAGCTGCACCAAGACCTTCGTCGCCGCCGCCCTGGTGCGGCTGGCAGAGGACGGCAAGATCGATCTGGGCGCGCCCATTGCCGGCTGGTTCCCCGACCTGCCGGGTGGAGACAAGATCTCCATCCGGCAACTGGTCAACCACCGCAGCGGCCTGCCGGAATTCGAATACGACATCCCGATGGATCCCGGCCGGGTGTGGAAGCCGTGGGACCTGGTCGACATCGCCTTCAAGGCGGGTGGGCAGAAAGCACCGGGCGGCACCGCCGTCTACAACAACACCGGCTACGTCCTGGCTGGTCTGCTGATCGAGAAGGTCACTGGCCTGCCCCTCGGCGCTTATGTGCGGCAGGTGGTGCTCGAGCCGCTCGGTCTGCGCGATACCTGGTCGCCCGCCAGCGAGTCGTTTCCCGCCGAACGGCTGGTGCGCGGCTATTATCACCGTCCCCCTCCCCCGGAAAATGCTTCCACCGCGCTGGCGGCAGGTGGCGAGATGTGGCGCATGGAAGGGGTCTTGCCCTATTCGGAAGAACTGCAGGATTCCTCCGACACCTTCCCCTATTCAGGTGCCTACGGTTGCGGCGACATGATCGCCACGCCCGCCGATCTCGTCGGCTTCATGCGCGGCCTGTTCGCAGGCAAGGTCATTGCGCCAAAATGGTTTGACGAGATGTTCGGCTCGCGCGCAACCGTCTCCTTCCCCGGCACGCGCATGCGCGAGACTGGTGCCGGCCTGTTCCTCAGCAGCTACGGCGACCGCGCCTTTTACGGCCACCAGGGCAGCATCCCGGGCTATGTCTGCGTCATGCAACATGATCCGGACAGCGGTCTGACGATCGCCATGGCGAGCAATGTAGGATCGGGAAACCGCCTCTCCTTCCAGGCAAGCGGCCTTCACGAGGTCGTCGACAGTGTGGTCGAGGATATATTGAATTGACGAAGTTCTTCGCGCCAACCGTGTGCTGTTGTCGCCGCTAAGGTCGACGTCCACATTTTGAGGGCGAATTCCCGCCACGCACGGTGCCGAAGGCGGGTCTGTGCGCAACTGGGGCTACATTCTGTACGGCAATGCGCGTGGGCGTCATCGTTCTCGTTCAGGGATGGTTGCGCTTGGTGCCACTACGCCATCTCGCTCAAGACGAAGCTGTAGAATCGATCATCGTCTGCCCGCGAGACGTTCACGCGTATTCCCTTTGCCAGACGGCTCGATTTGTCGATGCAGAACAAACTGCCAGGCGCGATAAACAGTCCCTTCTTGGCAGCGCGCCTTGCCAGTTCGATATCATCCACGGCCGGCGGCAATTGCATGTAGAGATAGTAGCCCTCCGTACGATCAGAAAAGATCGGCATTCCAGCCTTTGTCAGATTGCCCCTCACGCGCGCCGCCGCGGTCTGAATGCGGCGACCAAGGCGCTTGAGGTGCTGGTCATAATGCCCGTCGCCAATCACCCGGTGGATCAAAGATTCGATATGGCCGGAGCTGTTGACCGTGGTCAGCATCTTCAGCTCAGCCAGTGCCGCGATCCGATCCGGCCGTGCAGCGATAAACCCGGAGCGAAGGCTCGCCGACAGTGTCTTGGAGTAGGTGCCCACGAAGATGACGTTCTCCAGTTGGTCGAGGCGGGCGAGACGGCAGTCTTCGCCGACAATCGGGAGGTCGGCGAAAGGATCGTCTTCCACGACGATCACCCGGTTTCGGGCGGCGATGTTGAGAATGGCATGCGCAAACGGCAGGGTGGTCGAGCCGCCGGTCGGGTTGTGTCCGATCGACTGGGTAAAAAAAAGCCCTCCCCGCAGCGCGTCGGTTTTCGCCGTAAAATCCTCCACGCTCGGTCCATCTGGCGTGCGCCGGATTCCCACCACGTTGGCACGCGCAAGCTTGAGCTTGGCAAACAGCGGATAATAGCCCGGATCGTCGACGAAGACTGTGTCACCCGGCGAGACCAATGCGCGGATGATAAGGTCAAGGGCGTGATTGGCCCCGAACGTCAGTAAGAGACTGTCGGGACCGGCCTCGATCATCTGCGAGACGAGGCGCCGTGCCAGCAGTTGGCGCAATGGAAGATGTCCCATTGCAGACCCGTACGCATCGGAGTCGGCCGACAATGTGCGTGCGTGAATGCCGAGATAGCGCTTGATCTCCGATCCTTCGGTCCACGATGCCGGAGGACGGCCATCGCCGACGCGAACTTCGAAATCCTGCTCCAGCTGTGCGCTCAAAAGCGACGCGATGTCGACCGCTTCCGTGACGTGGCGGGGGCGCCGGCGCTCGCCGCTTAAAGCTTAGACGGTAAAACCGGATCCCGGGCGCGCCGATGCATGCCCGCTGGAGACCAACCGCGCATAGGCATCGACAATCGTGTTCTTCGACATCCCGAACTGTAATGCCGCGCGCCGTATCGAGGGCAACTTCGACCCGGCGGGCAGGATGCCCTGCTCGATATCGCGCTGTAGCCGATCGGTGACCGCCTCCACGAGGGTCTCCCCCTTTTTCGGGGAAATCAATTCGGCCATGCCTGCTCCTCTAAGAGGTACAATTTCTTCGATTTTTCAAAAACTGTACCTTTTACAAGGGTACGAAATCTGTCTGATTGTGTGCAAGAGGAAGTTTGCGTCCTGGGAGGAAATGCTTGGTCGACTTGGCATCGGGTGGGACCCGTTCCGCCGTCAACTCGCGTTTGGAAAACATTCGCAACCTGACGCCCGCCGACAGGCTTGGCCGGGTGGCCGACGCCGTGTCGTTGAGCGCGCAGGAGCGCGCCGCCTTGAGCGGCGGCGGTCTGCCAATTCCACTGGCAAATGGCATGATCGAAAATGTCGTCGGCACGTTCGAATTGCCAATCGGCGTGGCAACCAATTTCACCGTCAATGGTCGCGACTACCTGATCCCCATGGCGGTCGAAGAGCCTTCCGTTGTCGCGGCTGCATCCTATATGGCGCGCATTGCGCGCGACTGTGGCGGGTTTAAAACGTCGAGCACCGGGCCCATTATGCGGGCACAGGTGCAGATTATCGACGTGCGCGATCTGCACGGGGCACGTGCCAGATTGCTGCGCGAACGCGAGGCGATCATCGCAGCCGCGAACGCCAAGGACAAATTGCTGGTCTCGCTCGGCGGCGGCTGCCAGGACATCGAAGTCCATATCTTCGAGCAGACGCCTGCCGGTCCCATGCTTGCGCTGCACCTTTTGGTTGATGTGCGCGACGCAATGGGAGCAAACACCGTCAATACCATGGCCGAAGCGGTCGCGCCGATGATCGAGCAGATTGCGGGTGGCGCCGTTCGGCTGCGCATTCTGTCGAACTTCGCCGATCTGCGTCTGGCGCGCGCCATGGTGTCGGTAACACCCGAGGCGCTCGCGAACAGCGCCTATTCGGGTGAGCGCATCGCGCGTGGCATTGTCGAAGCCTGCGCCTTCGCGATTGTCGACCCCTATCGCGCCGCCACCCACAACAAAGGTATCATGAACGGCATCGATCCCATCGTGGTCGCTACCGGCAATGACTGGCGCGCCATAGAGGCCGGGGCCCATGTGTGGGCTGCGCGGTCCGGCCGATATACGTCGCTCTCCAACTGGGAGATCGGCGAGAACGGGGCCTTGGTAGGGACACTGGAAATGCCGATGGCGCTTGGTCTCGTCGGCGGCGCCACCAAGACGCATCCGGCCGCCCGTGCGGCACTGAAGGTTCTTGGCGTTCAAACCGCTCAGGAACTCGCAGAGGTGACCGTAGCGGTCGGTCTGGCACAAAACATGGCCGCCCTTCGCGCATTGGCGACGGAAGGGATCCAGAAAGGTCATATGGCGCTGCACGCGCGCAATATCGCGATTGTTGCCGGCGCCAGCGGCGAGGAGATCGACCAGATTGCTGGCGAACTCGCGCGCACGCACGATGTTCGCGTCGATCGCGCAAGGGAACTGCTTGAAACCATGCGTAACGGGGCATCCGGAGAATGAGCAGCGCGGCTGGCAGGGAAGCGGGTTCAAAGGCGTGGGTGGAGCGGCTTTTGCGAAGCCAGGAAGGCATTGTCTTCCTGCTGGCCTTGGTTGCATTCGTGGTGTTTTCGGTTCTGCTTCCAAGCTTTCTCAGCGCCGGTAATCTCCTGGTGCTGGTGCGAAGCGTCTCAATCCTCGGCATTCTCGCGCTCGGCATGGCACTGGTTGTGATCGCACGCGGCATCGATGTCTCGATGATCGCGGTGATGGTGGTTTCGGTCTCATGGGCGTTCGTTATCACCCGCGCGGGTTATCCGTTCGAAATCGCATTGTTGATCGGTGCCGGATTTGCACTGCTGGCTGGGGTAGGCATCGGTACGCTGATTGCGTTTGGTGATGTTCCGCCCATCTTTGCGACCTTGGCGGCTGGATCCGTCATCTATGGAACCGGCCGCACATTCTTCTTTACACTGGAGATGCAAAACGTGCCGCCTGACACCGACTGGTTCCGGCTAATCGGACAGGGCAGTCTCTTCGGCATCCCCATCACAATCATCGCCTTCGCTGTCTTGTGCATCGTGATGCAACTGGTGTTGAGCCGCACCCGTTTCGGTTGGACCACCTACGCCATGGGCAACAACCCCAACACAGCCCGCGTGACCGGCCTGCCGACGCGGCTCATGGTCGTCGCGCAATATGCAATCAGCGCCTTTATCGCCTATCTCGCCGGCCTGATCCTTGCCTCCTCGGCCGCCGCCATCAATGCCCGCTTGTTCAATTCGACCATGATCTACGACATTTTGCTGGTCGTGGTACTGGGCGGGATCGGCCTCAACGGCGGCCATGGCAGCGTGCGCAATGTCGTTCTTGGTACCGTCTTCGTCGGCATCCTGCTCAACGGCATGACCATCTTGAACATCGATTACACGATCCAGAACCTCGTCAAAGGCGTGGTGCTGTTGCTGGCCATCGTCGTCGATTCCCTGGTCAACCCTCGCGACGAGCAAACCTCGCAGCAGGGTGATCTGTAGGAAAGACCGCTTCATTCATCTGGGAGGAAACCATGAAGATCAAAATACTCGTTCAGGCATTGGCCGCCGCGGTCGCGATCGCAGTTGGGCTTTCGGTTGCGCACGCGCAGGACAAGGGTCTGGAAAACCCGCGCAGCACCACCTTCCACACGGCGCTGAAAGACAAGAAGGTTGTCTTCGTGCCGCTCTCGATGGGCTTCGACCTGACCGAGGGTTGGGCTGCGCAGATGAAGAAGCAGGCTGCGCGACTTGGCTACTCGTTCGAGATCAGGGATCCGGCGTGGAGCACGGACGCGGGCACCAAGGCGATCCAGTCGCTGATTTCGGAAAAGCCGGATCTGATGGTTGTCCACAATCCTGACATCCAGTCCTATGCCCGCTTGCTCAAACAGGCTCAGGCCGCCGGCATCAAGGTCATTCAGATCAATCTGGAATCGAACACGACGACCGACTCCTATGTCGGCGCCGATTGGACCGAAATCGGCGAGAAGGCCGCCGAAGCGATCGTCGACAAGTGCGATGCCGGCAAGGGCATTTCGACCAAGGTCGCAATCGATACCGGCGTCCCCACCGCCGCCTCCGACGTGTTCCAGCTGGACGGCATCTACAAGGTTCTGGACGCTCATCCTGCTATCCAGGTCGTGTCGCAGCAGGCGACCGAATACAATCCCGAGAAGGCACGCTCGATCATGGCGACCGTGCTGCAGCAGCACGGCGATCTGTGCGGCGCGATCGGAATCTGGGACAATCAGGATACCGGCACCGCATCTGCCATTAAGGAAGCCGGCAAGAGCGACCAGGTGTTTCTCGTAACCTCCGGTGGTGGCAACCAGGTCGGCTGCGAGAACGTCAAGAACGGCCTCTTCAACCTCTATATCAGCTACAACGTGCCCCTTCAGGGTGACCTGCTCAACCAGGAGATCGCCCGGCTTCTGATGTCCGACAGCCCCGCCGGCGAAGTCAAGACCATGTACTTCAACCCGCTGACGCTGATCACCAAGGACAATGTGAACCAGCGCAATTGCTGGACGCTGGACGATTTGAAGTAAGGCAGCGCTGCTCATGACAAACAGCGATGCGCTCACCCGGTTGCGCTATCGGTTTTTCTCCGGCCGTCTGGTCGGAGAAATCCTGTCGAAGAGCTGGATCGACAGCGCTATTCCCGTGGCGGCGCTCGCTGTGGTGCTGCTGGCCATGGCCGTTCTCGTGCCAGGCATCTTCACTGTGGCCTATGTGGCCGATCTGTCCAGGCAACTAGCCGAGTTCGGACTGGTCGCACTCGCGCTGACCATTGTGGTGATGTCAGGCGGCATCGACCTTTCAGTCGGGTCGACGTTTGCCTTGTGCGTGCTTGCATCGCTTATCGGCATGAACGTTCTTGGTCTGCCGCTCGGCGTATCGCTTGTCATGGCGCTGGGTACAGGCGCCATCTGCGGGACGCTCAATGGCCTCTTGATCGGCTATCTGCGCCTCCGCGCTTTCATCACGACACTGGTCACTCTGGTGATCTACCGTGCCGTCTACGACATCATCTTTCCTCGGCTGGCGAGCGCCATCGTTGGCAATACGCCTGAATCAACATTGTGGGATTATCTTGGGTTCGGCACTCTGTACGGATTTCCGGTATCGTTCCTCATCTTTGCGGCAATTGCCCTGATCATCCACATGACGCTGTCGCGGTTGCGCCCAGGTTGGCGTCTGCGCGCCGTGGGAGGCGCACGCAAATCCGCCTATAACGCAGGCATCGACGTAAAGCGCACCGTCTGTCTTGCCTATGCCTCGTCCGGTGTGCTGGTCGCGATCGCCGCTTTTTTGTTTTCGGCGCGTCTCGGCTCGACGGGAGCCGACACGGGGATCGGCATGGAGATTTCCGTCCTGACCGCTGTCGTGCTCGGCGGCGTTTCGTTGGGCGGCGGTCGCGGATCGGTTGGCAACGCCATCGTTGGTGCCCTTTTGGTGCTGATATTGACCAACGGCCTGATCCGCATGTCGACGCCGGGCTCGGTCAATCAGCTTGTCTTGGGATTGATCCTGATCCTCGCTGTGCTGTTCGACGCCAAATGGGTGAAGAACCGCGGCAAGATCCTCTCCAAAGTCTACGTCTCGCCGACCTATCTGGCGCTGCCTGCCCGCCCGGAGCGCCAGGATGACCCTTACGCACTTAACGACCGCCTGGGCGTGGTCGAGCCGATTGGTCTTGGCGTCGTGGAAGGTCCGGAGGATGTGGTACTCGATGCCGACGACAACCTCTATACCGGCACGCGGCATGGCACGATCGTGCGTTTTTTTGCGCCGGACTATGGCCGCAGTGAAATCTTCGCCCGCATTGGCGGACATCCGCTCGGGCTTGCCTTCGACCGCCACGGGAACCTGCTGACCTGCGTCGGCGGCATGGGGGTCTATCGCGTCAGCCCCAGTGGCTCGGTCGCTCGCATCACCGACGAGACCAACCGCAGCCTTGTGTCGGTGATCGACGATTCACGTCTGCGTCTGCCCGACGATCTCGACATCGCAGCCGATGGACGCATCTTCTTCAGCGAGGCGACCATCCGATACGAGATGGCGGATTGGGTCACCGACGCCCTTGAAGGTCGCGGCAACGGACGACTGATCTGCCATGACCCGAACACGGGCCGGACCACAACCGTCCTGCGCGGCCTGGTCTTTCCCAACGGCATCACAATGTGCCGCGACGGCCAGTCGCTGCTGTTTGCCGAAACCTGGGCGTGCCGGATTTCCCGCTATTGGTTCGACGGACCGAAGAAGGGTACGCGCGAGGTATTCGTCTCGAATTTGCCGGGTTATCCCGACAACATCAACCGCGGCTCGAAGGGAACCTTTTGGGTGGCCTTGCTCGGTCTGCGGACATCGACCTTCGATCTGGCGATGCGCAAGCCCGCCTTTCGCCGCCGCATGGCACGAAGGATCGCGGCGGACGAATGGTTGTTTCCGAACGTCAATCGCGGCTGTATCGTCCAGATCTCAGAAACAGGCGAACTCCTCGACGTCCTATGGGACCGGGATGGCAAGAACCATCCGTCGATCACCTCTAGCTGCGAACACAAGGGGTATCTCTATCTCGGCGGCGTCTCAAACAATCGCATCGGTCGGGTGAAACTACCCAACGCCGATCCCGACTGGACTGCCCAGCGCGACTACTGGGGGCAGGCCTGATGACGATCTGGTCACGCTTTGCCAAGTGGTTCGGCCGCAGCGAGGATGATGCGCTGAGCATCCCTCCCCTCGATGGCAAGCTCAAACCCAATAGCCGGCTGGATGCCGCCGAACGGCTTTTACACCTGCCGCAGATAGATAATCTGGCGCTTGACGGCGCACGCCTGATCTGCAGCAGCGGAGACACCTTGTTTTCGGTAGATCCCGCTGGATGGCAAACCGCGCCAATTCGCAGCTTCGAAGGGCATATTACAGCTGTGGCCGTATCGCCCGGCGGCGTGCTCGCGGTAGGCGTCGAGGGACGCGGTCTCGAGATTTGCGCAGGCGGCGCATGGCATTCGCGCAATCTGGGCGACGCCAATGGTTGCATCACCGCGGCCTTGTTCCGGTCGGAAAACGAGTTGCTGGTGACGGTAGGTTCGCGCCATCATCCCTGGACCGAATGGAAGCGCGATCTGATGAGCCGCGGCGCGTCAGGTGGGGTGGTGAGCGTCAATATCGCCAGTGGTGAAGCGCGGGTTGTTCGTGATGCCCTGGCATTTCCTTACGGCATTGAGATAGCCGCGAACGGTGAGTTGATTGTTTCCGAGAGCTGGAGGCACCGGCTTTTGGCGATGCCGCCAGCCGGCGGGTTAGCGCGTGTGATGCTGGGTGAGTTGCCGGCCTATCCGGCACGGATCAGTCCGGCATCCGACGGCGGCTTTTGGCTGGCTTTGTTTGCGCCGCGGCGACAGCTGACGGAGTTGGTTCTGCGCGAGGACGACTATCGGCGAGAGATGATGGCAACCATTGCCCAAGAGAGCTGGATAGGGCCGGATTTTCGTGACCATGCGAATGGCGACCAGCCCCTGCAATCCGGATCGGTGCGGCAAATGGGGATCATGAAGCCATGGGCGCCATCACGCAGCTACGGTTTGGTGGTTCACCTGGACGCGCAGTTACAGCCCGTCAGCAGCTATCATTCTCGCGCTGATGGTCACATGCACGGCATTGCCTCGATCCTTGAATGGGACGGCCACCTCTACATCGCCGCGCGGGGCGCGGGTGCCTTGCTGCGCCTGCCGCTGGAGGAGATGACGTGAGCGAGGTGATTGTCGAATTCCGCAACGCGACCAAGTCGTTTCGCAATGTCCCTGCATTTCGGAATGTCAACTTCACGCTTGCCAGAGGCGAAGTTCATGCACTTCTCGGCGAGAACGGCGCGGGCAAATCGACGCTGACCAAGGTGCTTGCGGGCCTTTATCCGCTTACGTCGGGAAAGCTGTTCGTTGAAGGAAAGGCACGCAGCTTCTCGTCTCCGATCGACGCACTGGGACACGGCGTCGCGATGGTTTTCCAAGAAACGAACCTGATCCCGTCGATGACGGTGGCGCAGAACCTGTTCCTGGGAGAAGAAAACTTCTTCAACCGCCTGCGCGGCATCAACATCAAGGCGCAGCAGCAGCTCCAGCGCTTAAGCTTTCACGTCGAGCCGACCGCGCTCGTCTCGTCGCTCGGCGCTGCCAAGAAGCAGATGGTGGAGATCGCCCGCGCGGTGCAGCGCAATGCTAGGATTTTCATCTTCGACGAGCCGACGGCTACACTGACACCGGAAGAAAAGCAGCATTTCTTCGCGCTCGTCGAACGCCTGAAACAGGACGGCAACTCAATCATTTTCATCAGCCATGCGCTGGAAGAAGCGCTGGCCATCGCGGACCGGATCAGCGTCCTGCGCGATGGCGAATTGGTGGCAACTGACGCCGCCGCCATGTTCACGCGCGACCGCATCGTCCAGGCGATGGTCGGTCGGCAGTTAAAAGATGAGCTGTACGGGGAGCAGGCCAAACGCACTGCGCGACCGGCCGGCGCAAAGGCGCTCGCACTTGAAAACGTCTCTATGGGCAAGACGGTTCGCAGCGCGACGTTGTCGGTATTCGCAGGCCAGATTACTGGAATGTTCGGTCTGGTCGGCGCGGGGCGCACGGAAATGATGAAGATCGCGGCCGGCGTCCTGAAGCGCGATTTCTTCCATGGTGGGCGCGTCAAGCTGAATGGAGAAAGTGTCAGATTCTCCGTGCCCCGCCAGGCTGTGAACAAGGGCATTGCCTATATTACCGAAGACCGCAAACTCGACGGGATCTTCGACACGATGAGCATTTCTCAAAACATCTTCTTCGGCAAGTTGGCCAAAGGCGCCAATCCAATCAGCGTGGTCTCGATGGCGCAGGCGCGCCGCGAGGCTGCCGGCTGGCTGGAAAAGCTCACCATTCGCACGATCCGCGCCGATGCTCGCGTGGTCGAACTTTCTGGTGGCAACCAGCAAAAGGTAGTCATAGCGAAAAGCCTTATACAAGCGCCCAATATCATCATCTTCGACGAGCCGACACGTGGGGTCGACGTGGGTGCGATCGCCGAGATACACGCAATGATCCGGGATTTGGCGGATGCCGGCGCAGCGGTGGTGGTCGTTTCGTCCTATCTGCCGGAAATTCTCTCCATCTCAGACCGCATTCTGGTGGCGCGACAAGGACGCATCGTGGAAGAAATGTCGATCGAAGACGCCACCGAGGAAAGTATCATGTACGCCGCGGTGCATTGATGTCGGGCGACGAGATCTCGATCGTGGAAGTAGGCCCGCGTGACGGGTTGCAGAATGAGAAGTCGATTATCGCGACGGCGGACAAGCTTCGGCTGATCGAGTTGCTGGTTGAGGCCGGGCTTCGATTTATCGAGGCGACGGCATTCGTCTCACCGAAATGGGTGCCACAAATGTTTGATCACGACGCGGTCATGCAGGGCGCTGTGCGAAGGCCGGGAGTTGTTTACTCGGCTCTTGTTCCCAATGAATACGGCGCAAGAAACGCAATCGCTGCGGGCGCACACGAATTGGCGGTCTTTACAAGCGCTTCGGAGACGTTTGCGAGGAAAAATATCAATTGTAGCGTCGCCGAAAGCCTGGATCGCTTCAGGCCGGTGCTCGCACTTGCGCATAAAGCCGGCCTACGCGTCAGAGGTTACGTGTCCTGCGCAACTGACTGTCCCTTCGAAGGAGAGATTCAACCGAATGCCGTGGAGGCTGTGGTCTCGTCGCTGGATAAACTCGGCTGCGATGAGGTTGCGGTGGCGGATACGTTGGGGCGAGGATCGCCTGCACGTGTGCAGGCGATGCTCGAGCGGGTTGTCGCCAAGCTGCCACCAGATCGCATAGCATGCCACTTCCACGATACGTTCGGCGGTGCCTTAGCGAATGTCGATGTCGCACTGGCTCTTGGAGTTCGAACATTCGACGCCGCGGCTGACGGGCTTGGCGGATGCCCCTATGCGCCTGGGGCGGCCGGCAATCTGCGGACCGGCTCGTTGGTGCAGCACCTGTCTCAACTTGGCTTCCAAACAGGCGTGGATATTGCAGCTTTAAATTCGGCGGAAAAGTTCGCTCACAATTTGAAATCCTAGGCCGTGAACTCATAAATGGGAATGGCTGCGATTGGGTAGAAAGCGGCCGCTGCCGCCGGTAAGCTGCGATCACCGAAAAGGTCGCGTTTGCTGAGGTGAGACGTTGGGAACGAGGACGAAGGACAGAGGCAACAAGCCTGACAGTTATGACAATGAAGGGCTCCGCCGGGAGATTGCTCGCGTGCGTTCGCAGCTTCAAACATTGCCTCACCTCAGTTCGTCCCTTCGGAAACTCAGGACAAGCCGCCTATACAATCTTGAGAAAGAGTTGGCGCGTCGGCTGGCCGAATGAGGCTACGCGTTGCCCACTTCCCCGACTATGCCTTTCCTACTTCGGTGAAATCTGATTCAGGCTCATCATGAGCCGATACGATCTGACTGACTTCGAATGGCGCATGATTGCGCCGTTGTTGCCCAACAAGCCGCGAGGCGTGCCGCGTGTCGACGACCGGCGGGTGCTCAATGGCATCTTTTGGGTGCTGCGATCCGGTGCGCCATGGCGCGATCTGCCCGAGCGCTACGGCCCGCGAACCACTTGTTACAATCGCTTCGTTCGATGGCGAAAAGCAGGTGTCGGGGATCGCCTGATGGATGCCATCACCAAAGCCCACGATCGCAAGGTGCAGATGATCGACACTTCTGTTGTTCGCGTCCACCAGCAGGGTGCGACGGCAAAAAGGGGGATCGAGATCATTGTCTCGGTCGTTCCCGAGGCGGACTGACAACCAAAATCCACGCCCTTGTCGATGCGCAGGGCAGGCCGATAAAACTGACGCTGTCCGCAGGTCAGAAGAGCGACATCGCCTCGGCGGAAGACCTCATCGCTGATCTTCCAGAGGGCGCAATGCTCTTGGCCGACAAGGTGTTGATTTCCGTTGAGAGCTGACCCGGGATTTTCGCCGAGAAGTGACCCGCCTTCATGTATGGTTTGGGTCTTAGGTTTTGGTCAAGGTGGGTGCTTTCTCCTTCTTTGTTGGTGTGGTCTGGGCGGAGCTGTTCTTGAAGCGGAAGCTGTCGTTTCCGGTCTCCAGGATGTGGCAGTGATGGGTGAGGCGAT
>NZ_JBEBMG010000018.1:0-41748 GCF_040081975.1 Mesorhizobium hunchu
GCTCTACGAGGCGGAGGTGCGCTATCTTGTCGCCAGGGAGTGGGCGCGCACGCCCGACGACATCCTCTACCGGCGCACCAAGCACCACCTCCACCTCACAGATGCCCAACGCCGCGCCTTCGCATCATGGTTCGAGGCCGAGCATCTCGCAGAGGCCGCGTGAATGACAAAGCGACTATCAACAACACGCAGGCGGGCCGATACGGAATGCCACTGACGCTTTCGCTGAACACCAATCCGCTGGTCAATCGCTTCGCCGATCCGGACGATCTGATCGACACGGTCGCGCGCGACCTGAAGATCCGCGACCTGCAACTGACGCACGAGTTCATCAATCCGAGCTGGCCGGCGCCGGTGATCCGGCGGCTGACGCGGCAGATGACGGCGGCCTTGCGGCGCACCGGCGTGCGCGTCACCAGCGGCATGACGGGACCTTACGGGCGTCTCAACCATTTCGGCCATCCCGACCGCGACGTGCGCCGCTATTACGTCGACTGGTTCAAGACCTTCGCCGACATCATCGCCGAACTCGGCGGCGTCTCCGTCGGCACCCAGTTCGCCATCTTCACCTTCCGGGATTATGACGATCCGGCCCGGCGAGAGGAGCTCATCCGGATCGCCGTCGACTGTTGGGAAGAGGTGGCGGAGCACGCCGGCGCCGCCGGCCTGCGCTACGTCTTCTGGGAACCGATGAGCATCGGGCGCGAATTCGGCGAGACGATCGCCGAATGCCTGAGGCTGCAGGACCGGCTGACCAGGGCCGATATGGCGGTGCCGATGTGGATGATGGCCGATATCGACCATGGCGACGTGACCAGCGCCGACCCGGACGACTACGATCCTTATGCCTGGGCACGCGCGGTGCCGAAGGTGTCGCCGATCATCCACATCAAGCAAAGCCTGATGGACAAGGGCGGGCATCGGCCTTTCACCGCGGCGTTCAACGACAGGGGCCGCATCCAGCCCGGACCGCTGCTGAAGGCCCTGGCGGACGGCGGGGCCGTCGACAACGAGATTTGCCTGGAACTGAGCTTCAAGGAGCGGGAGCCGGATGATCGGCAGGTCATCCCGCAGATCGCCGAAAGCATTGCCTTCTGGGCACCCCATATCGATACCGGCGCGCAAGGCCTGTCGGCCTGAACCGGCCGGTGAAGACGCGGAAATACGCAAGGAAAGATTGCAGATGTCGAAAGATCGGCGGCCTCCAAAAGATCGAGGCGATGGGCGCGATGCCGAAAGGCGCGCGATCGAAGGGCCCCGTCATCGACGAGCCGACGGCATGAGTCTTGGCCAGCGAGACGGGATGACTGCCGCATGACACAGCCCAAAAAAATCTGGATCGGCACCAGTTGGAAGATGAACAAGACGCTGGCCGAGGCGCGCGTGTTCGCCGAAGGGCTGCTGGCCGATCCGCAGGGCGATCCGCGCATCCAGCGTTTCGTCATCCCGCCCTTTACCGCGGTGCGCGAGGTCAAGGCGATGCTGACCGAAACCACCGTCAAGGTCGGAGCGCAGAACATGCACTGGGCCGACGACGGCGCCTGGACGGGCGAGATCTCGCCCGTAATGCTCACCGACTGTGGCCTCGACATGGTCGAGCTCGGGCACTCCGAGCGGCGCGAATATTTCGGCGAGACCGACGAGACCGTGGGGCTGAAAACCGAAGCGGCCGTCCGCCACGGCCTCGTTCCGCTCGTCTGCATCGGCGAGACGCTTGCCCAGCGGGAGGCCGGCCATGCTACCGAGGTGCTGGCAGCCCAGGTGCGCGGCGCGCTGTCGAAGCTTGATGAAAAGCAGAAGAGCCGGCCGCTCCTGTTCGCCTACGAGCCGGTCTGGGCGATCGGCGCCAATGGAATGCCGGCGAGCCCGGACTATGCCGACGCCCGGCAGGCGGAGATCATCGCCGTTGCCGAAGACGTGCTCGGCCGGCGCGTGCCCTGCCTCTACGGCGGCTCGGTCAATCCGGGCAACTGCGCCGAACTCATCGCCTGTCCGCATATCGACGGGCTGTTCATCGGCCGCTCCGCATGGGCCGTCGAGGGCTATCTCGACATCCTTGGCAGGTGCGCCGCCACACTCTCGAACTGAAGGAGACGATCATGAAACTCGCAATCGCAGGGGACAGCGCCGGCGAAGGGCTGGCCAGAATTCTCGCCGACCATCTGAAGGACAGGCACGAGGTCTCGGAAGTATCGCGCACCGAGGCCGGGCCTGATCCGTTCTACGCCAATCTGTCGGATCGCGTGGCAAACGACCTGCTCGCCGGCAAATACGACCGCGCCATCCTGGTGTGCGGCACCGGCATCGGCGTGTGCATCTCGGCCAACAAGGTGCCGGGCATCCGCGCGGCGCTGACGCACGACACCTATTCGGCGGAGCGTGCGGCGCTTTCCAACAACGCCCAGATCATCACCATGGGCGCGCGCGTGATCGGGCCGGAACTGGCCAAGGCGATCGCCGACGCGTATCTCAAGGAAACCTTCGACCCGCAGGGCCGCTCGGCCGGCAACGTCGATGCCATCGACCAGGTCGACGCCAAATACAACGCCCGCTGAGAGGCATGTCCGCCGCCTTGCCGGCGCCGCGCCCGTTCAGTCGCCTATCAGCACCGCGTCCGCCGGATTGATGACGACGGAAACCGCGCTCGCGTCGGCGATCGGGTTCTGCGTATCGGGCGAGGAAACGAACAGTTCCGTGTCAGGATCGGCCAATCGCACGCGATATTCCATGTGGTTGCCGAGATAGGTCGATTTGAGCACGGTGCCCGACAGCGTGTCGGCGCTGCTGGCGCCGGCGGTCATGCGGATCGCATGAGGACGCACCGCGAGGAGAGCTTCGCCGTTGGCAACGGCCCGGCGCCTGATCCGCACCGACGCCCGGCCGATCTTCACCTCGGCCTGCTGACTGTCGGTTCCGCCTACCGAGACCGGGATGAGGTTGGCGTCGCCCATGAAGTCGGCGATGAAACGGCTGCTCGGCTCGTTGTACAGTTCGCTCGGCGTTCCGTCCTGCGCGATCCTGCCGCCGTTCATGACGATGATGCGGTCGGAGACGGCCATCGCCTCCTCCTGGTCGTGCGTGACATAGGCGACCGTCAGCTTCAGCGCCTGTTGCAGGTCGCGGATTTCCTCGCGCACGCGCCGGCGCAGCTTGGCGTCCAGGTTGGAAAGCGGCTCGTCGAAGAGAAGCACCTGCGGTTCCAGCACGATCGCCCGCGCGACGGCGACGCGCTGCTGCTGACCGCCCGACAGTTCGCTCGGCTGCCGTTTCTCGTAACCCGACAGGCCGACCAGGGCCAGTTTCTCCGCGGCACGGGCTTCCGCGTCCGCCCTGCCGAGCCCCATGGACCGCAGGCCGTAGCTGACGTTCTCGATGACGTTCATGTGCGGGAACAGGGCATAGGATTGGAACACCATCGAGACGTCGCGCTCCGCCGCCGAAAGCAGGGTGACGTCCTTGCCGCCGATCAGGATGCGGCCGCCGCTGGCCTGTTCCAGCCCGGCGATCAGTCGCAGCGTCGTCGTCTTGCCGCAGCCGGAGGGGCCGAGCAGCGTCACGAGGCTCGCCGGCGCGATATCGAAGGAAACGCTGTCGACCGCCGTCACCGTCCCGTATTTCTTGGTGACGGCTTCGAAGCGGACGGCGGGTTCCGTCGTGGCAGCGGAGTTCAAGGGGACTGTCGTTTCGTCCATGGTTTCAGCGCTCTCCTTAGGCCATCACCGGCTCGCTCGCCGCGGACCTGCGGCCCAGCCGTCTTTCGCCGACCAGCACCTGTATGCCGACCAGGATCGCCATCATGACGACGATCATCACCGCGGCATAGACGATGGCGATGCCGTATTCGCCGACGTCGGCGCGGCCGACGATGTAGACGGTGGCCAGGTTGAAACGGCCGGTCGCGAGGAAGATGACCGCGCTGACCGCCGTGACCGCGCGCACGAATGAATAGATCATGGCCGTGACGATCGCCGGCTTCAGGATCGGCAGGATGACCTTGCGCAGCGTGGCGAAGGAGCGCGCGCCGAGCGTCAGCGACGCCTCGTCAAGGCTCTTGTCGATCTGGTTGAGGTTGGCGAGACCAGCGCGGATGGCGACGGGCATGTTGCGGAAGATGAAGGAGATGACGATGATCAGCCCGGTTCCGGTGATCTGCACCGGCGGCACGTTGAAGGCGAGGATGTAGCTGATGCCGACGACGGTGCCGGGGATGGCGAAGCTCATCATCGCCAGGAACTCGAACAGCGTGCGGCCGGCGAATTTCTGCCGGTCGAGCAGGTAGGCCGTGAGGATGCCCAGCGCCGCCGTCAGCGGCATCGCCACCAGCGCCAGGCCGATCGTCATGGTCAGCGACGGCCATGCCGAGCCGGACAGGAACCAGCCGTCCACCCCCTTGGTCACGCCGAAGGCGGTGAGGAAATACTCGAGCGTCGGCGTGTTGTCGCGGCCGATCGACTGCACGAAGCCCCCGGTCAGGATGATGACGTAGACGACCACCGTCAGCACCAGCCAGGGGAGGGTGGCGGCGTAGCAGCCGATACGCAAGACCGGCGGCAGCGCCGCCGGCACGCCGCCGTCGCCCTTGCCGGAGACGGTGACGTAGCTGCGCTTTCCGATCCAGCGCCGCTGGATGACGAAGGCGGCGAGCGTGAAGACCAGGAGCACGATGGCCAGTACCGCCGCTCTGCCCTGGTCGTGCGCGGCGCCTACGACGGCGAAGAAGATGTCCGTGGCCAGCACGTTGAAGTTGCCGCCCAGCACGAGAGGGTTGGCGAAGTCTGCCATGCTCTCGATGAAGGAGATCAGGAAGGCGCTGGCCAGGCCCGGCCGTATCAGCGGCCAGGTGACGGTCCAGAACGTGCGCCAGCGGCTGGCGCGCAGGGTCTGCGAGGCTTCTTCCATCGAGGGGCTGACGCCCTGCAGGACGCCGACCAGCACCAGGAAGGCGATCGGCGTGAAGGCGAGCACCTGCGCCATGGTGATGCCGGCCATGCCGTAGATCCATCGGCTGCGCGGGATAGCGAAATGGTGCGACAGGAAATTGGTGACGATGCCGGCGCGGCCGAACAGCAGGATCAGCGCAAGGCCGATGACGAAAGGCGGGGTGATGATGGGCAGGATCGACAGGCTGCGCAGGATCCACTTGCCGCGCACCTGCGTGCGCAGCGCGATCAGCGCCAGCGCCAGACCGAGCACCGTGCACAGCAGCCCGACCAGGGTCGCCACCGCGACCGTGTTCCAGGCGACGCCGCAATTGCCGGAGCCGTAGAGGCAGCCGAGGCTCCAGATATTGGAGTTGAACAGCTTGTCGGCGAACAACGACGGCATGACGTTGCCGTCATTGTCCTTCACCGCCGAGGACAGGATGGAGACCAGCGGATAGGCGACGAACAGGATGAGCGAGGTGATCACCAGCATCAGCGCTCCGACCACGAAGCCGTCGCCCTTGCACCAGCCGCGCCTTGCCAGGGAGGCCGCCGTCAGCATCAGCATGGCGGCGGCGTAGAGCACCGCTCCCCAGCCCATTCCCGGTTGCTTCGGACCCGGATCGCCGGTCAGCGTCGTCAGCCAGGAGAAGGCCCAGCCGGAGTGGATGATGGAGAAGCCTTCGACCGCCATCCAGGCAAGGCCCGCCGCTCCGACCCAGGCAAGGCTTCGCAAATCGCGGCGCCAGACAAACCAGGTGGCGGCAAGCAACGGCAAGGCGAGCGGCAGCAGCCACGGTGCGCTGCTCAGTCCCCCCAGCACGGCCGGCGTGGCGCTATAGGGCCTGGAGAGCCAGTCGAAAGCAAAGAACCCGCCTTCGACCTTGTACCAGGGGAGGACCAGGAAACTCAGCCACGCCACGGCCAGCCAGCCGGCAGCGTTGCCCTGGCCGGCGGAAGCGTCCGCCTTCACCGGTATCGACCGTGCCATGCGCAAACCTCTGCAATTCGGACTGGCGCTAAAGCCAGTTGCAGCCAAACTGAATCAGCATTCCGCCGTAAAGCTCTGTTTTAACGGCATCATCCTGTCTGCGTTATACGCAGCCATGGGATCGTGCGATAAGGGGCGCCGGCCGAAATCGATCCGGCCGACGCCGAGCGGGCAGCGGTCAGCCGCCGTTGCGGACTTCGTCGGTGAAGCGCTTCAGCAATTTGGTGCGCACTTCGGACGAGCCGTATTTGGCAAAATCGTAGTCGATCAGCTTGATCTTGGAGAGATCGGGAGCCTCTGGCGGAACCGGCGTCTTCGTGTTCGACGGGATCTGGTAGCTGCCGTTCGGCGCGGCGAGCTTCTGCGCGTCGACCGACAAGGCCCAGTCGTAGAACTTCTTCGCCTCGTCGAGGTTCTTCGCGCCCTTGACGATGCTCATCGAGCCGATCTCGTAGCCCGTGCCCTCGCAAGGCGACACCACCTTGACCGCCGGGTTCTGCTTGGCCGCATTGATGACGTCGTGCTGGAAGGCGATGCCGATCAGCGTCTCGCCCTTGCCCACCGCAAGAGCCGGAGCCGCGCCGGCCTTGGTGTATTCGGCCATGTTCTTGTTCAACTGCTTGAAATAGTCGAACGCCTTGTCCTCGCCCATGAGCTGGACCATCGTCGCCAGCGCCGTCCAGGCCGTGCCGGAGGAGTTGGGATCGGCCATCTCGATCTCGCCCTCGAACTCGGGCTTGATCAGGTCCGCCCAGCATTCGGGTGCCTTGAGGTCGCGCTGCTTGAGATCGTCGGCGTTGTAGCCGTAGCCGAGCGCGCCGAGATAGATGCCGACGGTGCGGTATTTGGCGCGCTCCGCCTGCTTCTGCGCCCAATCGCGCAGCTCGGGCAGGACGGGCGACTTGTACTCCTCCGTCAGCCCTTCCTCGGCAGCCTGGAGATGGGGGTCGCCGGTGCCGCCCCACCAGATGTCGGCCTGCGGATTGGCTTTTTCGGCACGGAGCCTGGCGTAGATCTCGCCCGCGCTCATGCGCGTCATGTCGACGTTGACGCCGGTGTCCTTCTGGTAGGTGGTCGCCATGGCGCGGCACCAGGCCTCGTCCACGCCGCAATACATGACCAGATTGCGGTCGGCTGCCTGAACCTGTCCGGCGAGCCCGATCAGCCCCAGCGCCGCCGCAGCGGCCAGGCCAAGCGTGGACGCGATCCTCGACCGCTTCTTTCTATTTCGCATGTTTTCCTCCCTGGTTGTCGATCGCGAAAAGTCTAGTCGGCGGGCAAGGGGATGCCCGTGGCCTGCGACAGGCCGGCGGCCACGCCCGGCGCGGCCGCGAGGACGGGATTGCCGTTCATGAGGCCCTCTCCGTCAAGAAAATCGTTGCAGACGCCGCCGGCCTCCCTGACCAGCAGCAATCCTGCCAGACAATCCCATGAATTGATATGGAGCTCCGCGTAGCCGTCGGAACGGCCGTCGGCCACATAGGCGAGACCGAGCGCGCCGGAGCCGCTTCTGCGCACATTGACGCCGAGTTCCCAGACCGCGGCGAGGCGATCGAGATACTGGCTGTTCGGCAGGCGCGACGACCAGCCGAACTCGATCATGCTGCGGTCGAAGGCTCGGGTATCGGCGACGCGAATCTCGCGGTCGTTGCGCGTGGCGCCCCGTCCGCGCCGTGCAAAATAGATTTCTCCGCTGGCGGGATTGGCGATGCCGCCGATCTCGACGCGCCCGCTGTGAAGGAAGGCGATGGAGATGCAGAAATGCGGGATGCCGCGCATGAAATTGGCGGTGCCGTCGATCGGGTCGACGACCCACATGCTCTTGGCCTCCGCGCCGCCGCCTTCCTCGCCGAGGAAACCGTCCTGCGGAAAGGCGGCCGCGATCGTCTTTCGGATGTGCTCCTCGACCTGTCCGTCGGTCTCGGTAAGGAAATCCTGCGGCCCCTTCATGGTCACGACGGGGCCGCCGGCGCCGAGCTTCGCATATCCGTCCATCGCGATGCGGCCTGCCGAACCGAGCAGGGCGCGGCATAGGCGTTCGCGCTCGTCCAGTTCTTCGCTCGAAAGCGGCGCCTCGCTGGCGGTTGTCATGGCTTCTGCGGACACAGGCTATTCCGACGAGCTGGAGAATGAAGTTTTTGCACGGCTGTGCAAAGCTGTTTCATTATGGCCGGGCTGTCAATAGCGGCAGGACATTCTTTCTGTTCGCTTGCTGTTTATGCACTTGCGTGCAAAGACTTGCCATCGTTTGTCCGGGGCAGCGCTGTGAGCGGTACTCGAAAGGTTTTCGCAAGCGCCAAGCAGGTCGCGGAACTGGCGGGCGTCTCGCGCTCCGCGGTGTCGCGCACCTTCACTCCGGGCGCCAGCGTCTCGCAGGAGACGCGCCGGCGCGTCGTCGAAGCCGCCGAGCGCCTCGGCTATCATGTGAACCATCTGGCACGCGGGCTGATGCGCGAGACGACGGGGATCGTCTGCCTTGCCGTCGCCGACAGCGATACGCCCTACCAGGGCAAGATGCTGCGCGCGCTCACCCAGCATCTGCGCGACGCCGGCAAGGTCGCCATGGTGTTCAACACGTCCGGGCCAGCGCATCATGTCGAAGAAGCCCTGCGCCAGACGCTGAACTACCGCGCCGACGCGACGGTCGTCCTGTCCGGCACGCCGCCGCAGTCGCTGATCCGGACCTGCCTGGACAACGGGCAGCGGCTGGTCCTGATCAATCGCGACGACAGGCTGGTCGGGCCGCACAATATCGGAAACAACAATGCGGCAGCCGCCGAAGCCGCACTTCATGTCCTGCTGCGCGCGGGATGCCGCCAGCCGGCGCTGGTGAGTTCTGCGGCCGGCACGCCCAGCCTGCTGGCGCGCGAGCAGGCATTTGTCGCCGCCGCCGCCTGTGAGGGGGTCGAGGTCATCGTCTGGCGACAGGGATCGACAGGCTACAATGTCGGCGCGGATGCGGCGCGGCACCTGTTTGCCGGCCGGCAGCGGCCCGACGGCGCCTTCTGCGTCACCGACCTGATTGCCTGCGGCTTCCTCGACGTGGCCCGCACGGAGTTCGGCCTGGCCGTGCCGCAGGATTTGTGCGTGATCGGTTTCGACGACATCGAACAGGCAGGGTGGGCGTCATACGGGCTGACGACCTTTGCGCCGCCGATCGAGCGGATCGCTGCAACCGTGGTCGACCTCGTTATGGGCAGCGGCGAGAACGATGAGAACCGCAGGATTGTTTTCGACGCTCCGATGGTGTGGCGCAGCACGGTCAGGCCGGGATAGCCGGACATCCGGCCGTGTGCAGGGGCCTGCCGGCGGCCGGGCATATTTCGCGCCTGCGCGATAACGAAAATGTTTCGTCCCGGGTGTGGATCGTTCCGCAAGGTCGAACGTTTCCCCGACCAGCAAGGGAGGCCGATATGGGCACCGATCGTCACGAGAAAATCCAGCAGCGCGCCTATCAGATATGGGAGCGGGAAGGCCGGCCTGAGGGCCATCATGAACGGCATTGGCATCAGGCGATCGATGAGCTCGACCGCGACGAAATGGACTATGTGCAGGACGCTGCCCCGCAAACCCTCTATGGCACTGACGACAGCGGCGAAACGGCGTCGCCCGCAAAGGCGCGACGGCGCGACAAGGGACGCGTGGCCAAGGGCGACGTGCTGGCCGAGGAAGCGCTCGCGATCAGGACCGGCATATCCGGCGACGAGGCCGAGCGCCTGATCGACGAGACCGACGGCGACCTCACGGCGGCCGAGCAGGCCGCGCGCGAGGAAGGCCCGGAAAGATAGCCGTTCAGGTTCCGCGGCAAGAGCGTCGATCGGCCGTTGCCGGCGGCTGTCGCGCCGGCGTCAGGCCACTTGGCGCGCCAATGCGCAGCGCGACCACAGTTCCGACAGGGCCGAGGTCAGATGGTCGATGTCTGCGGCCGTGTGGAGCGGCGTCGGGGTGATGCGCAGGCGCTCCGTGCCGCGCGCCACGGTCGGATAGTTGATCGGCTGGACATAGATCCCGTAGTGGTCGAGCAGGATGTCGCTGATCCATTTGCACTTGGCGGCATTGCCGACGATCACCGGCACGATGTGGCTGGGATTGTGCATATGCGGCACCCCGAGCTGGTCGAGCCGCGCGCGCACGGCCGCGACCGCGTCGCGATGGCGCGCGCGCTCCAGATCGGATTGCTTCAGGTGCCGGATCGAGGCCGCCGCGCCCGCCGCGACCGCCGGGGGCAGGGCGGTGGTGAAGATGAAACCGGACGCGAAGGAGCGCAGGAAGTCGCACAGCGCGGTCGAACCGGCGACATAGCCGCCGACGACGCCGAAGGCCTTGCCGAGCGTGCCCTCGATCAGGGTGATGCGGTCCATCAGGCCCTCGCGCTCGGCGATGCCGCCGCCGCGCGGGCCGTACATGCCGACCGCGTGGACCTCGTCCAGATAGGTCATGGCGCCGTGCTTTTCGGCAACCGCGAGGATATCGGCGATCGGCGCGATGTCGCCGTCCATCGAATAGACCGACTCGAAGGCGACGACCTTGGCCGCGTTGGCGGGCGCTGCCGCGAGATGGCGGTCCAGATCCTTGACGTCGTTGTGCTTCCATATCCGCTTTTCCGCCCGCGAGTGGCGGATGCCCTCGATCATCGAGGCATGGTTGCCGGCATCGGAGAAGATGATGCAATCCGGCAGGTGCTGGCCGAGCGTGGACAGCGCCGCCCAGTTCGAGACGTAGCCCGAGGTGAACAGCAGGGCGCTTTGCTTGCCGTGCAGGTCGGCGACCTCGCGCTCGAGCAGGACGTGGTGGTGATTGGTGCCGGAGATGTTGCGCGTGCCGCCTGCGCCGGCGCCGCAGCTATCAAGCGCGGCGTGCATGGCGGCCAGCACCTGCGGGTTCTGCCCCATGCCGAGATAATCGTTCGAGCACCAGACCGTGACGTCGCGCACGGCGCCGTCCGCGTGACGGGTTGCCGCCGGGAAATTGCCGGCCTTGCGTTCCAGGTCGGCGAAGACGCGATAGCGTCCTTCCTCGCGCAATCCGTCCAGCTTGCCGGTGAAGAACGCATCGAAATCCATTGCGAAACCTGCCTTTCGGGTGGGTCTGCCGCCGGGTCTACTGCCCCGAAGCTTCCTTGGCAATCTCGTCGAGCAGGTCGTTGACCTGATCGCGGCCGTCGCCTTTGGGAAGACGCCTGTATCCTACCACGACCTTGCCGGGCGCGGCTTCCGCTTCATAGGCGAAAACGATGTAAGGGCAATAGGCGATGTTGCCGATGTCGGCTTCCATTACAGAACGTGATACGACCGCGGAGCAGAACTGCATGAATTCCGCGTTCTTGTAGAGCGGCTTGGCCGCGCCCACATCGCCTGCGGTGCGCTTGAGCATGTCGCCGATATGGCCGTGATAGTCGACGACATAGCCGCGATTGACGATCGCATCCTGGATGTCCTGCGCGACGTCGGCGAACGCCTCGTCGGTCTGGTAGGTGGTCACGAGATCGTCGGCGCGGGCAACGGCGACGCCTGCCGTCAGCGAGCCTGCCATCAGCGGGCCTGCAAGTGCTGCGGCGAGGATCTGCTTCATGACGGTACTCCCATAGGCTTTCGCAAAAGCGGTTTGTCCATGCGGGCGCAGCATATGCGCAAGATGCGGGTCACGGCCTGACGTAGCTGTAGCCCTTTTCCTGAAGTTCCATCAGCCGCACCACGCCCGACGGCACTTCCTTCGCCTCCTCGACCAGCGGAACCTCGTGGCCTTCCTTCTTGTTGAGCGCGGCGTGGGTGTTGGCGCAGGCCGAGAAGGTGATTTCCGGGTCTTCCAGCGACATCGAAGAAATCCGGTCCTTCACCGGGCTTTTGTCGGCGACGTACATTTCGAGGCCAGGCCCGAAAGCGACGATCTCGATGGCGACCGATTCGCCCTTGCCGGCATAGTATTTCTTGACGTTGCGGGCGTTGTTGAGGGCCAGATTCATGATGGCCGGGTCGGCCTGGTCGACCTGTATGGCGAGGCGGTGCCTTGCCTCCTCGGCATGGCCGGCGTTGATCGCCACGAGCGTGGCGGCGGCAAGTGCGGCGATCCTGAGCTTTTGCATCTGTCCTCCCTGGCCGGCATTCGCGCCGTCCCGACGATTATACATAGAAAATTCTCTATGTTTAGGCATAATCGCACCATGTCATGTATTTCCGTGATCGGGTAGTCATGGCCCGGCGGCGCAGCAAGGAGGACGACGATGAGCGCAGGCACGAGATGGTCCGGTCCGGCGGTAGGCCGCCGCGATGTCCTGAGGCTTGCGGGCGCGCTGGCCGTTTCGCAACTCGGCGCGGGCCGTGCGTTCGCCGTGGGCCGGCTGGCGCTGGGCGATGCGGAGATCGTCACGGTCAGCGACGGTTCGCTGACCTTGCCGATGTCCTATTCCTACGGCGAGGCGCCGAAAGCGGAACTGGATGCCCTGCTGACCGCGAACGGAATGGCGACCGACGCGTTGCGGCCCGATTGCAACGTCACGGTGCTGAAGCGGGCAGGGCGCGTGGTGGTATTCGACGCCGGTTCCGGCCCGAATTTTATGGATACGGCCGGAAAGCTGGTCGAAAATCTCGCCGAGGCGGAGATCGACCCTTCGGATGTCACCGACGTTGTCTTCACCCATGCGCATCCCGATCACATCTGGGGCGTGACCGACGATTTCGACGAACTGGTGTTTTCCAACGCGGCCTATCACATCGGCCAGGCCGAATATGATTTCTGGTCGTCGCCGGATGCCTTGCAGGCGGTGTCGGCCGACCGGCAGAGCTTCGTGGTCGGCGCGCAGGGGCGGTTCGAGGCGATCCGCGACCGGCTGACCTTCCTGAAACCGGGCAGGGAGGTGCTGCCCGGCATCGAGGCGGTCGCGACGCCGGGGCATACGCCCGGTCATCTGAGCTACATCGTGCATGACGGCGCGGACCAGTTCATGGTGCTCGGCGACGCGCTCACCCAGTCGTTGATCTCGTTCGCGCATCCCGACTGGCCGGCGGGCGCGGACCAGGACCAGGCGCTGGCCGCAATCACGCGCAAGACGCTGCTGGATAGGCTGGCCGGCGATCGCGCGCGGGTGATCGGCTACCATTTCCCGCATCCGGCAGGCGGAACGGTGGAGCGCGCAGGCGCTGCCTATCGCTTCGTCCCGGTCTAGACTCTGCTCCGCACG
The DNA here is from genome assembly GCF_040081975.1 of Mesorhizobium hunchu. NCBI lineage: Bacteria > Pseudomonadati > Pseudomonadota > Alphaproteobacteria > Hyphomicrobiales > Phyllobacteriaceae > Mesorhizobium > Mesorhizobium hunchu. The sequence continues at coordinate 13,091 of NZ_JBEBMG010000018.1, forward strand.
CCGAGCCCGGAGAAGGCGGCCAACGGCGAGCCTTCGAGCAGGTAGGCGAGGCCGAGGCGCGCGCCGAGCACGATCGAGGCCATCGCCAGCGGCGCGGAGATGGCGAGCACCGAGACGGCGCTGACACCCTGGCCGATGGTGCAGCCCAGGGCGAAGACGCCGCCCGTGCCCATCAGGAAGCCGCCGGCCAGATGGCGGCCGAGTTCGCGCGCGTCGTCGCAGGCCTCCCAGCGCACGTCGCGGCGCCGCCATGCGCAGAGCGCCGCCCCCAGCACGACGCCGGCGACCAACCCGACGCCATAGTCCGGCAGGACGCCGGTGAAGGTGACGAGCTGCAGGATGGAATCGCCGACCGGGACGACGAAGGACGCCGATTCCAGTTGCACCGGCTCGAAGGAATGACGGGCGGCGAGCGTGGTGGCGACCCAGCCGAAGGCGACCACGAGGCCGATCACCGAACCGGTCGCGATCAATCCGAAGCGGTTGCGATAGCCGCGATCGGCGAACACCCAGGCAAGCAGGGCCAGCGCCACCAGCGCCGCGGCGAGAAGATGGACGTCCGTTCCGGCAAACGCGGAGGCGATGGAGCCGAGCGACTGGTCGCCGGCAAAGGAGAGATCGGCCGCCAGCCGGTCGACCAGTTCCACGCGCCCTTGCGCCACCAGTCCGCGTTGGGCCGAGAGGGCGGAAAGGCCGAGCGTGACGAGGACGACCAGCGAGCGCAGGCTGCCGCCGCCTAGGCGCACCAGCGCGCCGAAGCCGCAGGTGCCGACCAGCGCCATGCCGAAGCCGAAGGCGAGGCCGCCGATGATGGCGCCGGTCCAGGGCAGGTTCGAGGAGAGATAGAAGCTGTCCCGCGTGTCGGCCAGGCCGGCCGCGCTGAGAACCTGCGTGGCGATCAGCGCGACCGCGGCGGCGAGGACCCATGTGCGAACGCCGGAACTGTCGCCGGCATGCCAGTGGCGTTCCAGTGCGCCCATCGTGCAGAAATGCTGCCAGCGCGCGGCGAACCCCATGCAGGCGCCGGCAAGCAGACCGGCAAGCGGCAAGAACCACGAAGAGGTGGCTATATCCATGGCTTCCTCCCTCGGGGCCTTCCACCAGGCCTCGTCTCGTGACCGATTCTCTATCCGGGATCGCCGCGGACCGGCGCGCAGAAGAGCCGGTAAAGAGAATCGATGATCGCCGAAACCTCCGATCCGGCGATCGAGTAGTAGATGACGCGGCCGTCGCGCCTGGTGGTCACCAGGCCGTCGAGGCGCAATCGCGCCAGTTGCTGCGAGACCGCCGCCTGCGGCAGGCGCATGATGTTTTCCAGATCGGAAACCGACCGCTCGCCTTCCGAGAGAAGGCACAGGATCAGCAGCCTGCTCTCGTGCGACAGGGCCTTGAGGAGATCGCTCGCCTTGCGCGCCTGCGCGAGCAGGAGGTCGAATTCCTCCTGCGGCTGGTCGGGATTGAGTTTGGGCAGGTTCAGCATCGTGCGGCCAAAAATCGCGGACCTTTCCTCCAGCCATGATGTCTGGGTCATGACCTTATCCGTCGCCTGGCGGCAGCTTGGCGAGCATATCATCGACAAGATACCAGAAAAACTCGTCGCCGGGATAGCCTCTCAGCCGCGCCACCTCCTTGCCCCTGTCCATCAGGATGAAGGTGGGCGTGAAACGCTCGGCGGGCACGCCGGCAAGATCGCCGGGCCAGGAGCCGGTGATGTCGACGCGGCGCAACGGCGCGCGCCTGCCCTCGGGGGTGTTCGGCCAAGCCGGCGCGATCTCGGCATCGAACTTGGCGCACCACGGGCAGCCGGGCTGGACGAGCATGACCATCTCCGCCGGCAGCGTCACGACAGGCGCGGCAAGCAGGGCCGCAAGGCAAAGGAGCAGTTTCAGGGCATGCATTCGTCCAGACCCGTTTCCCGATTGCAATATATAGTCATTCCTGAATACATTGACAGTCGATTTTCGGCGTACAGACCGGCCAACAGGACAGGTCAGCGCCAGTACGGGGTCGGAAATGCTCGACGTGACAATCGGCGGCGCCTTGCTGGCCGGCCTGCTTTCCTTCGTGTCGCCTTGCGTGCTGCCGATCGTGCCGCCCTATCTGGCGTGGCTGGCGGGGGTCAGCTTCGACCAGCTCAAGGACGAGCATCCGGGCGCCGCGCAGCGGCGGGCTGTCGTGCTTTCCGCGCTGGCTTTCGTGCTGGGCTTCACCACGGTCTTCGTCGCGCTCGGCGCGACGGCGAGCGTCATCGGCAAAACCATTGCGCAGTATTTCGACACGCTGGCGCTGGTCGCCGGCATCGTCATCATCGTCATGGGCCTGCATTTCCTGGGTGTCTTCAGGATCGGCCTGCTGTTTCGCGAGGCGCGGGTGCAGGTGCAGCGCAAGCCGGTCGGCCTCGTCGGCGCCTATGTCATCGGGCTGGCCTTCGCTTTCGGCTGGACGCCGTGCGTGGGGCCGGTGCTGGCGGCGATCCTGTTCGTCGCCGGGTCGTCCGGCACGGCTGCGCGAGGCGCCTTGCTGCTGGCGGTCTATTCGCTCGGCATCGGCATACCGTTCCTGCTGGCGGCGGCTTTCGCCGGTCCCTTTTTGCGCTGGGCAGCCGGCTTCAGACAGCATATGGAGACGGTCGAGAAGGTGATGGGCGGGCTGCTGGTGCTCACCGGCATCCTGTTCGTGACCGGCAAGATGTCGGCTATCTCCTACTGGCTGCTCGAAACCTTTCCCGTCTTCCAGTCGATCGGCTAGGATGGACCCATGATGAAACGCGCGATTTCCCTCCTATTCCTCGTTCTCGTCGCGGCCCTGCCGGCAAAGGCGGAGGTCGGCGACGACGGCCTGCACAAGGAAGACTGGTTCACCATCACCTTCCGCGACATCGCCGACGACATCGCCCAGGCGAAGTCGCAGGGCAAGCGATTGGCGATCGTCATCGAGCAGCGCGGCTGCATCTACTGCCGCGAGATGCACGAGAAGCTTTTGAGCGACCCGGAAGTGCGCGACTACATCAAGGCCAACTACATGGTGGTGCAGTACAACATGTTCGGCGACGAGGAAGTCACCGACACCGACGGCGAGGCGCTGACGGAGAAGACGGCGGTGCGCAAATGGGGCTACCTGTTCACGCCGACCATCGTGTTCCTGCCGGAGGACGCGCCGCAGGGCGTGTCTGTCGACAAGGCGGCGGTCGCGGTCATGCCCGGCGCTTTCGGCAAATGGACCTTCCTCGACATGTTCAAATGGGTGCGCGAAAAGGGCTACGAGACGGACGAGCCGTTCCAGAAATACCATGCGCGCAGCATCAACGAGGCGCGCGCCGCGGGACGGCTGGACGCGGAGTGAGCCGGAACATCGATCCGCGCAGCCGTTCACGATATATGCAGAAAATCATATTTTTCGATTGACCTTTGCAGGGCCGTGTCTATCGTGCTTTACGGAGGATCGGAACTGCAGCCGGTTCCGCGCGTGTAGCGAAGGGGAGGGATAGCCGACATGCGAGCAGGGAAGACAATTGCCGTCTCGGCGATGATCTCACTGTCGGGAGCCTTGATGTCGGCGGGAGCCGCCCTGGCCGAGGACGTCAAGCCGGAGGCAGTCAAGTTCACCGATATGACGGTAGCGGATTCGCTGACCGGCAAGCCCGGCGACGCCGCGGCGGGACAAAAAGTCGTTGTCGACCGCAAGCTCGGCAACTGCCTGGCCTGTCACGAGGTGAGCGCGCTCAAGAAGGAGCTCTTCCACGGCAATGTCGGTCCCTCGCTGGACGGCGTCGCGGATCGCTGGAAGCCGGCCGAGCTGCGCGCCATCGTGACGGATTCGAAGCAGGTTTTCGGGCCTGAGACGGTGATGCCCGGATTCTATTCGCTCAATGTCGGCGTGAACGTGCGTAAGGATCTTGTCGGCAAGACCATCCTGACGGCCCAGCAGGTCGAGGACGTGGTCGCCTATCTCGAGACGCTGAAGGAGTAGTGCCGTTGCCGCACCGGAAGGAGAGCATCATGACATTCAACAGGCGCCAGCTGTTCCTGCTGTCGGCGGGCGTTGCCCTGGCCGGTGCCGGCGGGTTGACGGCCGCGCCGGCGCGCGCGGAAGCTTCGGCGACCGACAAGCGGATTTCCGACTTCGCCGGCGGCAAGGAGCCGGCAAGCGGCAAGATCACGCTGACGGCGCCGGAAATCGCGGAGAACGGCAATACCGTGCCGATCTCCGTGAAAGTCGACAGCAAGATGGACGGCGACGACATGGTCGATTCGGTCATGATCGTGGCCGACGGCAACCCCAATCCGGAGGTCGCGACGTTCCATTTCACCGCGATGAGCGGTGCGGCCGAAGCGACGACGCGCATGCGCCTCGCCAAGACGCAGAACGTGATCGCGGTGGCCAAGATGGCCGACGGCTCGGTCTACATGGACAAGAAGGAAGTCAAAGTCACCATCGGCGGCTGCGGCGGCTGAGGCGACGGGAGAACGATCATGGCGACACCCAAACCCCGCGTGAAACTGCCGAAGAAGGCCAAGGCCGGCGAGACCATTGTCATCAAGACGCTGATCAGCCACGAGATGGAATCGGGCCAGCGCAAGGACAAAGAAGGCAAGGTGATCCCGCGCGAGATCATCAACAAGTTCACCTGCGAGTTCAACGGCAAGCCCGTCTTCGCCTGCGACATGGAGCCGGCGATCTCGGCCAACCCGTATTTCGAATTCAACGCCAAGGTGAGCGAGAGCGGCAAGTTCAAGTTCACCTGGGTGGACGACAACGGTTCCGTCTACACCGACGAAGCCGCTATTGAGGTGGGCTGAGGGGACTTCGGTCGATTGTCGCGGCGGTTCAGCCGTTACCTGAAGGGGAGGGCAAGTTGAAAAAGACAGTGCTGGCAATCGCAAGCGCGGCAATGCTGACAGCCGGTTTTGCCGGAATCGCCTGTTCGGATCCGGTCGATGAAAAGCTGATCATCGACGGTAAGGAAATGGTCACGCGCGCGCCGGCGCCCGAAGGTCATCCCTTCGACGAGGTTCTCTCGGGTTGGCTGTTCCGCGAAACCGAAACACGAGCGCTCGAAGCCGATTCTTTCGCCAATCCCGGTACGCTCTATGTCGAGCGCGGCGAGGAAATCTGGAACACGGTCGACGGCACGATGGGCAAGTCCTGCGCCTCCTGCCACAACGACGCGTCCGAGACGATGAAGGACGTCGGCGCGCATTATCCGAAGTGGGACGCGGACGCCAAGCGGCCGATCAACGTCGAGCTGCAGATCAACAAGTGCCGCACCGAGAACATGGGCGCGGAGGCCTACAAGTTCGATTCCGATGACCAGAAGGCGCTGACGACCTACATCAAGTATCAGTCGCTCGGCACGCCGGTGAAGATCGACCTCAAGCAGGGCGACATGCAGAGCTGGTGGGACAAGGGCAAGACGGAATACTACACCCGCATGGGCCAGTTGAACCTTGCCTGCGCATCCTGCCACGAGGCCAGCATGGGCAAGCATATCCGTGCCGACCATTTGAGCCAGGGGCAGGCGAACGGCTTTCCGACCTACCGCTTGAAGCAGGCCGACATGGTTTCGCTGCACAACCGCCTGCGCGGCTGCATCCGCGACACGCGCGCCGAGATGCCGAAGGCGTTCTCCGACGAACTCATGGCCCTCGAGGTCTATGTGACATGGCGCGGCACCGGGCTTTCGGTGGAAACGCCGTCGGTGCGCCAGTAGACACGACATCTGCGGCTTTGCCGCCGACTTGGTCCGGCATCCGCTGCTGATGCCGGCCGCATGGACGATTTTGTCTTTCAGGAAAGGATTGCGGAATGAACAGGCGCGAGTTCCTTGCCGCGACGGCCGCTCTCGCGGCGATCACCGGCTCGGCCGGCGGCTGGGCGCGCGCGGCGGCGCAGCAGGCGCTGAGCGAAGATGCGCTGCTCGACTTCAAGCCGCTCGGCAACGTCACGCTCGTCCACCTGACGGACATCCATGCACAACTCATGCCGGTCTATTTCCGCGAGCCGTCGATCAATCTGGGCGTCGGCAAGGTGGCCGGCCTGCCGCCGCATGTCACCGGCGCCGATTTCCTGAAGCTCTACAATATCGAGCCCGGCAGTCCGCATGCCTATGCGCTGACCTACGAGGATTTCGCCGCGCTCGCCAGGACCTACGGCCGCATGGGCGGGCTGGACCGGATCGCGACCGTGGTGAAGCGCATCCGCGCCGAGCGGCAGGACCGCATGCTTTTCCTCGACGGCGGCGATACCTGGCAGGGCAGCTACACCGCGCTCAAGACCAAAGGGCAGGACATGGTGGACGCCATGAACCTGCTGAAGCCCGACGCCATGACCGGGCATTGGGAATTCACCTACGGCACCGACCGGGTGAAGGAGATCGTCGACGGCCTGCCGTTCGCCTTCCTCGGCGGCAACATCTTCGACGCCGAATGGGACGAGCCCGCCTTCGACGCCTACAAGATGTTCGAGAAGGGCGGCGTCAAGATCGCGGTGATCGGCCAGGCCTTCCCCTATACGCCGATCGCCAATCCGCGCTGGCTGATCCCGGAATGGTCGTTCGGCGTGCGCGAGGAAGAGGTGGCAAAAAACGTCGTCGCCGCACGGGCGGACGGAGCGCAACTCGTGGTGTTCCTGTCCCACAACGGTTTCGACGTGGACCGCGCGCTCGCGGCTCGCGTCGAAGGCATCGATGTCATCCTGACCGGCCACACGCACGACGCGCTTCCCGAGCCGGTCAAAGTGGGCAAGACACTGCTGATCGCCACCGGCTCGCACGGAAAATTCGTCAGCCGGCTCGACCTCGACGTGCAGGGGGGCGAAGTGAAGGATTTCCGCCATCGGCTGATCCCGATCTTCTCCGACGTGATTTCGCCGGATGAGGAGGTCGCCAAGCAGATCGGCGCCTCGCGCGCGCCGTTCGAGGCCGAGCTCAAGCGCGAACTCGCCACCACCGACACGCTGCTCTACCGGCGCGGCAATTTCAACGGCACGTTCGACGACCTGATCTGCCAGGCATTACTGGAAGTGCGGGAGGCGGACATCGCGCTGTCCCCCGGTTTCCGCTGGGGTACGTCCGTGCTGCCGGGCGACAAGATCACCGTCGAGGACGTCCACAATGCCTGCGCCATGACCTATCCGGCGGCCTATCGCTCGGCGATGACCGGCAAGACGCTGAAGGACATCATGGAGGATGTCGCCGACAATCTGTTCAACAAGGACCCGTACTACCAGCAGGGCGGCGACATGGTCCGCGTCGGCGGCATGGGCTACGCGATCGATCCCAATGCGGAGATCGGCAGCCGCATTTCGGGCATGACGCTGCTCAAGACGGGCGAGGCGATCGATCCGGCGAAGGAATACACGGTCGCCGGCTGGGCTTCGGTCAATGAAGGCACCGAAGGCCCGCCGATCTGGGAGGTGGTGGAGGACTATCTCAAGCGCCACCCGACTGTCCGCCTGGAGGAAAACCGCTCGGTGAAAGTGGCCGGCTAGACCTCAGCAGCCGTAGACAGCCCGGTTCCATCCTGATACATATAAAAATTCATATATTTATATGCACTTCGGGAGGAGCCGATGGACGGATCCGGCGACCAGCCTCTTTCAATCGCGCGCAGGCGCTTCCTGCGGGCGGGCCTGACCGGCGGGGCGGCGCTCGCCGGCAGCCTGGCGGCCGGGCGCGCCGCGGCGGCCGATGATCCCGCCATCACCGAAATCCAGGACTGGAACCGCTATTCGGGCGACGGTGTCGACGCGCATCCCTACGGCATGCCGTCGAAATTCGAGGCTGAGGTCGTCCGCCGCAACGTGCCGTGGCTGACGGCGGACCCGATCTCGTCGGTCAACTTCACGCCGCTGCACGCGCTCGACGGCATCATCACGCCGAACGGCCTGTGCTTCGAGCGCCATCACGGGGGCGCCGCCGTCATCGATCCGGCCGAGCATCGCCTGATGGTCAACGGGCTGGTCGACAAGCCGCTCGTCTTCACGATGGACGACCTGAAGCGCTTCCCGCGCCACAACAAGATTTACTTCCTGGAATGCGCGGCCAACACCGGCATGGAGTGGCGCGGCTCGCAGCTCAACGGCTGCCAGTTCACGCACGGCATGGTCCATTGCGTGATGTATACGGGCGTTCTCCTGAAGGACATATTGAACGAGGCCGGCATCAAGCCGGCGGGCAAATGGGTTCTGGCCGAGGGCGCCGACGCGGCGGCGATGACGCGCTCCATCCCGATGGAGAAGGCGCTGGACGACTGCATGGTCGCCTTCGCGATGAACGGCGAGGCGCTCAGGGTCGAGCAGGGCTATCCGATCCGGCTCGTCGTGCCCGGCTTCGAGGGTAACATGTGGGTGAAATGGCTGCGCCGGCTCGAAGTTGGCGACGAGCCTTGGGAGCAGCGCGAGGAGACCTCGAAATACACCGACCTGCTGGCCAACGGGAAGGCACGGCATTTCACCTGGACGATGGAGGTCAAGTCCGTCATCACCAGCCCGAGCCCGCAGGCGCCGATCAAGCACGGCAAGGGGCCGCTGGTGCTGGCGGGGCTGGCGTGGTCGGGCAACGGCACGATCACGCGCGTCGACGTCACCACCGACGGCGGCCGCAACTGGAAGACGGCGCGCATCGACGGGCCGAGCCTGCCGTTCGCGCTGCACCGTTTCTATTACGAGATGGACTGGGACGGATCGGAGATGTTCCTGCAATCGCGGGCGATGGACGAGAAGGGCTATGTGCAGCCCACCAAGCAGGCCCTGCGCGCCGTTCGCGGCAGCAATTCCATCTACCACAACAACGGCATTCAGACCTGGTACGTGAACAAGGACGGAGCGGCCGAAAATGTCGAGATTTCCTGAGGTTGCACTCGCTGGCGCGCTGATCGCCTTCGGTTTTGCCACGGCGGCGCAGGCCGGCGACGCGGCGGCCGGAGAAAAGGTCTTCAACAGGTGCAAGGCCTGCCACGCGGTGGGCGAGGGCGCGAAGAACCGCGTCGGCCCTGAACTCAACGACCTGATCGGACGCACCGCCGGAACGGCGGAGGGCTACAAATATTCGCCGGCGATGCAGAAGGCCGGCGACGGCGGGCTGGTGTGGAACGCCGAGACGCTGGCCACCTATCTCGCCAATCCCAGGGCGATGGTGAAGGGCACCAAGATGGCCTTCGCCGGGCTCAAGGACCAGGACGATCTCGACAATATCATCGCCTACCTCGAAACCTTCTCCAAGGCTGGCGGTTCGGATACAGCGCCGCAGCCGGACGAGAATAAATCCGAGGCGGTGCCCGCCGAACCCGCGCCAGCCGAAACCGGGCAAGCCGAACCTGCGGCCCCACAGGCGGCGCAGGCCGAGCCCACGAAGCCCGCCGAACAGGCGACACAGCCTGCCGCCGAGGCGACCGCGCGGGACGGCGACGGCGCGGGCGAGCATTTCCATATCGGCCGCGCCGCCACCGCGGCGGAAGTCGCCGCCTGGGACATCGACGTGCGTCCCGATGGCGTCGGGCTGCCCGAGGGGCACGGCACGGCGGCGCAGGGCGAAAAGATTTTCGACGAGAACTGCGCGTCCTGCCACGGCGATTTCGGCGAGGCGGTGGACCGCTGGCCGGTGCTGGCTGGAGGGCAGGGCACGCTGAAGGACGACCGTCCGGTCAAGACGGTCGGCTCCTACTGGCCCTATCTCTCGACGGTCTACGACTATATCCGCCGCGCCATGCCGTTCGGCAACGCGCGCTCGCTGTCGGACGACGACGTCTATGCGCTGACAGCCTATGTCCTCTATCTCAACGACATCGTCACCGACGAGGATTTCGAGCTGTCGAAGGCGAATTTCACCTCGATCAAGATGCCCAATCAGGCGAACTTCATCGCCGACGACCGCTTCCAGGAGCCGGAATACGCGGCCAACAGAGGCAATCCCTGCATGAAGGATTGCGCCGAGGGCAAGGCGAAGATCACCATGCATGCCGAAGTGCTGGACGTCACGCCGCAGGACGAGGGCGACGACAAGAAACCGAGTTCCGGTATCGAGTGACGGCGACCAGCCGGCCTATTCCGCCGGCACGGCCTTGGCTGGCAGCGTAGCGGGGGTCGCGACACGGCCGTCGATCAGGCGATCGGCAAGGGCTGCTCCCGTCACCATCGAGGCGAGCGCCAGCAGCGAGGTGATCGCCAGCACGGATCCGCCGGTGAAGCCGGCGCCGATCGTGCAGCCGACGGCGAGGATGCCGCCGAACCCCATCAGCACGGACCCGAGCGCGTAACGCAAGATCGACGGCGTGCCGGGCTCGGCGAAGGTGGCGATGCGGAAGTCGCGGAACAGCACCGCCGCCAGGAAGGCGCCGACCAGCGTTCCCGCCAGCAGGCCCTGATCGAGGCCGGCGCTCGAGATGGTCCCGGCGGCCAGATTGGCGGTGGTGGCGAGCGGGCGGATGAAGGACAGGCTCTCGGCCTGGATCGGTTCGAACACCTGCGTCGAGAGGTCGTAGGTGAAGTACCAGCCGGCGACGATCGTCAGGCCGACGCCGATGCCGCCAAGGATATTCCAGAGGCCGGGCCGCGCGCGCAGGCACAGCGCGACGGCGACAATTGCCAGCGCCGCCCCGATCGCCACGCCGGCCCCCTGTGCGACGCCGGCAAGCGCCAAGAGGTCGTTGCCGCCGATCAGGGCGGTGTTGGCGAAGGAGGACAGCCAGTCGCGCAGCGGAACCAGGATGCCGTCATAGGTCGCCCAGCCGACGAGGCCGGTGACGAGGATGCAGAACAGCGCGCGCAGGTTGCCCGACGCGCCGAGCACCAGCAGGCGCGACACGCAGCCGCGCGCCAAAGCCATGCCGACGCCGAACAGCAGGCCGCCGGCGACGGCGCCGGACAGGCTCTGCGGCGTGCCGAAGAACCGCGTGTCGACGACCGACAGGGCGTCGCGGTACAGCAGGATCTGGACGCCGAGGACGGCGGCGGCGAAGCCGGCGGCCCAGATGGCCAGCGCCTTCGGATTGCGGCCACGCGTGAGGTCGAGAACGGCCGAGCGCGTACAGAAGGCCGTGCGCTGGGCAAAAAAGCCGAACAGCAGGCCGAGTACGGCGCCACCCACGGCGGCAGCGCCGGTTTCACCAACGGCATCGATAAGCGGAACGAAATCCACGACGCTCTCCTGAGACGATTGCGCCGGAGGATAGAGCCGGGTTCGAACCTTTGGGAGGAATCGATTTCGAATTAAGCGCGTTCAACGAAAAGATCGTGCCTCTATTGCACTATTCAGTAGAAATATCTCTTACTTTCGAAAATTCGTGGAATTTCCTTCCAAGGTTATTGCCGCGCCGCTCAGTCCCATGCGGCGTCGGTGAAAGCGTCGAGAGGGAATTTCAGGTAGCGTCTGCCGTTGTCTTCCGGCTCCGGCAGGCGTCCACCGTTGATGTTCACCTGAAGCGCATGCAGGATCAGCTTCGGCATCGGCAGGGTCCTGTCGCGCGCCTCGCGCAGCGCCACGAATTCGGCCTCGGTCCCGCATTTCGACATATGGGTGTTGGCAGCTTTCTGCTCGGCGACCGTGCTTTCCCAGCGCGGCGCGCGGCCGCCGGGCTGGTAGTCGTGGCCGGTGAAGATGCGGGTCGCATCGGGCAGCGACAGGATCTCCGTGATCGACCGGTAGAGCCGGCTGGCGCTGCCGCCGGGAAAATCCGCGCGCGCCGTGCCGCCGTCGGGCATGAACAGCGTGTCGTGCACGAAAGCCGCGTCGCCGACGACATAGGTGACGGAGGCCAGCGTATGGCCGGGCGAGAACAGCACCTTGGCAGGGATATTGCCGATCGTGAACGTGTCGTCGGCCTCGAACAGGCGGTCCCATTGCGATCCGTCGGCGGGGAGGGCGGGCCAGTTGTAGATGTCCTTCCACAGCTTCTGCACCTCGACCACCTTCGCGCCGATCGCGGTCGGAGCGCCGGTTCTGCCCTTGAGGTAGTGCGCGGCGGAAAAATGGTCGGCGTGAGGATGGGTGTCGAGGATCCACTCCACCGTCAGGCCTTCCTTCGCCACGTGGTCGAGGATCTCGTCGGCGCTTCTGGTTGCCGTGGCGCCCGACTTCTCGTCGAAATCGAGAACGGGATCGATGATCGCGCACTTCCTCGTGGAAGGATCGGAAACGACGTACTGGATCGAAAAACTGCGCTTCTCGTAGAAGGCGCAGACATCGGGTTTCGAATTCGAATCGGACACGGGCCCCCTCATCGATGTTCCATTTCTTCCGGAGCAATCGACATGGCGCGGGCTATGTCAAGGAAGGCGCGCATGGTCTTGGCCTGGCTGCGCTCCTTGAGACAGATCAGCGCCTCCTCCATCAGCATGGGCGGGCCGTCGATGGCGATCTTGGCGAGGCGCACGTCGTTGCCGAACTCGGCCTCGGAAACGAAGCCGACGCCGGCGCCGGATGCCACGATCTCGCGCACGGCCTCGCGGCCTTCCGCCTCGATGGCGAATTTCAGTTCCACGCCGACGGCGGATGCGCCGTCCTCCAGCTTCTTGCGGGTGCGCGAGCCGCGCTCGCGCATGACCAGCGGCAGGTCGGCCAGTTCCTTGAAGGTGAGGGACGCGCGCGCGGCCAGCGGATGATCGGCCGCCACGAAGGCGATGATCGGCGTCGAGTTCAGCCGGACGGTCTCGAATTCCCTGCCTGTCGGTATGCCGCCCAGCACGCCGATGTCGGCCTCGTAGCTGAACAGGTTCTCCACCACCGTCTCGCTGTTGCCGGCATGGATCGTCACCTTCACGCCGGGATATTTCTTGCGGAACTCGCCCATGATGTGGAGCAGATGGTGCGCGGCGTCGGCGACGATCCTGAGCGTTCCGGCGCGCAGCGCACGCGATTCCGACAACAGTTCCAGCGCCTGGCTCTCGGTGTCGAACATGCGTCGCGTGATCGCCAGCAGTTTTTCGCCGGCCGGCGTCAGCGTCACCTGCTTGCGCTGGCGGTTGAACAGCAGGATGTCGTATTCTTCCTCCAGCTTGCGTACCTGATCTGAAATGGCGGGCTGGGTGAGGAACAGTTCCTCGGCAGCGCGGGAGAAGCCGCCGGAAATCGCGACATAGTGGAAGGCGCGCAGTTGGACGTAGCGCATGGCGGCATTCCTTTGGATAGATTCAGCTTATTGATAGATACAAAATAACGATTTTTCAAATACATTGTCCGACGCCTATAAGGCTGTGAACAACAAGCAGCGACGGGAGGCGTTCCGGCCATGGCCGACACGGCAACAGCACAGGGTTTCGAGCCTCCGGCTCTCGGCGAGCCCTATCTGCTTACCCCCGGACCGCTGACGACCGCCTATTCGGTCAAGCAGGCGATGTTGAAGGACTGGGGCTCGTGGGACGGTGATTTCCGTGCCATGACCGCCGACATGCGCCGCCGTCTGCTGGCGCTGACGGGCGACAAGAAGAGCGAATACGATTGCGTGCCGCTGCAAGGGTCCGGCTCCTATTGCGTGGAGGCCATGCTCGGCTCCTTTGTGCAGAAGGACGGCAAGGTGCTGGTGCTGGCCAACGGCGCCTACGGGCTTCGAGCTGCGCAGACCATGAAGTATCTCGGCCGGGCGCACACGCTGATCGACAAGGGCGACTACCTGCCGCCGCGCGGCGACGAGGTGGCGGCCGCGCTCGACGCCGATCCGGCCATCACCCATGTCCTTGCCATCCATTGCGAGACCAGTTCCGGGATACTCAACCCCGTGCTCGAGATCGCCGAAGCGGTGAAGGCGAAAGGCCGCAAGCTTCTGGTCGATTCCATGAGTGCCTTCGGCGCGGTGCCGCTCGACGTCAACGAGATCGACTACGAGGCGATGGTGTCCTCGGCCAACAAGTGCATCGAGGGCGTGCCGGGCTTCGGCTTCGTCATCGCGAAAAAGAGTGTGCTGGAAGCCGCCAAGGGCAACAGCCATTCGCTGTCGCTCGACGTACATGCCCAGTGGGCGGCGATGGAAAAGACCGGCCAGTGGCGCTTCACGCCGCCGACGCATGTGGTCGCCGCCTTCCTCGAGGCGCTGAAGATGCACGAGGCCGAGGGTGGCGTCGCCGGCCGCGGCGCGCGCTATACCAGGAACCGCGACGTGATGGTGGCGGGCATGCGCGAACTCGGCTTCGAGACGCTTCTGTCCGACCGCTGGCTGTCCCCGATCATCGTCACATTCTTTTGCCCCGCGCATGAGAAGTTCGTCTTCAACCGTTTCTACGAACTCATGAAGGACAAGGGCTTCATCATCTATCCGGGCAAGCTCACGGTGGTGGATTCCTTCCGTGTCGGCTGCATCGGCCGCATGGACGAGCAGGTCATGCGCCGCGTCGTCGAGGCGGCGAAACAGTCGCTCGACGAGATGGGCGTCGACACCGCCGCTCCGCCCGCCACGGCAATCGCCGAACGCGCAAAGCTTGCCGCCTGAGTTTCACCGCCGACTTCGCCGCTTGACGCGGCTTTTTCAATCCGAGGACCGACGCCCATGAACCAGATGTCTCCCGTTTCCGTGTCGGTGAACGGCCGCAGCTATGCGTGGCCGCGCGTGCCGGCGATCGCGATCTGCCTGGACGGCTGCGAGCCGGCCTATCTGGACGAGGCGATCAAGGCCGGGCTGATGCCGGCGCTGGTGAAAATCAAGGAAAAGGGCACGGTGCGGTTCGCCCATTCGGTGATCCCGTCCTTCACCAACCCGAACAACCTGTCGATCGCGACGGGCCGGCCGCCGGCGGTGCACGGCATCTGCGGCAACTACCTCTACAACCCGGAAACGGGTGAGGAGGTGATGATGAACGATCCGAAGTTCTTGCGCGCGCCTACCGTCTTCCAGGGCTTTTATGACGCCGGCGCCAAGGTCGCTGTGGTCACCGCCAAGGACAAGCTCAGGGCCTTGCTCGGCAAGGGGCTGAAGTTCGACGACGGCCGGGCGGTCTGCTTCTCGGCCGAGAAGTCGGACACGACGACGAAGGCCGAGCACGGCATCGACAATGCTTCCAAGCACTTCGGCTTGGCCGTACCGGAGGTCTATTCGGCCGAGTTGTCGGAATTCGTCTTCGCCGCCGGCGTGCAGTTGCTCAAGGAATTCCGGCCGGACGTGATGTATCTCACCACGACCGACTACGTGCAGCACAAATACGCGCCGGGCGTGCCGCAGGCGAACGCCTTCTACGAGATGTTCGACAAGTATCTGGCGCAATTGGATGAACTGGGCGCGGCGATCGTGGTCACCGCCGACCACGGCATGAAGCCGAAGCACCATGCCGACGGCTCGCCCAATGTGGTCTATGTTCAGGATCTGATGGACGAGTGGCTGGGCAAGGACGCCGCGCGCGTCATCCTGCCGATCACCGACCCCTACGTGGTGCACCACGGTGCGCTGGGTTCGTTCGCCACCGCCTACCTGCCGAAAGGTGCCGACCGTGAGGCGGTGATGGCGAAGCTCAGGCAGGTCGAGGACATCACTTTGGTGCTCGGCCGCGAGGAGGGTTGCGCCCGCTTCGAGCTGCCCGAGGACCGCATGGGCGACATCATCCTGATCTCGGGTGAGAACAAGACGATCGGTACCTCTGAGCACCGGCATAATCTGGCGGCGCTCGACGAGCCGCTGCGTTCGCATGGCGGGCTGACCGAGCAGACCGTGCCCTTCATCGTCAACCGGGTGATGAAGGACCTGCCCAACGAGCCTGTGCTGCGCAACTTCGACGCCTTCTACTATGCGGTGATGGCGGCGGCGCAGGTGGCGAACTGAATTGAGAGTGGGCGCTGACCCCCTCTCCGTCTCGGCTTCGCCGAGCCACCTCTCCCCCACTTCATGAGGGGAGAGGATGGGCGCCAGGCCCGCAGCCGGCGTATCCTCTCCACCCGGAACGGGGGGAGAGGTGGCTTGCGGAGCAAGACGGAGAGGGGGCCCCGCCTCACAGACGGTGGATTGGATAAGACATGACCAAGCTCGATCCTTCGATCAAAGTCCGCCACGAGCCGATGCGCATCGCCGGCAGGAAGGTGGATGCCGACGCGACCCTGAACGTGCACTATCCCTACACCGACACGGTGATCGGCACCGTGCCGGCGGGCACTGCCGAGCATGCGAAAAAGGCCTTCGAGATCGCGGCCAACTACACGCCGAAGCTGACCCGCTACGAGCGCCAGCGCATCCTGCTCAAGACCGCCGAGCTGCTGAACGGCCGCAAGGACGAACTGTCGGACCTGATCACGCTGGAACTCGGTATCTCCAAGCAGGACTCGCTCTACGAGGTCGGCCGCGCCTTCGACGTCTTCACGCTGGCCGGCCAGATGGTCATCCACGACGACGGCGAGATCTTTTCCTGTGACCTCACCCCGCACGGCAAGGCGCGAAAAATCTTCACCATCCGCGAGCCTCTCAAGGCGATCTCGGCGATCACCCCGTTCAACCATCCCTTGAACATGGTCTCGCACAAGGTGGCGCCGGCGATCGCCACCAACAACTGCGTGGTGGTGAAGCCGACCGAACTGACGCCGATGACGGCGCTGATGCTGGCCGACGTGCTCTACGAGGCAGGCCTGCCGCCGGAAATGCTCTCCGTCGTCACCGGCTGGCCGAAGGACATCGGCGACGAGATGATCACCAACCCCAATATCGACCTGATCACCTTCACCGGCGGCGTGCCGGTCGGCAAGATGATCGCACAAAAGGCCGGCTACAGGCGGCAGGTGCTGGAACTCGGCGGCAACGATCCGCTGATCATCCTCAACGACCTCTCCGACGACGACCTTGCCAAGGCCGCCGACCTTGCCGTCGCCGGCGCGACGAAGAACTCCGGCCAGCGCTGCACGGCGGTCAAGCGCATCCTCGTCCAGGAGAAGGTCGCCGACCGTTTCGTGCCGATGGTGCTGGAACGGGCGAAGCGAATAAAGTTCGGCGATCCGCGCGATCCGGCCACCCAGCTCGGCACGGTCGTGCACGAGAAGGCGGCGGTGCTGTTCGAGAAACGCGTCCATATGGCGGCCGAAGCCGGCGCCGACATCCTCTACAACCCCGGCCGTCAGGGCGCACTGCTGCCGCCGATCGTCGTCGACCGGGTGCCGCACGCCTCCGAACTCGTCATGGAAGAAACCTTCGGCCCGATCGTGCCGATCGTGCGCGCCCCCGACGACGACGACGCGCTGATCGAGCTGTCGAACTCCACCGCCTTCGGCCTGTCCTCGGGCGTGTGCACGAACGACTTCCGCCGCATGCAGAAATACATCGCCGGCCTGAAGGTCGGCACCGTCAACATCTGGGAGGTCCCCGGATACCGCATCGAGATGAGCCCGTTCGGCGGCATCAAGGACAGCGGCAACGGCTACAAGGAAGGCGTCATCGAGGCCATGAAGTCCTACACCAACGTCAAGACATTCTCCCTGCCGTGGACGAACTGACGATGGCGCGCCCGCAAACCACGCTCGTCCATACCGAAGGCGAATCCAACACATCCGCCGCCCGTGGCGCGTGGAGCGCCAAACAGCGCGACATCGAGACAAAAAAGCTGCTCGACCGCGATTCATCCGCCTTCCTGCACCAGAGCCTGTCCAGCCCCTGCGTGACGGCCATCGCCAGGGCCGAAGGCATCTGGATCGAGGACACGGCCGGCCGCCGCTACATGGATTTCCACGGCAACAGCGTGCATCATATCGGCTACGGCCATCCGCGCCTGAAGGAAGCGATCGCCAGGCAGATGGACGAGCTGCCGTTTTCGCCGCGCCGCTTCACCTGCGAGCCGGCGGTGGAACTGGCCGAGACGCTGGGCAAGCTGGCGCCCGGCGACCTCGGCAAGGTGCTGTTCACCACCGGTGGTTCGGACGCCATCGAAGTGGCGCTGAAGGTGGCGCGCGCCGCCACCGGCCGCTTCAAGACGCTGTCCTTCTGGGACGCCTTCCATGGCGCCGGCTTCGGCGCGTCGAGCGTCGGCGGCGAGGCGACGTTCCGCTCCGGCATCGCCGGACCGCTGCTGCCGGGCACCGAGCATGTCGCACCCTGGGCGTCGCACAATTGCCCCTATGGCACCAACTCGCTGGAGGAGTCGGCCCGCGCCTGCGCCAACATGATCTCCTACGTGCTCGGCCGCGAAGGCGATTTCGCCGCCGTCGTCGCCGAGCCGATGCGGGCGACGCCGCTGGTGCCGGCGCCGGGCTTCTGGAAGGCGGTGCGCGAGGCCTGCGACCGGCACGGCACCCTGCTGATCTTCGACGATATTCCGACCGGTCTCGGCAAGACGGGGAAATTCTTCGCTTCCGAGCATGACGGCGTCACGCCCGACATCATCGTCATGGGCAAGGCGCTCGGCGGCGGCATATTGCCGATCGCCGCCGTCGTCGCGCGGCGCGACCTCGACGTGGCGGGCGACTACGCCATCGGCCACTACACGCACGAAAAGAACCCGGTGACAACGCGCGCGGCGCTCACCACCATCGCCATCGTGCGCGAGGAGGGGCTCGTCGAGCGCGCCGCCGAATTGGGCGTCTACGCGATGGACAGGATGCGCGAGTTGATGGCGCGTTCGCCTTTCGTCGGCGACGTGCGGGGCAGGGGGCTGATGTTCGGCGTCGAGATGGTCGAGGACAAGGATGGTTTCCGGCCGAACCATGCGCTGGCCGAGCGCATCTACTACCGCTGCCTGGAGAAGGGTCTCTCCTTCAAGATCAGCGCCGGAAGCGTGCTGACGCTGTCGCCGCCGCTGGTAATTGCACGTGAGGATCTCGACCGGGCGCTGACGATCGTCGAGGAGGCGGTGCTGGCGGGATAACTATGTACGCTTGCGCACCCCCACCCCTAACCCCTCCCCACAAGGGGGAGGGGAAGCTGCCGCGTACCAAGTTCCCCTCCCCCTTGTGGGGAGGGGTTAGGGGTGGGGGTGCGCGGTCTTTACCAGGCGGTCGCCCATGAAAGCCGTCCGCACCGACGCTGAACTGGAATGCCCCGGCGTCGATGCCGGGCTGCGCGCACGAGGCGTGGAGCTCGTCACGCTGCCGGACGGCATCCCCGAAGCCGGTCTCTGCCGGGCGGTCGCAGACGCCGATCTCCTGCTCATGTGCTATACGCCGGTCACCGCTCGCGTGATCGAGGCCGCACCGCGGCTCAAGGGCATCGTCAAATACGGCGTCGGCATCGACGCCATCGACATCCCCGCGGCGATCCGGCGCAGCATTCCGGTTGTCAACGTGCCCGAATATGCCGAGGAGACAGTGGCGGAAGGCGCTTTCGCGCTGATGATCGCGCTCGCCAGGCGCCTGCCGGAAATCTCGGGCGCGGTGCAGCGCGACGGCTGGATCTGGCCCCAAGAGCGATGGCTGGGGCGCGATATCGCCGGCTCCACCGTCGGGCTGATCGGCTGCGGCAGGATCGGCCGCTCGATGGCGCGCATGGCGGGACAGGGTTTTCGCGCGCGGGTGCTCGCCTACAGTCCGCACAGCGACGCCGGCGAATTGGCGGCGCTCGGCGTCGAGAAGGTCGGCGACCTCAGGCAGATGCTCTCTGCCTGCGATTTCGTCTCGGTGCACTGCGTCCTCAACGACGAAACGCGCGGCCTGATCGGCAAGGCGGAACTCGCCTGTCTGAAACCCTCGGCTGTGCTGGTCAACGTCTCGCGCGGCGCCATCATCGATGAGGCGGCGCTGGTCGAGGCAGTCGTGGCGGGACGCGTCGGCGCTGTGGGGCTGGATGTCTATTCGCACGAACCGCTCGAACGCGCCGGCCATCCGCTGAGCCCGCTGTTCGGACGCGACAACGTCATCCTGTTTCCGCATCTGACCTTTTTCACGCATGAAGCCATGCAACGCCTGGAAGAAGACACGCTGGCACGCTGTTTCGAGGTGCTCGACGGCCGTCCTGTCACCGTGCGCTCGCACGATCCGCGCTTGCGCGCGCAGAAAGCGGGCATCGCCTTCGCTTGATCGAAAGAATCGACCAAGCATCCGATTCATTTGATTTTCCGTATCTTTTCGCGGTTTTGCCGCCGGCTGTCATCTGGCTGACATCGAGGCATCCCATGATCGCAGGGACTGGCATCGGCCCCGTGGTCCGATTGAAAGCCAGCCAAGGATTCGCGCCGCCAACCCATGAGCCACATCATAAATTTCATTTTCGTCTTCATAAAATAAATAGATTTTACTTATCGATGCCGCACCAACAAACTCCTCGGCGAGGATGGCTCAGACCGCACCAAGACGGCTGGGAAAAACAAGACAAGAGCCTTCAGGACACTTGAACGCGTCAAGCAAAGGAGAACCCATGAAAACGAAGCTCGCCCTGGTTGCGGCCCTGCTCGCAGCCACAGCCATGCCGGCCCTGGCGGACGGGGTCGTCACCATCTACAGCGCCGACGGTCTGCACGACGGCGACCCGAGCTGGCTCGGCAACCAGTTCGACGCCTTCACCAAGGAGACCGGCATCAAGATCCAGTATGTCGAGGCCGGCTCGAGCGGCGTGGTCGATCGCATCGCCAAGGAGAAATCCAACACCCAGGCCGATGTTCTGGTGACCCTTCCGCCGTTCATGCAGAAGGCTGCCGCCGACGATCTGCTGGAGGCCTACAGCCCGGCCGGCGCCGACAAGATCGCCGATCACGACAAGGATGCGGACGGTCGCTACTACGCGATGGTCAACAACTATCCGAACTTCATCTACAACGCCGAGGTCCTGAAGGAAGCGCCCAAGACCTACGACGATCTGCTCGACCCGAAGTTCAAGCAGAAACTCCAATATTCCACGCCCGGCCAGGCCGGCGACGGCACGGCGCTGATGCTGCAGACCTTCCACGCCTTCGGCTCGAAGGAGAAGGGTCTTGAGTTCCTGAAGAAACTGCAGGTCAACAATCTCGGCCCGTCCGCTTCGACCGGCAAGCTGACGGCGCTGGTCAACAAGGGCGAGCTCTATGTCGCCAATGGCGACATGCAGATGAACACGGCACAGTCGGCCGACAATCCCAACATCAAGATCTTCTTCCCCGAAGGACCCGACGGCAAGAAGACGGCCTTTGCGCTGCCTTACTACATCGCGCTGGTGAAGGGCGGGCCGAACGCCGACAACGGCAAGAAACTGGTCGACTTCCTGCTTTCGGCGGACGCGCAGAAGCAAATCAGCTCGGTGGCCAGAGGCTTCCCTGTCCGCACGGACGTCAAGCCCGACGACGAGACATTCAAGAACCTGAACGCCATGCTGGAAGGAGTCGAGATATGGACGCCGGACTGGGCGAAGGTGCTGGACACCCTCAAGGACGACGTGGCAGCCTACAATCAGGCGATCTCGAGCAACTGATGCCACAGGCGACGGTCATGGAACGGACGCCCTTCATAAAGCCAAATCCGGCGTCCACCCAAGCTGCTGCCGTTTCGGACGGCAGCAGGATCGGGTTCGAGAACGTCTCGGTCACCTACGGTGCCCTGACCGTGCTGCATTCTTTTACTCTGACGGTGAACCCCGGCGAGATCGTCGCTCTCATCGGGCCGTCCGGTTCGGGCAAGACGACGGCCCTGCGCGCGGTGGCGGGTTTCGTGCGACCGTCCAGCGGGCGTATCCTGATAGGAGACCGCGACGTCACCAATCTTGCTCCCTATGACCGCAAGATCGGCATGGTGGTGCAGAACTACGCGTTGTTTCCGCACATGCGCGTGGATGAGAACGTCGCCTTCGGCCTGCGTGCCCACGGCGCGTCGGAAGATTTGATCCGCAGCCGCGTGCCGGAATGTCTTTCCATGGTGGGCATGTCCGCCTACGCCAAGCGCTATCCGCGCGAACTCTCCGGCGGACAGCAGCAGCGCGTCGCCATTGCGAGGGCGCTGGCGCCCAGGCCGCAGGTGCTGCTGCTCGACGAGCCGCTCTCCGCGCTCGACGCGCAGATCCGTCGCTCGATGCTGGACGAGCTGGCGAAGCTGCACCGCGACCTGCCGAACCTGACCGTGCTCTATGTGACGCACGACCAGAGCGAGGCGCTGACGCTGGCCAACCACATCGGCATCATGCGCGACGGCCGGCTGCAGGCCTTCGGCGACTCCAAGGCGCTTTTTCGTCATCCGCCGAACCGCTTCGCCGCCGAATTCCTCGGCCGGGCGAACCTTTTGCCGGTTTCCGGCCTCAAGCCGGCCGACGAAGGCATGGCGCAGGTGCGCTTCGGCGGCATCGCTCTTTCGGCCCGCAACCATCACGGCCTTGCCGACGGCAGCGACTGCCTGATCTGCATCCGCCCGCATGATTTCCGCTTCTCGCGCAGCGCCGCCGAGCCGAACTCGGTGTCCGGCACAGTGCTCAGCGTGCAATGGCAGGGCGACGTCCACAACATCACCCTCAATATAGGCGGCGAGGCGTTGCGCATGTCGTGCCCGCCGATGACGAACCCGCCCGGCCTCGGGGAGACCGTTTCGGTCCATTTCAATCCGGCCGAAGTCACCCTGGTGCCGGAGGACGGCGCTCGTGGCTGAGGCGGCGATCGCGACCGCGCCGGCGCCGCGGCTTTCCCTCGACAGGTTGTGGATCGCGCCGCCCCTGCTGGTGCTGGCGACGCTGTTCTTCTATCCGCTGGGGTTGATCGTGCGAGCCTCGCTCGGCGAGGAGGCGCCCTCGCTGGCGACCTTCGAGCAGGTGCTTCGCTCCAGCCAGTTCCTCGACGCTCTTTATCGCACCATCGTCATCGCCGTGAGTTCGACGGCCGGCTGCCTCATCCTCGGCTTCGTGCTTTCCCTGGTCATCGCCTTCGTGCCGTTTCCCGGCGCGAAGATGGCCGGCCGGCTGATCGACACGGTGATCGCGCTGCCGACCTTCCTGGTGACGCTGGCCTTCACCTTCATCTACGGTTCGGCCGGCCTTCTCAACGAGACGCTGATGCACGTGTTCAGTCTTGAGTTGCCGCCGGTCGATTTCCTCTACTCGCAATGGGGCGTCATCCTGGCCGAGACCACGGTCTACACGCCTTTCATCATGCGGCCGCTGCTTGCAACCTTCTCGACCTTCGACCAGGCGCAGATCGAGGTCGCATCGAGCCTCGGCGCACGGCCGTTGCGCATCGTGCGCCAGGTCATCCTGCCGGCGGCGCTGCCGGCGCTGCTGGCGGGGGGAAGCCTGT
Source organism: Mesorhizobium hunchu (assembly GCF_040081975.1). Classification (NCBI taxonomy): domain Bacteria; kingdom Pseudomonadati; phylum Pseudomonadota; class Alphaproteobacteria; order Hyphomicrobiales; family Phyllobacteriaceae; genus Mesorhizobium; species Mesorhizobium hunchu. Next base: position 36,155 of record NZ_JBEBMG010000018.1, read on the forward strand.
GCCTGCTGCTGACCGTCAACGAGTTCGGCATCGTGCTGTTCATCGGCGCCAAGGATGTCATCACCCTGCCGCTGATGATCTACGGCAAGGCGATCCAGGAATTCGACTATACGACCGCCTGCGTCATCGCCGTCGTCAACATCGTCCTGTCGCTCGGGCTCTACAGCGTCTATCGACTGGCGATCTCGCATTTCGGAGGCCGACGTGCTGGTGTGGTCTAAAGGTTGGCGACTGCTCACCTGGGCATTCACCGTACCGCTTTTCCTGATCATCTACGGCTTGCCGATCGGGGTCATCGTGCTCGCCTCCTTCGCCGGCCAGTGGAACGACATCCTGCCGTCAAACATGACGCTGCTTCACTATGCCAAGGCGTTCAGGACCGATTCCTTCGATGCCCTGAAGGCAAGCCTGCTCACCGGCGTGATCGCCAGCGGCGCGGCGCTCGTCTGCGGGACCTGGGCCGCGCTTGCGCTGCGGAGCCTGAAACCGGCGCCGAAGCGGGTGCTCGACCTGTTGTTCTTCGTTCCGAGCGCGGTGCCGTCCGTTTCTGTCGGCCTGGCGCTGCTGGTCGCCTTCAGCCGTCCGCCGTTCCTTCTCAACGGCACGACGTGGATCGTGCTGATCGCGCATTTCGTTCTGATCTCGGCCTTCACCTACGGCAACGTCACGGCAGGGCTGGCGCGGATTCCGATCGATTGCGAGCAGGTCGCCGAAAGTCTCGGGGCGCGGCCGCTCTACAGGCTGCGCCGGGTGACGCTGCCTCTGCTCCTGCCTTACCTGGTCGCCGCCTTCAGCCTGTCCTTTGCCCTTTCGATGGGCGAACTCGGCGCCACGGTGATGATTTACCCACCGGGATGGGTGACACTGCCGGTCAAGGTCTTCGCGCTGTCAGACCGCGGCGCCATCTTCGACGCCGCGACGCTGGCGACCCTACTGGGCCTCGGCACCATGATCGTGCTGGTGGTGCTGTCCAGGGTGTCGAACCGCGCGGCGGCGCGCTGAGCGGGGCGATTGCCCCGCCGCCATTCCGATAGCGTCGTCGGCGCGGCGAAATCCTGACAGCGCGCATCCGGGCAGGCCTGCTATCGCGCATCGGACAGCAGAGACGTTTGCCCGGAGCGCCGCGTGAGAACGAGCCTTTCCATCGAACCCGCCAAGGCGGCCCTGCTGTGCATCGACCTGCAGGAGGAACACCGTAGCGACAGCCGCTATCTGGTGGAAGGCTTCGACGGCATCGTCGACAGGGTGCGACGTATCCAGGACGCGGCGCGCGGCGCCGGCGTGGCCGTCTTCCATTCGGCCTATGTCGTCGACACGGCCAAGCCCGGCCGGCCCTTCCATCCGACCATGGCCGACGGCGCCTCCGCTTTCAGCGACGTCAACGATCCTTTGTCGGCGATCTGCGCGGAAGTCGGGCCGGCGGGCGACGAGATGGTGCTGGTCAAGACCGACGCCAGCACGCTGGCGCAGGGCGACGTGCCGCTGCTGTTTAGGGCGCACGGCATCGAATGGATCGCCGTGGTCGGCGTGTGGTCGGAAGCCTGCATCGCGGCGACGGTCAAGGACGCGGTGGAAATGGGCTTCCGCGTGCTTCTGGTGAAGGACGCCTGCGGCAGCGGCAGCACGGCCATGCACCAGACGGCGGTGCTCAACATGGCGAACCGCCTCTACGGCGGAGCGGTCACCGACACGGACGGCGCCTGCCGCCTGTTCGCCGGCGAGACGATCGATGCCTGGCGGGTGCAGGGCGCGGTGCCGCTGCGCTTCACCTATGAGGATGCCGGCCGGATCTACGAGGCGCTGTAGAGCCGCCCGGCCTTGCGTCCGCTATTTCTGCTTTCCGGCAGCGGCCGGCGCAAGATCGACCCCGTTGACCTTGCCGATGTGAGTGGTCAGCATCGGCACGAAATCTTCGGCGCCGCCTGCGGCCACGGCTGAGGCGAAGGAATTCTTGGCCGCGTTGCCGAGCGAATTCACCAGGCCTGCCGCATCGGCCATGGATTCCAGATAAGTCATGTCCTTGAGCGCGTTGGCGAGCGTGAACTTGTGCGCGTCGCGGTCCCCCTCCAGCGTCCAGCGCATGAAGGTCTGGTAGAAGCCGCAATCCATGCGGCCGTTGCGGATGACGCTGTCGAAGCGATGGGGCGAGATGCCGACCTTGGCCGCGAGCGCGAGCGCCTCCGAATAGATGGCGGCATAGCCGAGCGAGATGAAGTTGTTGAGCAGCTTCATGCGATGCCCGTCACCGACGCCGCCGATATGGACGATGCGGCCCGCCCAGGTCTCCAGAACGGGTTTGAGCCGCTCGAACACCGCGTCGGTCGCGCCGACCATCGTGTCGAGCGTGCCTTCCCAGGCTTCCTTGGGCGTGCGGCTGAGCGGCGCGTCGGCGAAATCGACGCCGATCTCGGCAAGTTCGCCGGCGATCGCCATCGTCGAAGTCGGATCGGCGGTCGAGCAGTCGACCACGACGGAACCCGGTTTGAGGCCATGCTTGAGGCCGTCGGGACCGCGCACGATCTCCTCGACCTGGCGGGAGCCGGTCACGCACAGGAAAACGACGGTGGAGGCTTCCGCGACGGCGCGGGGCGTCGCGGCCTCTGTCGCGCCGCGGGCCAGCATGTCCTCGGCCGGCTTGCGGTTCTTGCGGCCGAGGAAGGTGAGGGGATATCCCTTGTCCCTGATGTTCCTGGCCATGCCGTGCCCCATCAGCCCGAGGCCGATAAAGCCGACGCGTTCGTTCCCGTTCGTCATGGTCGTTTCGCTCCGCGGATATTTTTCGGCGCGACGATAGGGGATCGTCCGGACAATGTCTCTGCTTTTGTCAGACTTATTCAACTATGCCTTGACAGTCCGGCCAGCACGGATTTTCTGGCAACTGTCTGTCGGATCACGCTATTTGGCAGACAGGCCGAATCATGGCCCGCCAGGTTTGGCAGGGCACACGAAGGGGGCAGTGCGGATGACGGCTCGAAAGACGGTACGGTCGGGACCATCGCGGAGCGCTTCGGCGGAGACCGGGAAGCGGCACGCCGTCCGCGTACCGGGCGAGAGCGTCCATGCGACCGTCGCCAACGAGATCGGCCTGCGCATCGTGCGCGGCGATTATCCGCCGGGAACGATCCTGCCCAACGAGGCGCAATGGTCCGAGACATTCGCAGTCAGCCGTTCGGCCGTGCGCGAGGCGATCAAGATGCTCATGGCAAAAAGCCTTCTGGCGTCGCGCCCCAAGGTCGGCAGCCGGGTCGAGCCGCGCGAGCGCTGGAACCTGCTCGACCGCGACGTGCTGGCCTGGTACGCGACATCGCCGGGACGCGACAGCTTCATGCGCACCGTGCAGGAATTTCGCTACATCATCGAGCCTGAGGCGACGGCCTTCGCCGCGGTGCGCCGCACCGACGAGCAGATGGCCGAGATCAGCAAGGCCTGCGCGGAGATGCGCGCGGCGACCAACCTGGAGGAACGGACGGGCGCCGATACGCGCTTCCATCTCGCCATCCTGCGGGCGGCGGGCAACGACCTGCTCGTGCCGCTCGGCGTCCTCATCGAATCGGCCTTCGATCATCTCTTCCGCTACGTGACGCGCGAGGGCGACGACCTCGAACACGCGCAGAAGCTCCACGAGGCGATCGAGCGCAACATCCGCCTGCAGAAGCCCGACGCGGCGCGCAATGCCGTGCGCAGGCTGCTGGCGAACACGGACAGGATCGTGTCGGAACAGTAAGCCGCGTCAGTTTGTTGCCTGTGAGAACACGACAGCCATGAAGTCCCGTCCTAACGTGCTGTTCATCTGCGCCGACCAGTGGCGCGGCGATTGCCTTTCGGCGCGGGGACACCCGAATGTGCGTACGCCCAACATCGACGCGCTGGCGGCCGACGGCGTGCTGTTCGCCAATCATTTCAGCCAGTGCACGCCCTGCGGCCCGTCACGCACCAGCCTGCTGACCGGGCTTTACCTGATGAACCACCGATCGGGCCGCAACGGCACGCCGCTCGACGCGCGCCACACCAACATGGCGCTGGAGGCGCGCAAGGCCGGCTATGATCCGGTGCTGTTCGGCTATACCGACACCAGCCTCGACCCGCGCGGCCGCGATCCCAACGACCCGGTGCTGACCGGCTACGACCGCGGCGTGATGCCGGGTTTCACGACACCGCTGCATTTGCCGGACGACATGGGCCCCTGGGTCGCCGACCTGATCGCGAAGGGCTACGACCTGCCGCATGGCCGCGACGACGCCTTCAGGCCGCGTGCCGGTTTCGACAAACCGGCGGATCGCGGATTTCGCTCCATCCCCACCATCTTCGGCGCCGAGGAAAGCGAGACCGCTTTTCTGGCCGACAGGTTCCTCGAATGGCTGTCGGTTCCGCGCGAGGAGCCGTTCTTCGCGCATGTGGTCTTCTACCGGCCGCATCCGCCGCTGATCGCGCCCGAGCCCTACAACCGGCTGGTCGATCCGGCCGACGTCGCCTTTCCCGTCCGGGCCGGTTCGGTCGAGGAGGAGAAGCGCCAGCATCCGTTCCTCGCCTATGAACTCGACCGCATCGGCGAGCCGGGGCGGTACGACGAGCACAGCCCGTTCGATCCCGTTTCGGCCGACGACCTCGAAATCCGCCAGATGCGCGCCGCCTATTACGGGCTTGTCGCCGAGGTCGATCACCATGTCGGCCGCATCATCGAGCATCTCAAGGCGACCGGCGCATATGACAACACGCTCATTGTCGTCACCAGCGACCATGCGGAAATGCTTGGCCAGCACCATGTCTGGGGCAAGGAGATCTATTTCGACCAGGCCTTTCATGTGCCGCTGGTCGTCCGCGATCCGAGACCGGAGGCCGACGAGGCGCGCGGCAGCGTGGTCGAGGCGTTCAGCGAGGCGATCGATGTCATGCCGACCATGCTGGAATGGCTCGGGCGCAGCATTCCGCGCGCCTGCGACGGCCGCTCACTGCTGTCGCTCGTGCGCGGCGTCGAGCCCGCCGACTGGCGGCAGGAGGTCTATTTCGAGCATGATTTCCGCGCCGTGGTGACGCAGCGCGCGGAGAGGGCGCTCGGCATCGAATCGGACGCCTGCAGCTATGCCGTTATCCGCGACAGGCAGTTCAAATACGTGCACTTCGCCGGATTGCCGCCACTCCTGTTCGACATGGAAAACGACCCGGACGAGACCACCGATCTCGCCGGGCAGGCGAACATGGCTGCGACCGTGCTCGCCTATGCCCGCAGGATGCTCGACTGGCGCCTGCGCCATGCCGACCGCACGCTCACCAACATGGCGCTGACGAAGGACGGCGTGTTTTCGAGGCCGTGAAAGGATCGAAGGAATTTGCGCTCGACCCGAACATCTCAGTTTACGGGTGGGCGACCGCATATGATGTCGCACCGTACCCCCACCCCTAACCCCTTGTAACTTGTCGTGTGCCGCATCTGCTAAGATTGGGGAAGCGGTGGCGCACGAGAGGCCGCGGACCCTTTGGGCGGCAGAGCCCGGTGGGGAGCAGGGGTCGTCGTGCGCCGTTCCATCGAACCCGAACAGTCGCCTGGGCCGCAAGCGAAGCCCGATTAGGCAAGGATGGGACAGGATGGACGCTTT
>NZ_JBEBMG010000019.1:0-36997 GCF_040081975.1 Mesorhizobium hunchu
CCTCGTCGCCGCCAGGCGCAACCCCGTCCTCAAAGCCTTCCGCGACAGGCTGGTCATGGCCGGAAAGCCGAAAATGGTGGCCATCATCGCCGTCGCCCGAAAGCTCCTCACCATCCTCAACGCCATCATCCGGGACCAAAAGCCGTGGCAACCAACTTGATTTCCAAGACAGTCGCTCCCCACAAGGGGGAGGGGAAGCTGCCGCGCCCTTGTCCTCCTCCCCCTTGCGGGGAGGGGTCAGGGGTGGGGGTGTCGTCAGATCTGTGGGCCGCCATGTCGTACGTTCCTCCCCTCACCGCTTGTCGCGCATCTGTGCGTTTCTGTACGGAACTTGTACAAAAATAACTGTTCTCGCGCCATCCGCGCGATGTTAGGCTTCGACTAAGTGCGTATTTCCACGTCACAATGATCGTGTGATTTTGCACTGGAGGGCTGCGGAGGAGCGGTCCGCGATCTGGAGAAAAGGCGATCGGCCGCGTCATGGCCGCAACGTCCGGCCGGCGGTCACAGGCAGGCTGGACATAAGGGAGGAACCCACCGTGAAACTGCTGCACCTCGTATCGGCCGCGCTGCTGGCCGCCACCGTGATCCCCGCTTCGGCCGCCGAGATTTCGGACGGCAAGGTCAAGATCGGCATTCTCAACGACCAGTCCGGTGTCTATGCCGATTTCGGCGGCAAGTGGTCCGTCGAGGCCGCCAAGATGGCGGTCGAGGATTTCGGCGGCAAGGTGCAGGGCGCGCCGATCGAGATCGTCGACGCCGACCACCAGAACAAGCCCGACATCGCCTCCAACATCGCCCGCCAGTGGTACGACACCGAGCAGGTCGACGCGATCATGGAACTGACCACCTCTTCGGTGGCGCTGGCAGTCCAGGGCATCTCGCAGGAAAAGAAGAAGATCGACATCGTCACCGGCGCGGCCACCACGGACCTTACCGGCAAGGCGTGCTCGCCCTATGGTTTCCATTGGGCCTACGACACCCATTCGCAGGCCGTCGGCACCGGCGGCGCGCTGGTCAAGCAGGGCGGCGACAGCTGGTACTTCATCACCGTCGACTACGCCTTCGGCCATTCGCTGGAAGAGCAGACCTCCGATTTCGTCAAGGAGAAGGGCGGCAAGGTACTGGGCTCGGTGCGCTATCCGCTCGGCGCCACCGACTATTCGTCCTTCCTTCTGCAGGCGCAGTCGTCCGGCGCCAAGATCGTCGGCCTCGCCAATGCCGGCCTCGACACCTCCAACTCGATCAAGCAGGCGGCCGATTTCGGCATCGTCTCGGGCGGTCAGCGCCTCGCAGCGCTGCTGTTCACGCTGGCCGAGGTGCACGGCCTCGGCCTCCAGGCTGCGCAGGGCGTGGTGCTGACCGAAGGCTGGTACTGGGACCAGAACGACAAAAACCGCGAATTCGCCGAACGTTTCTTCAAGCGCACCAACCGCATGCCGAACATGATCCAGGCCGGCACCTATTCCGCCGTGCTGCAATATCTGAAGGCGATCGACAAGGCCGGCACCGACGAGACGGAAGCCGTGGCCAAGCAGTTGCATGAAATGCCGGTGAACGACGTCTTCACCGACAACGGCAAGGTGCAGGCCGACGGCAACATGGTGCACGACATGTACCTGTTCCAGGTCAAGAAGCCGGAAGAGAGCAAGAAGGACTGGGACTACTACACCTATCTCGCCACCATTCCCGGCAACGAAGCCTTCCTGCCGGCCGACAAAAGCGGCTGTCCGCTCTCCGCCGCCAAGTGACGGCGGCGGCAGCCGTGGCCGCGGCGCCTGAGAAGAGCGATCAGGACGCGCGGGTGGTGTTGTCCGCCCGCGGTCTGCACAAGGAGTTCGCCGGCTTCGTCGCCGTCGGCGGCGTCGATCTCGACGTGCATCACGGCAGGATCCACGCCCTGATCGGCCCCAACGGCGCCGGCAAGACCACGGTCTTCAACCTGTTGACGAAATTCCTGCCGCCCAGCGGCGGCAGGATCGAACTGCTCGGCCAGGACATCACCCGCACGCCGCCGGCCAAGGTGGCGCGCATGGGGTTGGTGCGGTCGTTCCAGATCTCGGCGATCTTCCCGCACCTTTCGGTGCTCGACAATGTGCGCGTCGCCTTGCAGCGGCCGAACGGACTGGCCACACAGTTCTGGCGGCCTGCCGGGGCGCTGGATGCGCTGACCCCGCGCGCGCTCGAACTTCTGGAGACGGTCGGTCTCGCAGAGGCGCGCCACCGGCTCGCGGGCGACCTGTCCTACGGCCGCAAGCGCGTTCTCGAGATCGCCACGACGCTGGCGCTCGACCCCAAGGTTTTGCTGCTCGACGAACCAATGGCCGGCATGGGCCATGAGGACGTTGCGGTGGTATCCGGCATCATCCGCTCGCTCGCCGCCGACCGCGCCATCCTGATGGTCGAGCACAATCTCGATGTCGTGTCGGAACTCTGCGACTGGATCACCGTGCTTCAAGCCGGCAAGATCCTCGCAGCCGGCGACTATGCGACGGTCAGCACGGACGAGCGCGTCAGGGTCGCCTATATGGGGACGGAGGATGACTGAGCCGCTGCTGTCGCTCCGCGCCCTCAACGCCTGGTACGGCGAAGGCCATGCCCTGCACGGTGTCGACCTCGACGTCTTCCCGGGCGAGACCGTCACCCTGCTCGGCCGCAACGGCGTCGGCAAGACGACGACGCTGCGCGCGGTCATGGGGCTGATCCGCAAGCGCACCGGCACGGCCAGCTTCGACGGGCGCGACCTGATGCGCATGCCGCTGCATCATGTCGCGCGCGCCGGCATCGGCTTCGTGCCGGAGGAGCGCGGCATCTTCTCCACCCTGTCGGTGGAGGAGAACCTGCACCTCCCGCCGGTGGTGGCGCCCGGCGGCATGAGCCTGGACGAGATTTTCACGCTGTTCCCCAACCTGAAGGCGCGGCGCAACAGCCAGGGCACGAAGCTGTCCGGCGGCGAACAGCAGATGCTGGCGATGGCGCGCATGCTCCGCACCGGCGTGAAGATGCTTTTGCTCGACGAGCCGACCGAAGGGCTGGCGCCGGTGATCGTGCAGCGCATCGGCGAAGTGCTGGCTGAACTCAAGGCGCGTGGCATGACCATCCTTCTGGTCGAGCAGAACTTCCGCTTCGCCCGCCGCATCGCCGACCGCTTCTACCTCATGGAACACGGCAAGATCACCGCCGGCTTCCCGGTCGCGGAACTGGACGATCACATGGCGCTGCTGAGCGACGTGCTGGGGGTTTAGGCGATGGAAATGTTCGTCCTTATACCCCCACCCCTATCCCCTCCCCGCAAGGGGGAGGGGGATTACGTTGCGGCCGTCGCGGTCGATGCTTACGAGACTCGGAGCGCGGTGACAGCGAATTCCCCTCCCCCTTGTGGGGAGGGGTTAGGGGTGGGGGTAATTCCATCCGCGACGGGGTTCGCATACCGAAACATCAAGTCCGTCCCAGCGAGCCGCCCATGACGATGATCTTCGGAATCCCGCTCCAGGCCTTCCTCGGCCAACTCCTCGTCGGACTCATCAACGGCTCCTTCTACGCCATGCTGAGCCTGGGGTTGGCCGTTATCTTCGGCATGCTCAAGATCATCAACTTCGCGCATGGCGCGCAGTATATGTTCGGCGCCTTCGTCGGCTTCCTTTTGCTCAAATGGCTGAACATCGGCTACTGGCCGGCGCTGATCCTCGCGCCGCTTGTCGTCGGCGTGGTCGGAATGGTCATCGAGCGCACCATGCTGTCCAGGCTTTACAATCTCGACCCGCTCTACGGCCTCCTGTTCACCTTCGGCCTTGCGCTCGTGATCGAAGGCATCTTCCGCTACTATTACGGCGTCTCCGGCCAGCCCTATGCGGCGCCGGCGGCGCTGGCGGGCGGCACCAATCTCGGCTTCATGTTCCTGCCCAACTATCGCGGCTGGGTGGTCGTTTCTTCCCTGGTGATCTGCCTCGGCACCTGGCTTGCCATCGAGAAGACGAAGCTCGGCGCCTATCTGCGCGCCGCCACCGAGAACCCCAGGCTGGTGCAGGCCTTCGGCATCAACGTGCCGGTGCTGCTCACCTTGACCTACGGGCTCGGTTCCGCGCTTGCCGGGCTGGCCGGCATCCTCGCCGCTCCCGTATACCAAGTCAGCCCGCTGATGGGCTCCGACCTCATCATCGTCGTCTTCGCCGTGGTCGTCGTCGGCGGCATGGGCTCGATCCTCGGCGCCGTCGTCACCGGCTATATGCTGGGTCTCGCCGAGGGCCTCACCAAGGTCTTCTATCCGGAAGCGTCCAATATCGTCGTCTTCGTCATCATGGCGGTCGTGCTTCTGGTGCGCCCCGCCGGTCTGTTCGGAAAGGACGCCTGACATGGCCGACCTGACCGCTACGCCGACCGAGGCGAAATCGATCGCGCGGCTGGAATGGCTGCTGGTGGCGATCGGCATAGTCGGGCTGCTCGCTGCCCCCTTCTTCCTCTACCCGATCTTCCTGATGCAGATCATGTGCTTCGCGCTGTTCGCCTGCGCGTTCAATCTGCTGCTCGGCTATACCGGCCTGCTGTCCTTCGGCCATGCCGCCTTCTTCGGTGGGGCCGCCTATTTCTGCGCCCATGCCGTCAAGGTCTGGGGCTGGCCGCCGGAGGCCGGAATCCTGCTCGGCACCGCCGGTGCTGCGGTGCTGGGGCTGGTGATGGGCTTCTTCGCCATCCGCCGCCAGGGCATCTATTTCGCCATGATCACGCTGGCGCTGGCGCAGATGTTCTTCTTCTTCTGCGTGCAGGCGCCGTTCACGCGCGGCGAGGACGGCATCCAGGGCGTGCCGCGCGGCTTCCTGTTCGGCCTGATCGACCTCAGCCGGCCGCTCGGCATCTATTATGTGGTGCTCGGCATATTCCTCATCGGCGTTTTCGCCGTCTGGCGCATCGTCAACTCGCCTTTCGGCATGATCCTGCGCTCGATCCGCGAGAACGAGAACCGCGCCATCTCGCTCGGCTATTCGATCGCCAACTACAAGCTCGCCGCCTTCGTCATGTCGGCCGCCCTTGCCGGGCTGGCGGGCGCTACCAAGGCGATCGTCTTCCAGTTCGCGACGCTGACCGACGTCACCTGGCAGATGTCTGGCGAGGTGATCCTGATGACGCTGCTCGGCGGCATCGGCACCATGGTCGGGCCGATGGTGGGCGCGGCCTTCATCGTCACCCTGCAGAACACGCTGGCCACGTCCGGCTTCCCCGTCACCATCGCCACCGGCGTCATCTTCATGGCCTGCGTGCTCCTGTTCCGCCGCGGCATCGTCGGTGAGATCTATGCCCGGCTCCTCGGCGGGTCGAAAAGCTGAAGGCAGGACGGCGATGGAAGAATTCGACTACATCATCGTCGGCGCCGGCACGGCCGGTTGCCTGCTCGCCAATCGCCTGTCGGCCGATCCGGGGACCACGGTCCTCCTGCTCGAGGCCGGCGGGCGCGACAACTACCACTGGATCCATATCCCGGTGGGCTATCTCTACTGCATCTCCAATCCGCGCACCGACTGGTGTTTTTCCACCGAGAAGGAGGCTGGGCTGAACGGTCGTTCGCTCGCCTATCCACGCGGCAAGGTGCTGGGCGGCTGCTCGTCCATCAACGGCATGATCTACATGCGCGGCCAGGCACGCGACTACGACCAGTGGCGGCAGATGGGCTGTGCCGGCTGGGGCTGGGACGACGTGCTGCCCTTCTTCCGCAGGTCGGAGGATTATTTCACCGGCGCCGACGAGTTTCACGGCGCGGGCGGCGAATGGCGGGTGGAGGAGATGCGCCTGCATTGGGATATCCTCGACGCCTTCCGGGCGGCGGCGGAAGCGGCCGGCATTCCGCGCACCGACGACTTCAACCGGGGTGACAACGAAGGGTCGTCCTATTTCAAGGTCAACCAGCGCCACGGCGTGCGCGTGAATTCCGCCAAGGCTTTTCTGCGCCCCGTCGCCGGGCGGCGGAACCTCAAGGTGACGACCGGCGCGCAGGTCGCCCGAATCGTCATCGAGGAGAACGCCGCGCGCGGCGTCGAATTCGAGCAGGGCGGCGCGCGGCGGACGGTGCGCGCCCGCCGGGAAATCATCCTTGCCGCCGGCTCGGTCGGCTCGCCGCATGTGCTGGAGCTGTCGGGCATCGGGCCGGGCGCGGCGCTGCAGAAGGCAGGCATCCCGGTTGCGATCGAGCGCAGCCAGGTCGGCGAGAACCTGCAGGACCATCTGCAGCTTCGGCTGGCCTACAAGGTGTCGGGCATCCGCACGCTGAACGAGCAGGCGAGCCGGCTCACCGGCAAGATGGCGATCGGGCTGGAGTACCTCCTGAAGCGCTCCGGGCCGATGGCGATGGCGCCGAGCCAGCTCGGCATCTTCACGCGGTCTTCGCCGGAATTCGAGACGCCCAACCTGCAATACCACGTCCAGCCGCTCAGCCTCGACAAGTTCGGCGATCCGGTTCATCCGTTTCCGGCCTTCACCGCCAGCGTCTGCAATCTGAGGCCGCAAAGCCGCGGCTCGATCCACGCGGTGTCTGATGATTTCCGCAAACAGCCGGCGATCCGGCCGAACTACCTCGCCGCCGAGGCCGATCGCACGGTGGCGGCCGAGTCCATCCGGCTGACCCGCCGCATCGTCGCGCAGGCGCCGCTGCAACCTTATCAGCCGCAGGAATTCAAGCCGGGTCCGGCCTATGAGACCGAGGACGAGCTGGTGCGTGCCGCCGGCGAGATCGGCACCACGATCTTCCACCCCGTCGGCACCTGCCGCATGGGCGCCGATTCCGAATCGGTCGTGGATCCGCAACTGCGCGTGCGTGGCATCGAACGGCTGCGGGTCGCCGATGCCTCCGTCATGCCCACGATCACGTCCGGAAACACCAATTCGCCCACGCTGATGATCGCCGAAAAGGCGGCGGCATTGATCCTTGCGCGTTAACCATCTTCGTCCCGATACGAAACGGAATCTGTTCCTTTTCAAGACTCGGCACGACGGCCTGTTTCATTCCTGAAATTTTCCGGAAGCATTGAGCTGTATGGATTACAGGGAGAATGCATACAAATTTAACGAAATATGATTGATTAACCTTTGGTTAGGGCGGATGCTTAACAAGGCGGCCCGTTTGGCATAGACAACGGCCAAACAGAGCTTGCATCGTTCAAAATGAATTCCTGCTATAACCATACATCTGCCATCCGCTCCGCATGTCCGCAAGCCGGCGCTGCCGATATCGCGAAGGCCGCCTTCAAGCTTGGGGCCGCCCTCGTGACGAGGGCCTCGTGATGGTCGACGCAACGGTCGATTCCGGCGCCGGTCAGGAGCCGCCCACGGTGACAATCGGCGGCTTCAAGGTCGCCGCGCTCGATCGGCAGGCCGCTGCCAGGAGCATCATCGAAGGAGCGTCGGCACGCCGTGGGCGGCCGCTCTATTTCACCTCCATCAACGGCGAGGTGATCGCCCGCGCCGACATGGACAAGAACATCGCCAAGCTCTTCTCGTCTGCGGACCAGATCCTCGCCGACGGGCAGCCGCTGGTGCTGGCGTCGCGGTTCCTGTGCCGCATGGCGTTGCCGGAGCGCGTCGCCACGACCGACCTGTTCCATGACGTCGCGCGCATGGCGGAACGCAGCGGCTCCACCTTCTACATGTTCGGCGCCGACGAGACGGAAAACCGCAAGGCGGTAGCCGCTGTCCGCAAAGCCTATCCGCGCCTGAACATCGTCGGGCACAGCCACGGTTATCTCGGCGGCGCCCTTCTGGAGGACAAGCTGGACGAGATCAATCGGCTCGCGCCCGATATCCTGTGGCTTGGTCTCGGCGTGCCGCTCGAACAGAAATTCGTCCTGGATTTCGCTCACCGCCTGCCCGACGTCGGCCTCATCAAGACGTCCGGCGGCCTGTTCAATTTCCTGTCGGGCAAGAATTCGCGCGCTCCCGGCTGGATGCAGCGCGCCGGCTTCGAATGGCTGTGGCGCACGCTGCTGGAGCCCAGGCGGCTGTTCTGGCGCTACCTGACCACCAATCCGCGCGCGCTCTACGCGATCCTGAGACATTCGAAATAGACGGCGCGCCTGGGTGTCCGGCCGGGCCGATAACCGGACACCGGCCCTTTCGCCTCAGTAGCCGAGCGCCTCGCCGGAGCCGGAGCGGCTGTCCATCGCGCCGTTGTAGCGCGCGCCGCCGCCCGCTTCGATCTCGCCGAGGCTTTTCCCCCCGACCAGGATGCCGGCCGCCTGTCCCCAGGTCTTGCCTTCCTCGGCCACGTCGAGGTGATAGCCCATGCCGGCAAGCATCTTCAGCGTGTCGGGCGACAGGCCGTGCGGCTCGATAGAGAGCGTGTCGGGCAGCCATTGATGGTGGATGCGCGGCGCGTCTATGGCCTCCTGGATGTCCATGCCGTGATCGATGACATTGACGATCGCCTCCAGCGTGATGGTGATGATGCGCGAGCCGCCGGGACTGCCGATGACCATGAACGGCTTGCCGTCCTTCGCCACCACCGTCGGGCTCATCGACGAGAGCGGCGTCTTCTTCGGCTGGATGGCGTTCGCCTCGCCCTGAACCAGCCCGTAGAGGTTCGGCACGCCGGGCTTCTGCGTGAAATCGTCCATCTCGTTGTTGAGGAGCACGCCCGTTCCCGGCGCGACGACGCCGGCGCCGAACGAGCCGTTCAGCGTATAGGTCACGGCGACCGCGTTGCCCTCGTCGTCGATGATCGAATAATGCGTCGTCTCCATATGCTCGCCGAAGCCCTCCGGCATGAGGTCCTTCGAGACCCCGGCGCGATACGGGTCGATCTTCGCCCGGATTTCGGCCGCATAGCCTTTGTCGAGCAGTTTGGAGACCGGGTTGTCGACGAAGTCCGGATCGCCGAGCGCCGAATTGCGGTCGACATAGGCATAGCGCATGGCTTCAGCCATCACATGCACCGTATCGGCCGAGCCGGCGCCGAGATAGCCCAGCGGATAGCCTTCGAGCACGTTGAGGATCTCGCAGATGATGACCCCGCCCGAACTTGGCGGCGGCGAGGAGATGATCTCGTAGCCGCGATAGGAGCAGGTCACGGGCTTCAGCTCGCGCACCTTGTATTGCGCGAAATCGTCCTTCGACAGGATGCCGCCGCCCTTCTGACTGGCGGCAGCGATCGCCTCGGCCGCCTGGCCCTTGTAGAAGCCGTCCGGCCCATTGTCGGAAATTGCGGTCAGCGTCGCGGCGAGGTCGGGCTGCATCAGGCGCTCGCCCGAGCGGTAGGGCGAGCCGTCTGCCTTGAGGAATATTTTTGCCGCTTCCGGGTCCTTTGCCAGCCGCTCCGCGCCTCTGGCGAATGTTGCGGCATCGCCCTGATCGAGGAGGAAGCCGTCCTTCGCCAGCGCGATCGCCGGCGCCATCAGGTCCTGGCGCGAAAGCGTGCCGTATTTTGCGCGCGCCGTCTCGAAGCCGGCCACCGAGCCCGGCACGCCGACGGCGAGATAGCCGTCCAGGCTGGCGCCCTTGACCGGGTTGCCGTCCTTGTCGAGATACATCGTTTTGGTCGCGGCCAGCGGCGCGCGCTCGCGGAAATCGAGGAAGGTTGAGCGCCCGTCCTTGAAGCGGATGGTCATGAACCCGCCGCCGCCGATATTGCCGGCGTTCGGGTAGGCGACGGCCAGCGCGTAGCCGACGGCGACGGCCGCGTCCACGGCGTTGCCGCCCTTCTTCAGCACGTCGACGCCGATCTCGGAGGCCAGATGCTGCGCGGTGACGACCATGCCGTGCCGGCCTTCGACCGGCGCGGGCGAGGCGGCGAACGCCGCTTCGGGTGATGAGAGGGGAAGGACGAAGGCCAGGCCGATCGCAATCAGCATGCGGCGCGTCATGGTCATGAGCGTTCTCCTGCTTTGCCCCTTGGAAAGGAAAGCGCAGCAGGGGCGGCATGTCCACGGCCAGGATGTCGAAGACCGGAGGCCAGGGTATGGCAGTCGGTAATCGGCAGTCGGCAGTCGAGTTGGGCGTGCAGGGCACGAAGCAGGGTGTCGGCCCTGGTTCCAACTGCCGATTGCCGACTGTCTACTGCCGATAAATCAACCCTTGCGTATCGAATTCCGGCTCGCGCCCGGCGATCAGGTCGGCGACCAGTTTCCCCGATCCGCAGGAGGTGGTCCAGCCGAGATGGCCGTGGCCGGTGTTGAGATAGAGATTGCGGTAGCGGGCGCGGCCGATCACCGGCACCGAACTCGGCATCATCGGCCTGAGGCCTGCCCAGAATTCGGCCTTCTTTTCGTCGAAGGCGCCGGGGAAAAGCTCATGTGCCGTGCGCAGCATGGAAGCGAAGTTGGACGGCTTGTGGGTGCGGTCGAAGCCAGTGAACTCGGCGGTCGAGGAAATGCGCAGACGGTCGCCGAGGCGCGAATAGCCGATGAGCTTGTCCTCGTCCGCGCCGCCCATGGTCGGGCCTTTCGACGGATCGTCGAGCGGGATCGTCGCAGCGTAGCCTTTCACCGGATAGACCGGCAGGTCTATGCCGTAGCGGCGGCCGAACACGCCGCTTTCCGGCCCCATCGACAGCACCACGGCATCCCCCGTCAGCGGACCGGCGGAGGTGCGCACGGCAACCACCCGGTCGCCGTCGATGTCGAGACCCTCGATCGTCGTCCCGAAGCGGAAGGTGACGCCGAGTTTCTCCGTCGCCCAGGCTACCAGCGCTTCGGTGAACTGGCGCGAGTCGCCGGTCTGGTCGACGGGCGAATAGACCGCGCCGGCGATCCTGTCGCTGATGCCGGCCAGCGCCGGCTCGATCTCGGCGGCCCGCCTGCCGTCGACGATCTCGATCGGCAGCCCGTGCTCGCCGAGGAAGCGGTAGTTGACGCTGCCCTGGTCGAAGCTTTCCTGCGAGCGGAAGAAATAGAGGATGCCTTTGCTGCGCTGGTCGTAGGAGATACCCGCCTCGGCCGACAGCGCGTTGATGCAGTCGCGCGCATAGAGCGCGAGCCTGAGCTTCGGCAGCGTGTTGGCGCGCAGCCGCGTTGTCGTGCACTCGCGCAGGAAGCGCAGGCTCCAGAGATAGAAGAACGGGTCGGCGCGCAGTTTGACCCGGATGCCGAGGTCGTGGTTGAAGATGCCGCGCAGGAATGTCCTGAGCGCCGCCGGCGAGGCCCAGGCGGTCGCGTCGCCAGGCGAGACCAGGCCCGCGTTGCAGTAGCTTGTGCCGCGCGCGGCGGTGTCGTGGCGTTCGAGGACGGTGACCTCGTGGCCGTCCTTGGCCAGATAGGCCGCCGCGGCGGTCCCCACCACGCCGGCGCCCAGTACCGTGATTTTCATTCCGCCCTCTCCCGATCCGCTGCGTCGTCCTCAATAGCGCGCATGGCGCCGGCTTTCGAGCGTCCGGCCTTGGTCCAGCGGAATAGGCGTCAGCCGTGCGAGGAGTTCTTGCCCGTTAGGATGCGCTCCCAGTTCAGTGCGTCCTGGACGATCAGGTCGAGATCGTCGCGGTCGGGCGTCCAGCCGAGCTCGCGGCGGGCGAGGTCGGAATTGGCGACGATCGCCGCCGCGTCGCCCGGCCGTCGGGCGCTCGTGCGCACGTCGAAATCGTGACCGAAGGCGCGCTGCACCGCCTCGATCACCTCCAGCACCGAATAGCCGTGGCTGTAGCCGCAATTGGCGACCATGCTGTCGCCGCCGGCGCGCAGCCTCAGCAAGGCCAGCCGATGCGCCGCGACGAGGTCGCTGACATGGATGTAATCGCGGACACAGGTGCCGTCGGGCGTCTCGTAGTCGGTGCCGAAGACCTGCATGAACGGCCGCTTGCCGAGTGCCGTTTCGCAGGCCACCTTGATGAGATGGGTGGCGCCCGGCGTGGACTGGCCAGTGCGGCCGCGCGGATCGGCGCCGGCGACGTTGAAATAGCGCAGCGCCGTATAGCGCAGGCCGTAGGCGGCCGCCGCGTCGCGCAGCATCCATTCGCTCATCAGCTTGGACAGGCCATAGGGAGATTCGGGCGCCAGCCGCGCGTCCTCGCGCACCGGCTCCATGCCGGCGCCGCCATAGACGGCTGCGGTCGAGGAGAAGATGAAGTTTCCCACGCCGGCCTTCACGGCGGTCTCGATCAGGGTCCGGGTCTTGGCCGTGTTGTTCTCGTAGTAGGCGAGGGGATCGGCGACGGATTCGGGCACCACGATCGAGCCGGCGAAGTGGATGATGGCGTCGACACCGTGGTCGCGGATGATCTCCGCCACCAGCTCGCGGTCGGCCACGTCTCCGACCACCAGACTGGCTTCCGGCGCAACGGCCCAGTCGAATCCGGTCGAGAGCCGGTCGAGCACCACCACCTGCTCGCCGGCGTCGAGCAGTTCCCAGACCATGTGGCTGCCGATGTAGCCGGCGCCGCCCGTTACCAGGACCGTCATGATTATCCCCTCAAGCGTCGAAAACTGTATCAAGCCGGAGCGCGATGCAGCCTTAGCCAAAAACCATTAAGAAGGCATGGTAGAGACGACATGCCGGCAGGAGTTCCTCCTGAAACACAGTTGATCGAGATCAAGGCGGCAATTTGCCGGCCGGGCTTTTTATACGGCGCGGCGGGCGTGGCATTTTGACCGATGGCGAGCAATGGACGCTCGATGGTGCGGTGATTATGATCCGCCCCGGACTTGGGAAGACACGGATGAACTACCAGCGATTTTTCGAGGACGCGATCGATCAGCTCCATGCCGAGCGCCGCTACCGCGTCTTCGCCGACCTCGAACGCATTGCCGGCCGCTTTCCGCGCGCCGTCTGGCGCGCCAACGGCCGCACCGAGGAAATCACCGTCTGGTGCTCCAACGACTATCTCGGCATGGGCCAGCACCCGGACGTCATCGCCGCCATGCAGCAGGCGGCCGGTGGCATGGGCTCGGGAGCGGGCGGCACGCGCAACA
The DNA here is from genome assembly GCF_040081975.1 of Mesorhizobium hunchu. Classification (NCBI taxonomy): domain Bacteria; kingdom Pseudomonadati; phylum Pseudomonadota; class Alphaproteobacteria; order Hyphomicrobiales; family Phyllobacteriaceae; genus Mesorhizobium; species Mesorhizobium hunchu. The sequence goes on from NZ_JBEBMG010000019.1 coordinate 12,879, forward strand.
TTTCCGGCACCAACCATCCGCTGGTCGAGCTGGAGGATGAACTGGCCGGCCTGCACGGCAAGGAGGCCGGCCTCGTCTTCACCTCCGGCTTCGTCTCCAACGAGGCGTCGATCTCGACCATCGCTCGGCTTCTGCCCAACTGCCTGATAATTTCCGACGAGCTCAACCACGCCTCGATGATCGAAGGCGTGCGCCGCTCCGGCGCCGAGAAGAAGATCTTCCGGCACAACGACGTGGCGCATCTGGAAAGCATCCTGCAGGCGGCGGGCCGCGAGCGCGCCAAGCTGGTCGTGTTCGAGAGCGTCTATTCGATGGACGGCGACATCGCGCCGATCGCGGCCATCGCCGACCTCGCCGAGAAATACAACGCCATGACCTATATCGACGAGGTCCATGCTGTGGGCATGTACGGCCCGCACGGCGGCGGCATCACTGAGCGCGAGGGGCTGGCCGACCGCATCGACATCATAGAGGGCACGCTGGCCAAGGCCTTCGGTACGCTGGGCGGGTACATCACCGGCAAGCGCAGCGTCATCGACGCCGTGCGCTCCTATGCGCCGGGCTTCATCTTCACCACCGCCCTGCCGCCGGCGATCGCCGCCGCCGCAACCGCCGCGATCCGCCATCTCAAGACCTCGCAGGCCGAGCGCGACGCCCAGCAGCGCCAGGCCGCGGCGACCAAGAAGGTGCTCGCGGAGGCCGGCCTGCCGGTGATGGAAACGCCGACCCATATCGTGCCGGTCCTCGTCGGCGATCCGGAACTGTGCAAGATGGCCAGCGACCGCCTGCTCGGGGTGCATGGCATCTACATCCAGCCGATCAACTATCCGACGGTGCCGCGCGGCACGGAGCGCCTGCGCATCACGCCGACGCCGTTCCACAGCGACCAGCTCATCGTCGAGCTGCAGGCCGCGCTGGTCGAGACCTGGAATGCGCTCGGCATTCCCTACAAGGCCAAGGAGCAAACGCCGGTCACCCGCACCGAGCGGGTTATCCCGCTCGTGGCGCCGGCGAGCGGCGGATAAAGGCCCTACGGCTTCCGCAGATCCTTTATCAGCACATAGAGGTGAAGCGGGTCGCTGGGCGAATCGGCAAAGCCGAAATGCCGGTAGAAGCGCGCGGCCGTATCGTCCTTGGCGTGGACGACAAAAGCCCGGATACCGGCAATGTCAGCCGCCTGCAAGGTGCGCAGGATAGCGTCGCGCAACAGGCCGGCGCCGACGCCCTTGCCCTGCCAGCCGACATCGACGCCGAGGCGCGCCAAGAGCATGACCGGGACGGGATGGCGGGCCATGCCCTTGGTCAGGCGCTCCGGCGCGCCGTCATAGGCGATCTCGCCGACGGCCAGCGTATAAAATCCCGTGACCCTGCCGTCCGCCAGCCCCAGATAAGTTTGTGAGGCGTTCGCCTGCTGGTTCTGCCAGGCAAAGCGCGACAGGAAGCGGTTGAGGTTTCCATCGCCGCAATCGAATGTCTCGACTGCATGCGAGCGCGCCAGTTTTTCTACGTGAAGCCCGTTCACCCGCGCGATTTTTCGGCGAAAACGCCCGGTTCGTCGAGCAGGCGCTTCAGCCGCGGCAGGTCGCGCGGCGGTGCATCGAGCGCCGCCATGAAGGCTTCCCACCGTTCCGCATCGAGGCCGAACCGCCGACGATCCGCCAGAGCATCCTCGGCACGGCTCAGGGCGCTTTCCAGCACGAAGTCGCTGATCGAACGACGTTGCGCGGCTGCGGCGGAAGCGAGGATGCGCTTGGCTTCGGCCGTCAATCTTATGTCCAGCTTTTCAGAGCGGGTGGCGCGTATGGTCATAGCGAGTCTCCTCGCGAGACCATACCATCGTCGCCCGACATTGTCATGACAATTGTCAACGCCGTCAGGCCTGCACCTTCCGAGTCCAGCTATATGCGTCCGGGGCCGTTCCGCGCTGGATGCCCGTGAGCTTGGCGCGCAGTTGCGTGGTCGTCTCGCCGTCGCCGGAATTGCCGATGGCGAATTCGCCGCCGCGGTATTTGACCGTGCCGATGCCCGCGATGACCGCAGCCGTGCCGCAGGCGAAGGCCTCGCGCATCCGTCCCGAGCGGGCGTCGGCCTGCCATTGATCGAAGGAATAGAGTTCTTCCTTTACCGTATAGCCCGCCTCCTCCGCCAGCCGGATCACCGAGGCGCGGGTGATGCCGGGAAGGATGGTGCCGAGCTTCGGCGTGACGATGGTGTTGTCGTCCATGACGAAGAACACGTTCATGCCGCCCAGCTCGTCGATCCACTTGCGCTCGACCGCGTCGAGGAAGACCACTTGGTCGCAGCCATTGGCGAAGGCTTCCTTGGTGGCGGAAAGGCTGGCGGCATAATTGCCGCCGCATTTAGCCGCGCCGGTGCCGCCGGGGGCTGCGCGGGTGTACTCTTCCGAGATCCAGACCGACACCGTCTTGAAGCCGCCCTTGAAATAGGCGCCGACCGGGCAGCCGATGACGCAGAAGATATATTCGCTGGCCGGCCGCACGCCGAGGAAAGCCTCGCTGGCGAACATGAAGGGGCGCAGGTAGAAGCTGCCCTCGCCGCCCGGCACCCAGTCGGCGTCGGCCTTGACGAGTTCCTCGATCGCCGCGAGGAACAACTCTTCCGGCACTTCGGGCATCGCCATGCGCTCCGCCGAGGCGTTGAGGCGACGCGCGTTCTCCTCGGGACGGAACAGGCTGAAACCGCCCTCTGGCAGGCGATAGGCCTTCATGCCCTCGAAGATCTCCTGCGCGTAATGCAGCACGGCCGCGGCGGGATCGATCCGGAACGGCTCGCGGGCGCGCACCTGAGCTTCGTGCCAACCCTTGTCCGGCGTCCAGCGGATCGTCACCATATGGTCGGAGAACACCTTGCCGAAACCCGGATCGGCCATCAGTGCGGCGCGTTTGTCCGCCGGTGTCGGATTCCCGTGCGGGATCGTCTCGAATGCTAGCGTTGCCATGCGTCTACTCCCACCCGACCCTTATCGGCTTGCGGTCGGTTCCTGTTCGCGATGGCCGACGACTAAAGCGCCGTTTCGGAAAAAGGACAAGGAAAAAATGTCAACATTATTGACCTTTTTTCTGCAAGTTGCTGATCCAGCCTGCCAGACGGTTCATCGCCTCGTCGACCTGGTCGAGGCGACGGTGGAAACATAGCCTGAGAAAGCCTTCGCCGCCCGGCCCGAAAGCGGTGCCTGGCGCCAGCCCGACATTGGCATGGTCGACGATCTCGAACGCCGCCTTGCGCGCGTCCGGCAGGCCGTCGATGGCGAAGAACTGATAGAAGGCGCCTTGCGGCAGGCTGAAGACGGCGCGTCCGGTCCCTTTCAGGGCGGCGCCCACGATGTCGCGAGCCTGGCGCGCCCGTTCCACCTGTTCGGCCACGAAATCGTCGCCCTGGTCGAGGGCGGCGACGGCGCCGCGCTGCATGAACTGCGCGACGCCGGAATTGGAATACTGGATGAGGTTCTCGAACATCTGCTGCAATGAAGGATGGGTCCGGATCCAGCCGATCCGCCAGCCGGTCATGGCCCAGTTCTTGGAGAAGGAATTGACGAAGAGAATCCGGTCTTCGGCATCGGCGACATCCAGGAAAGAGGGCGCCCGGCCGCCGCCATAGTAAAACATCGAATAGATCTCGTCCGCGACGATCCACAGCCCGTTCTTGCGGGCCAGTTCCAGGATGGAGCGCAGCGTCGCATGGTCGGCGGTCCAGCCGGTCGGGTTGGAAGGCGTGTTGATGAACAGCGCCCGCGTCCGCGGCGTGACGGCGGCGGCCAGCCTGTCCATGTCGCACATCCATCCGTTGGAGGAATGGTCCAGCCTGACCGGCACCGGCGTCGCGCCGGAAACGCCGGCGGCCGCGGCGAAATTCGGCCATGCCGGCGACAGGTAGACGACCTCGTCGCCCATGCCGGCGAGCGCCTCGATCGCGAGCTTGATGGCGTGCATGCCCGAACCCGTGACGATGAATTCCTCCGGATCGAACACCTTGCCGAAATGGCGGTGGTAATAGCGCGCCAGCGCCTCTCTGAGTTCCGGCAACCCCTTCTGCCATGTGTAGAAGGTCTCGCCGGCGGCGAGCGCTTGCGCCGCGGCGTCGCTGATGAAGGCAGGTGTCCGCAGGTCGCCTTCGCCCGCCCACAGCGGAATGAGGTCCGGCCGGTCCCGGCCGTGGTTCATGACCTCGACGATGCCGCTTTCCGGCGCCAGCCGTGCCTCGTTGCGAAGCGTGTCGATCAATCGCATCTGGTGACCTGTCCTGTGTCGAACCGCTCTACCATTGTCCGCAACGAAAAACCCCGGCCGCGAGGGGCCGGGGTCTTGGTCCAGTTGAATGGTTTTCGCGATCAGGCGCGCTTGGAAAGCAGGTCGCGGATCTCGGTCAGCAGCTCGACCTCCGGGGGCGGGGGCGCTGCGTCCGGAGCGGGCTTTTCGCGCTCCAGGCGGCGGCGGACATTGTTCACGGCCTTGACCATGAGGAAGATGATCCAGGCCAGGATCAGGAAATTGATCACGACGGTGACGAAGCTGCCATAGGCGAAGACGGCACCCTGCTTCTTGGCTTCGGCCAGCGTCGTCGCCGTGACGGCCGACGAAAGGCCGAAGAAGTAGTTGTTGAAATCCAGTCCGCCGAAGATCGCGCCGACGATCGGCATGATGATGTCGTTGACCAGCGAGTCGACGATCTTTCCGAAGGCGGCGCCGATGATCACACCGACCGCCAGGTCCATGACGTTGCCTCTGGAAATAAATTCCTGGAACTCTTTAAGCATTCGTCCCTCCTTGCCATGACGGCTTGGCCGCCGCTCCGTTTGCGCGCCGCTCGACGCCAACACGGCGCAACATAGCAAAAACGGCCGGGCTGACTACGGGAAAACGGAGGTCCCCGTTTGATTTCATTGCGCTAGTGTTGCCGGCGTCTGCCACCGCCGGAACATGGCACAGACGGGTTGCAGAAGACGACACACGCCCAAGGTCGCAATGGACAGGCCAGTCCGCCTGTGCTTGCCTCAGGCGGCCGGCGAGGAGACGGCCGCTGGAGGTTTGGCGAAGTGCAGGGCTGGTTCATCGTCATCATAGCGATCGCCTATGTGACGTTTCTGTTCGTCGTCGCGAGCTTTGGCGACCGCTGGTCGCACAAGTCGGGACCAGGGCGCGCGCGCCCGCTGATCTACGCGCTGAGCCTCGCCATCTATTGCACGTCCTGGACCTTCTTCGGCTCCGTCGGCGTTTCGTCGGAACGCGGTTTCGAGTTCCTCGGCATCTACACCGGGCCGATCCTGGTGTTCCTGTTCGGCTTTCCGCTGCTCAGGCGCATCATCCGGCTGGCCAAGGCGGAGAAGATCACGTCGGTGGCCGATTTTCTGGCTGCGCGCTACGGCAAGAGCTTCATCGTCGCCGCGACGGCCACGCTGATCGCCACCGTCGGCATGGTCCCCTACATCGCCCTGCAGCTCAAGGCGATCTCGGATTCCGTCAGCCTGATGATCGAACACTACACCGGCGCGCCACCGACCTTCGACCCGGTGGTCAGCGACATTTCGCTGGTCGTCGCCGCGCTGCTGGCGATGTTCGCCGTTCTGTTCGGCACCCGTCACGCCGACGCGACCGAGCACCAGGACGGGCTCGTGCTGGCGGTCGCGGTGGAATCGGTCGTCAAGCTCGCGGCCTTCCTGGCCATCGGCCTCATCATCACCTTCATGGTGTTCGGCGGCCCGGCCGGGATGGTCGAACGCCTCGGCTCCAATGAGCAGGTCCGCCAGGCCATCTATTATCGGACCTCTCCGGCGAGCTGGCTGGTGCTGACCGCGCTCAGCGGCTTCGCCATATTGATGCTGCCGCGCCAGTTCCACGTCACCGTGGTCGAGAACCGCTCCGAATCCGAGCTCAGGACAGCCACCTGGGTGTTTCCGCTCTATCTGGTCGCCATCAACCTCTTCGTCCTGCCGATCGCGCTTGCCGGCCTCGCCCGCGTCGGCACGGGCACCAGCAGCGATCTCTACGTGCTCTCGCTGCCTTTGCTGCACGGTCACGATCTTCTCGCCATGATCGCCTTTATCGGCGGTCTGTCGGCCGCCACCGCCATGGTCATCGTGGAAAGCGTCGCGCTCGCCATCATGATCTCGAACGACCTCGTCATCCCGCTTTTCCTGCGCCGGTTGCAGAAGAGCCAGCGTGTCGAGAACGAGGACTGGTCGGCGCTGATCCTCAATGTCCGCCGCGCGGCCATCGTCGTCATCCTGTTCATCGCCTTCCTCTATTATCGCGAAAGCACCAACAACGCCCGCCTGTCCGCCATCGGCCTGATGTCGTTCGCAGCCATCGCCCAGTTCGCCCCGGCGCTGATCGGCGGACTTGTCTGGCGCGGCGCCAATGGCCGCGGGGCGACGCTCGGCATGGCCGTCGGCATCCTCGTCTGGGGCTACACGCTGCTTCTGCCTTCGCTCGCCTCGCCCGATAACGCGATCGTGCAGCACGGGCTTTTCGGCATCGAGGCGCTCAGGCCGCAGGCCCTGTTCGGCACCGCCGCCGAGCCGCTCAACCACGGCGTTTTCTGGAGCCTCGCCCTCAACGCGATCTTCTTTGTGCTGGGCTCGCTCTCGCGCGCGTCCGTGCCGCTGGAGCGCATCCAGGCGGCGCTGTTCGTGCCGCGCGAGCCGGGGCCGATGCCAAATCTGCGCCGCTTCCGCACCACCGTCACCGTCAACGATCTCAAGGACACCATCGCGCGCTATCTCGGCATGGAGCGGACAGAGCGCTCCTTCCAGTCATTCGAAAAGGAGAGGGGCGAGGTATTGCAGGGCAACGCGCAGGCCAGCATGGAGGTCGTCCGCTTTTCCGAGCAATTGCTGGCCAGCGCCGTCGGCTCCTCGTCGGCACGGCTGGTGCTGTCGCTGCTTTTTCGCCGCAACGACCGCGATTCCAAGGATGCGTTCCGGCTCCTCGACGATGCGACGGAGGCGCTTCAGCACAATCGCGACCTGCTGCAGACGGCGCTCGACCAGATGGAGCAGGGCATTACCGTCTTCGATCGCGATCTCAGGCTGATCTGCTGGAACCGGCAGTACCGCACCCTATTCGATCTGCCCGACCATATGGGACAGGTCGGCGTGTCGCTCGACCAGATCCTCGATTTCCTTGCCGCGCGCGGTGATATCGCGCCGGCGAGCCGAATGTCGATGCTGGATCGGCTGACGGCCTTTGCGGGACCGTGGCAGATGGAGCTGGCGACCAGCGGCCGCACGCTGGAACTGCGCTCCAATCCGATGCCGGACGGGGGGATGGTCGCCACCTATGCCGACATATCCTCCAGCGTCGAGGCGGACCTTGCCCTGAAGCGGGCCAACGAGACGCTGGAGCAGAGGGTGCGCCGCCGCACGGCCGAGCTGACGCGCCTCAACGAGGAACTGGCGCAGGCGCAGGCGCTGGCCGAAGAGGCCAATCTCGGCAAGACGCGCTTCCTCGCGGCCGCTGGCCACGACATTCTTCAGCCGCTCAACGCGGCGCGCCTCTATTGCGCCTCGCTGATCGAGAAGGCGGGCACCGGACCGACGGGCCAGGCCGCCGCCAACATCGAATCGGCGCTGGAATCGGTCGAGACCATTTTGGGCGCGGTCCTCGACATTTCCCGCCTCGATGCCGGCGCCATGAAGCCCGAGGAGGTTGCCTTCCGGCTCGACGAACTGCTGCGCCAGATCGGCAACGACTTTCGCCCGCTGGCCGCGGAAAAGCGGCTCGACCTCAGGATCGTCGGCTCGTCTCTTACCGTCAGGACCGATCGCAACCTGCTGCGCCGCCTGATCCAGAACCTGGTCTCGAACGCCATCAAATATACCCGTCACGGGCGCATCCTCGTCGGGGCGCGGCGGCGCGGGGATCTGGTCGAAATACAGGTCTTCGACACCGGCATCGGCATTGCCGGCGAGAAGCTGAGCACGGTCTTCCGCGAATTCACCCGCCTGGAGGAAGGCGCCCGCGAGGCCGAGGGGCTGGGCCTCGGCCTCTCCATCGTCGATCGCATCGCGCGGGTCCTGCGCCTGGAAATCCAGATCCATTCGCTGCCGGGAAAGGGAACGCGCTTCTCCGTGATCATGCCGGTCGCGGTCGCCGAAGCCACCGACCGGGACGCCAGGCCGGGGCAGGGCGGCCGGTTTGCGGCGACGCTGGACGGCTTGAACGTCGCCTGCATCGACAACGACCAGCGCATCCTGGAGGGGATGCGCCTTCTGCTCGAGGGCTGGGGCTGCAATGTCGCGACCTATTCGGGAATGCGTGCGATCGACGACGAGGCGTCCCGCCAGCCCGCTCCCGAAGTCATTCTCGCCGACTACCATCTGGACGGCGAGACCGGCCTCGATGCGATCGCCAGGCTGCGCCACCTGTGCGGGCGGGAAACGCCGGCCGTCCTCATCACCGCCGACCGCTCGACCGAGGTGCGCGCCGCCGCTGCGCGGCTGGACGTGCCGATCGTCAACAAGCCGGTGAAGCCCGCCGTGCTGCGCTCGATGATGGCCCGCGTCAGGCCGTTCGCTTCGGCGGCCGAATGATCAGTCGGGAATTGCCAGCGGGTCGCCGCCGATCTTGGCGAGCTGGATGACGGCCTGGGTACGGCTGTCGACGCCGAGCTTTTGCAGGATGGCCGAGACATGCGCCTTGATGGTCGCCTCCGAGACGCCGAGCTCGTAGGCGATCTGCTTGTTCAACAGCCCTTCCGCCAGCATGCCGAGCACCCGCGTCTGCTGCGGGGTCAGCGTCTTCAGGCGTTTGATCAGGTCGGATATCTCTGGGTCGCGCTCGACGCCGAGATCGACGCCGACGGGCGCGGCGATGTCGCCGGCCAGCACCGACTGCACCGCCTCGCGGATCGCTTCCATGCTGGCCGATTTGGAGATGAAGCCGGAGGCGCCGAGGTCGAAGGCGCGCCTTATGGTGACGGCGTCGTCATGCGCCGAGATCACCACCAGCGGCACGGTCGGGTGGATGCCGCGCAGCGAGATCAGCCCAGACAGGCCGCTCGCGCCCGGCATCGACAGGTCGAGCATGACCAGATCGATGTCCTCGTTGGCGAGCACCAGCGCCTTCGCGCTGTCGAAGTCGCCCGCCTCATGGATCGCCGAGACATTGCCTATCCCGGCAAGCGCCTCGCGCAGCGCGCCCCTGAAGAGCGGATGGTCGTCGGCGATGACGAAGCTGTACCCTTCCGCCAAGAAGATTCTCCCCACCTCCCCATTGTGCTGGGGATTGTCGAGGCGATTATGCGATCCCGGCCCGGCTTTTCAAGCGGCAAAGACTGTTCGCGGTCGTTTCCAACAGCTTGCGGCGGCGCAAATGGACCGTTTCAGGTCTTCTGCGGGGCGGGTTCGTCCTTCTGCATTTCCTTGACCATGCCCATGAAGGAGCGGAAGAAGCGCTCCATGTAGCCCATCGTCCTGTTGAAATCCTCCTCGCTGGGAAGACTGGACTCCAGTTTGGCGGAGAGCGAGTTCTCGAGCTTCGTCACCCGCTGGTCGAGCGCCTTGACCTGACCCTGCAGCCGTTCGATTTCGTCCTGGAAGGCCGAGCGCTCGTCCGCCGCCACCCGGCAGACCAGTTGCGCGTCCTTCTGCTCGCAGATCGACATGGCGCCCGTCTGCGTGTCCATGCGCACGAAACCATCTGCCGATTTTTCGAGCCGGTAACGCTCCGCCTGCTCGGCGTGGACAGCACCGGTGGCCAGGACAAGTGCTGCCGAAGCAATCAGGCCTTTCGCATACATCGTCTCTCTCCTGCCGCCGTTTGTTGCCGTCACCATGCGGTCGCATTGCGCCGGAAATGGGGAGCAATCCCGCTTTGCCCTTTTCGAGGCCGCGCGTAGGCTCTATAGCCCGGCCATGTCCCGTCTGATCTACAAGATAGTCCCCGAAGCGCTCTGGCGCGAGGCCGAAGCCGCAGGCCGCTTCACCGGCGCCCCGGTGGATGCCGCGGATGGCTTCATTCATTTCTCGACCGCCGCGCAGGTCCGCGAAACCGCCGACCGCCACTTCGCCGGCCAGCACGGCCTTCTGCTCGTGGCGGTGGACGAGGCGCGTCTCGGACCGGCGCTGAAATACGAGCCGTCGCGCGGCGGCGCGCTGTTTCCGCACCTTTACGGCGACCTGGCGCTCGATGCAGTGGCGTGGGTGCGTCCGCTGCCGCTCGGCGGCGACGGCCGCCACGTCTTCCCGCCGCTGGAGGACGCATGACGCTGCTCGACCGGCTCGGCCGCAAGGCGCTATTCGCGCTCGACCCGGAGACGGCGCACGGGCTGTCGATCCGGGCGCTGGCCTGCGGCGTGCCGCTCGCCTCGCCTGCGAGGCGCGATCCGAAGCTCGCCGTGAGCGTGGCCGGGCTCGCTTTCGCCAATCCGCTCGGGATGGCGGCGGGCTACGACAAGAACGCAGAGGTGCCCGACGCGCTGCTTCGCCTGGGCTTCGGCTTCGCCGAGGTCGGCACGATCACGCCGCTGCAGCAGGCCGGCAACCCGAAGCCGCGCATCTTCCGCCTGACCGGGGACGAGGCCGTCATCAACCGCCTCGGCTTCAACAACGAGGGCCACGACGCGGCGGCGCGGCGGCTCGAGGCGCGCAAGGGCAGGGGCGGTATCGTCGGCGTCAACATCGGCGCCAACAAGGACAGCGCCGACCGCTTCGCCGACTATGAGAAGGGCGTCACCTGCTTCGCGCCTCTGGCGTCCTACCTCACCGTCAACATCTCCTCGCCCAACACGCCCGGCCTGCGCAACATGCAGGCCCGCGCGCAACTGGCTGAATTGCTGGAGCGCGTGATGGCCGCCCGCGAGCGCGCGGCCGCCCGGCCGCCGGTCTTCCTCAAGATCGCGCCGGATCTCGTCGAGGCCGAGATCGAGGACATCGCTGCGGAAGTCCAGGCCAAGCGCGTGGACGGCGTCGTCGTCTCCAACACCACGATCGCCCGGCCGGCACTGACGTCCGAAGCCCATACGGGCGAAGCCGGCGGACTCTCGGGCCTCCCCCTGTTCGAGCGCTCGACGATGGTGCTGGCCCGGATGCGTCGCCTGCTCGGTCCGCAGGTTGCCCTTATCGGCGTCGGCGGCGTCGATACGGCCGAGGCGGCGGCCGAGAAGATCCGCGCCGGTGCCGATCTGGTGCAGCTCTATACCGGCATGATCTACGCCGGCCCGTCGCTGCCGGGACGCATCGTGCGCGGCCTGTCGGCGATCGTCGCGCGCGAGGGCGTGGCCGCGATCGCCGGCCTGCGCGACACCCGCCTCTCCGACTGGGCGTCGCGGCCGCTGTAGACCTCAGAATGCCGTCCGCGTCCGCCCCGGCAGCATCGCCAGAAGGCTGAACCCGCGCGTCAGCAGGAAGACATGCAGCGCTATCCAAAGGCCGGTATTGCCGAGGACCGGCGTCAGGGTCGCCAGCACGGCCACGAAGACGAGGAAGGAAAGCAGCATCATGTTGCGCATGTCGCGCGACCAGGTGGCGCCGATGAAGACGCCGTCCATCTCGAAGGCGAGCACGCCCGACAGCGCCGTGAACGCCGTCCAGGGAAGATAAATCTCGGCGAGTGCCCGCACGTCCTGCGCCGTGGTGATGATGGCGATCAGCCTGTCCCCGAAATCCAGCAGAGCCAGCGTCGCGGTTCCTGCCAGACCGAATCCCCACGTCACCGTCAGCCGTACCGCGCGGCGGAAGGAGTGTTCGGCACGGGCGCCGACGGCGCGCCCGGCCAACTGCTCGGCGGCGGTGGCGAAGCCGTCGAGGAAGTGGCCGGCGATGAAGAAGAAGTTCATCAGAACCGCATTGGCCGCCAGCGTCACCGTTCCGAATTGCGCGCCCTGGCGCGTGAACAGGGCGAATGCCGCCAGCAGCGAGAAGGACCGGATCATGATGTCGCGGTTGAGCGACAGCATCGACAGAAGCGCCGCCACGTCGAGCACGCGCCCCTTCGGCAGCGGGGCGGCGGCGCGGAAGCGGCGCAGCACGATGGCGAGCCCCAGCAGCATGGCGACGCACTCTCCGCAGATCGTCGCCCACGCCACGCCTTGCACCCCCCAGCCGAGTTTCAGGCCGAGCAGGATGCACAGGACGATGTTGCAGCCGTTGAGCACGATCTGGAGCAACAGGCCCAATGCTCCTTCGCCGCGCCCCAGCACGTAGCCGAGGATGGCATAGTTCATCAGCGAGAACGGCGCGCCGAGCATGCGGATGCGGATATAGATGTCCATCGTCTCGCTCACCCGCTGGCCGCCGGCGATGAACCATTGGCCGGCAAGCGAGAGCACGGGAGCGAGCGCGGCCAGAACGACGCCGCAGGCGAGCGCCACCAGCACCGCGCGCCAGAACACCGCCTGCTGCTCGATCGCGTCGCCGCGCCCGAAAGCCTGCGCCACCAGCCCGGTCGTGCCCGAGCGCAGGAAGTTGAAGGTCGTGAAGACGACGTCGAACACCAGTGCGCCGGCGGCCAGCCCGCCGAGCAGCGCGGCGTCGCCGAACTGCCCGACGACGGCCGTGTCTGTCAGGCCGAGCAGCGGCGTGGTCAGATAGGCGAGCGTCATCGGTACCGCTATGGCGAGCACCGAGCGGTTGGTGACGGGGAAGGGACGCCCGACCCGGGCCTGTGCCGTTTCCAGTGGTGAATCCTTGCTGCTGTGGCCGAGTTGATCGCCCGGTCGATGTGGCCCGGTTTGCGGCGCCTGCGCAATCGTCAATCGGCAAGGTCAATCGAAACATCGTCCTGGCGCAGCAGCGTCAGGTGAAACGATGTCGTCGATAGCCGCTTGCGCCTGCCGGGAGGCAGGTCGCCTAGCGCCTGTAGCTGGCGATGCGGATCAGCAGGAACACCGGCACGACGATGACCGCGCCGAGCAGGATATAGCCGGCGAAGCGCCCGAACGCCTGGAAGCCCATGCGCCAGATGTCGAGGAAGAAGTCGTGCACCGCATAGACCACATCGATCGGCGACCAGCCGAAGGCGTGCATCACCAGCCCGACGATGAAGGAAACGAGAATGAGCTTGATGAGGATGCGCAGCGGCGAATCGCCGAGGAATCGCGTCAGGGCGGACAAGCGGAAGCCTCCGGTTGCGTCTGTGCCGTCACATATCCATTCGCGCCGGCCAGTTCAATCGCCATTGAGGCCATGTCCGTGCCTGTTCCCCGTTGCGGTGCCCTGCCGGACCGTGATAATCAGGCATCGCGCGGGTATGGTGAAATGGTATCACAGGAGCTTCCCAAGCTTCTAGCGCGGGTTCGATTCCCGCTACCCGCTCCAGCCTGCTCCAAGGATCAGTCTCCGGCTCCGGACGCGCTTGCGCGGCGGATCGTGGCTGGCGGCGATAACAACGAGGAATGGTGCTGCGAGAGAGGATTGAACTCTCGACCTCTCCCTTACCAAGGGAGTGCTCTACCACTGAGCTACCGCAGCTTGCGATGGCGGGGCTTCTGCCATATTGGACCGGCAAGCGCAAGGCGTCTGTGGAAGTCTGTGAAAACCCGTTCGCGGACATGGCGGCGCCATATTTTTCGCTATCGATGACGCTGCTTCCGGGGTGCTGAAAGATCGGATGAAAGGCAGGAAGGAACAGCAGGACAGGTCCGCCGACGACCGCAAGGCGCGGCTGGCCGAGGCATTGCGCGCCAATCTGATGAAACGCAAGGCCCAGGCACGCTCCCGCCGGGCCGGCGCGGCCGATGCGAGACCGGACGGCCTGGCCGCGGCGCGGGAACAAAAAGAAGACTGAACGGCCTGTCATCGGCAGAAATCCGTTCCTTGAACCGCACGGCGCCTTCGGCTAGGGCTGTGCCTGCTCAACCGATTGAAAGCCGGCGCATCGCCGGCGGGGACCTTCTCATGGATCGAATCAGGATCGTCGGCGGCAACCAGCTGTCGGGCACCATTCCGATTTCCGGGGCCAAGAACGCGGCGCTGCCGCTGATGATCGCCTCGCTGCTGACGTCGCAGACGTTGACGCTGGAGAACGTGCCGCATCTGGCCGATGTCGAGCAGCTCATCCGCATCCTCGGCAACCATGGCGTCGATTACTCGGTCAATGGCAAGCGCGGCCATCAGAACGGCGTCGGCGGCTATTCGCGCACCATCAACTTCACCGCCGCCAACATCGTCGACACCACCGCGCCCTATGAACTCGTCTCCAAGATGCGCGCCTCCTTCTGGGTCGTCGGTCCGCTGCTCGCCCGCATGGGCGTGGCCAAGGTCTCGCTGCCGGGCGGTTGCGCCATCGGCACGCGGCCGGTCGATCTCTTCATCGACGGCCTGCAGAAGCTGGGCGCCGAGATCGACGTGGACACCGGCTATGTCGTGGCGTCGGCGAAGAACCGGCTGCGCGGCGACCGCTACGTGTTCCCGAAGGTCTCGGTCGGTGCCACCCATGTGCTGATGATGGCCGCGACCCTGGCGCGCGGCGAGACCGTGCTGGAAAACGCGGCGCGCGAGCCCGAGGTCGTCAATCTCGCCGATTGCCTGATCGCCATGGGCGCGACGATCCACGGCGCCGGCACGTCCACCATCACCATCCAGGGTGTGGACGAGCTTACGGGCGCCGACGTCCGCGTCATTCCCGACCGCATCGAGACCGGCACCTACGCCATGGCGGTCGCCATGACCGGCGGCGACGTGCTGCTCGAAGGCGCGCAGCCAGATCTCCTGCAGGCCGCGCTCGACGTGATCGGCCGGACCGGCGCCGAGATCACGCCGACCAATGCCGGCATCCGCGTCAGGCGCAACGGCGCGGGCATCACGCCGGTGGACGTGACCACCGAGCCGTTCCCCGGCTTCCCGACCGATCTGCAGGCCCAGTTCATGGGCCTGATGACGATGTCCAAAGGCAAGTCGCGCATCACCGAGACCATCTTCGAGAACCGCTTCATGCATGTGCAGGAGCTTGCCCGGCTCGGTGCCCACATCACGCTGTCGGGCCAGACGGCAATCGTCGAGGGCGTCGGCAAGCTGAAGGGCGCGCCGGTCATGGCGACGGATCTGCGCGCCTCCGTCTCGCTGGTCATCGCCGGCCTGGCGGCTGAAGGCGAGACCATGGTCAACCGCGTCTATCACCTCGACCGCGGTTTCGAGCGGCTGGAGGAGAAGCTCTCGGGCTGCGGCGCCGTCATCGAGCGGATCAGCGGCTGAAGGGCAATAGGGGAATAAGGCAGTAGGGCAGTAAGGGAAACAGGGCCTTCGTCTTCGAAACGGCTGGACACTGGCAAAACGGCTGGCGATCCTTTCCTACTGCCCTACTGCCCTACTGCCCTACTGCCCTACTGCCCTACTGCCCTACTGCCCTACTGCCCTACTGCCCTATCCCGGTTGCACCGCCGTCCAAGACCGCCTAACAGGAAGATCGTGAAACCTTCGCAGGTGCGAATTTCCCATGGACGCTCTCAAGCTGGTCGCGCTTGACGAACAGGACCTCGACGTCATTTCCGCGCATGTCCAGGATGCCGTGTCGAAAGTCGGCGAACTGGAGTACCTGCCGGCTCACAGGCGTTTCGTGGTGCCGATGCGGCGCTTCGCCTGGGAGGCGAAATCGGGTTTCCTGCGCCAGCACAATGAGCGCCGCCAGAGCGTGCTCCATTTCGACCGCGTGCTCGGCGTCAAGACCAGCGGCATAAGCCGCGACAATCCCGACGACGTGCTGTCGCTGCTGGCCATCAGCTTCGTGCCGGTGGACAGACCCGCCGGCCTGATCGAACTCGTCTTTGCCGGCGGTGGCGCCGTCATGCTCGACGTCGAGTGCGTCGAGGCCCGGCTGGCCGATCTCGGCGGTGCCTGGGCGGCCACTTCCCGGCCGCTTCACAAGGCGTGAGCAGACCGACCGATGGCCATCACGCTTGACAGTCGCGCCCCCGATTTCGAAGCGCGCTTCGCCGCCTTCTTGACGACCAAGCGCGAAGTCTCCGCCGATGTCGATGCCGCGGTGCGCGCCATCATCGCGCGGGTTCGCGCCGAAGGCGATGCGGCGCTGATCGACTACAGCAGGCGTTTCGATCGCGCCGATCTCGAAACACTCGGCCTCGCCGTTTCACGTCAGGACGTCGCTGCCGCCTACGCCGCCGCCGATCCGGCCGCCGTGAAGGCGCTCGAGTTCGCCCGCGACCGCATCCGCGCTTACCACGAAAGGCAGAAGCCGGTCGACGATCGCTATACCGATCCGATCGGCGTCGAGCTCGGCTCGCGCTGGACGGCGATCGAGGCGGTCGGCCTTTACGTGCCGGGCGGCACGGCGAGCTATCCGAGCTCGGTGCTGATGAACGCGATCCCGGCGCGGGTCGCCGGCGTCGAGCGCGTCGTCGTCGCCGTGCCGGCGCCGGACGGCGTCATCAGTCCACTGGTGCTGGTCGCTGCAGACCTTGCCGGCGTGACGGAAATCTATCGCGTCGGCGGCGCGCAGGCGGTGGCGGCCCTTGCCTACGGCACCAAAACGGTCCGTCCGGTGGCCAAGATCGTCGGTCCGGGCAATGCCTATGTCGCCGCGGCCAAGCGCCAGGTGTTCGGCACGGTGGGCATCGACATGATCGCCGGGCCGTCCGAGGTACTGGTGATCGCCGACGCCGGCAACGATCCCGATTGGATCGCCGCCGATCTTCTGGCGCAGGCCGAGCACGACGCCTCCGCCCAGTCCATCCTCATCACCGACGACGCCGCGTTCGCGCGCTCGGTCGAGCAGGCGCTCGAACGGCAGCTCGCGACGCTGCCGCGCGCCGAAACCGCGGCTGCGAGCTGGCGCGACTATGGCGCGGTCATCCTCGTTGGAACGCTGGAAGAGGCGAAGCCGCTGGCCGACCGGATCGCCGCCGAACATCTCGAATTGGCCGTAGACGATCCCGAAGCCTTCCTGGCCGGCATCCGCAACGCCGGCTCGGTCTTCCTCGGACGCCATACGCCGGAAACGATCGGCGACTATGTCGGCGGTCCTAACCACGTTCTGCCGACCGCGCGCTCGGCGCGCTTTTCCTCCGGGCTCTCGGTGCTCGACTTCGTCAAGCGCACGTCGATCCTGAAGCTCGGCCCCGAGCAGTTGCGTGCGCTCGCGCCGGCGGCGATCGCGCTGGCGCAGGCCGAGGGGCTGGACGGCCACGGCCGTTCCGTCGCCGTCAGGCTCGATATGTAGGCCGCCATGTCCGGACCCGACGGCAACCTGGCAAGGCTGGTCGACGTCGAACTGGACGAATCGATCGGCCGCTCGACGCCCGATGTCGAGCATGAACGGGCGGTCGCGATCTTCGACCTGATCGAGGAGAACAGCTTTTCGCCTGTCGGCGACGACAGCGGCGGACCCTACAGGCTGAAGCTGTCGCTGGCCGAGTCCCGGCTGGTTTTCGCCGTCAGCCGCGAGGACGGGGGGGCGGTCGTCACGCATATCCTGTCGCTGACGCCATTCCGGCGTATCGTCAAGGATTACTATCTCATCTGCGAGAGCTACTACGATGCGATCCGTGCCTCGACGCCGAGCCAGATCGAGGCGATCGACATGGGCAGGCGCGGGCTCCACAACGAAGGCTCGCAGACCCTGATGGACAGGCTTTCAGGCAAGATCGATATCGATTTCGACACGGCCCGAAGGCTCTTCACGCTGGTCTGCGTCCTCCACTGGCGCGGCTGATCGTGCCCGCACGGTTGCCGCTTCCGCGCTCGATCCTGTTCATGTGCCGCATGAACGCGGTGCGCTCGCCCATGGCGGAGTCGATCGCGCGGGCGATGCTTCCCGTCGGCACGTTCGTCGCCTCCGCCGGCATCCGCCACGGCGCCCGCGACCCCTTCGTCGATGCAACCCTGATCGATAGCGGCCTGCCGCCGCCCTCGCACGAGCCCCGCACGGTCGATGATATCGAGGACGCCTATTTCGACCTGATCGTCACGCTGGCGCCGGAAGCCCATCACGCGGCGCTGGAGTGGACCCGGTCGATGGCCGTCGACGTCGAATACTGGCCGATGCCCGACCCGACCATCGCCATGGGCACACGCGACCAGATCATGGCCGCCTATCGCGATCTTTGCGACAGGCTGCGCGCCCGCATCACCCTTCGCTTCCTGTCGCAAGCGGCCTCGTGACCGGCGCGGCGCCCGCACATTCAGGAAAGTCGCCAGGCGTGTTCACAAAGCGCAGATTATCATATAGGTTCCGCGCCAATTCCCGGTCGGCCGTTCCGGTCGCCGGGCCTCATCCAGACTAAAGGTAACGAATGCCGAAGGAAGAAGTCCTCGAGTTTCCGGGCGTGGTCACGGAACTTCTGCCCAATGCGATGTTCCGCGTGAAACTCGAAAACGAACATGAGATCATCGCCCATACCGCCGGCCGCATGCGCAAGAACCGCATCCGCGTGCTGACGGGCGACAAGGTTCTCGTCGAGATGACGCCCTATGACCTGACCAAGGGCCGCATCACCTATCGTTTCAAGTAGACGCCGGCACTGGCTGGACCCATGAGGCTGGACCCATGAGCGCCTCTCAGAAGCTCGTGCTCGCTTCCGGCTCGCCGCGCCGCATCGAACTGCTGCAGCAGGCCGGCATCGAGCCGGACCGCATCCTGCCGGCCGACATCGACGAGACGCCGCAGCGGTCCGAGCATCCGCGCTCGCTGGCCAAGCGCCTGGCGAAGGAAAAGGCCGAGAAGGCGGCGGCGGTGCTGACGAAGGAGGCCGGCTCCGGGCCGGGTTTCGTGCTGGCCGCCGACACGGTGGTGGCGGTCGGCCGCCGCATCCTGCCTAAGGCCGAGACGACCGACGACGCGGTTGCCTGCCTCCAGCTTCTGTCGGGCCGTGCGCACCGCGTCTATTCGGGCATCTGCCTGATCACGCCTGCGGGCATGGCGCGCCAGCGGCTGGTCGAGACGCGTGTGCGCTTCAAGCGCCTGTCGCGCAACGAGATCGACCGTTATGTCGCTTCCGGCCAGTGGCGCGGCAAGGCGGGCGGCTATGCCGTGCAGGGCCTTGCTGGGTCCTTCGTGGTCAGGCTGGTCGGCTCCTACACCAATGTGGTCGGCCTGCCGCTCTACGAAACGGCGGCGCTGCTCGCCGGCGAAGGCTTCGACGTGCATGGCGGCTGGCCCGCCGGCGTGGTCTCTTAGGGTTTGCCATGAGTACCGGCGACAGATCCGCAGTCACGCCGCTCCGGCCGCCGCGTCCCTGCCCGGAATGCGGCCGGCCCTCGACGCGCGAGACCTATCCGTTCTGCTCGCCGCGCTGCAAGTTGATCGATCTCAACCGCTGGCTGAAGGGCGTCTATGCCATTCCCGTCCGTGACGACGAGGAGGAGGCGGAAGACGATCGCCCCGCATCGCCCCCGGACCCGACGCGATAAGCGCCCGACCGAGGCGCAGGACGATCTGCCGGACCACGCGAACTTGGGCGTCGCGGACGCCGGAACGCGCCGGCCAGCCCGCTTTCCGGCTTTTTCCACGCCGATCTCCGATACCTTTCTCCCACGTCGATGCAGGCCCTTGCGAGCACCGGCTCGATCATCCGCAAAATCGTCTTGCCGGCGCTGGACAGCCGGGAATCTCATGCTATAACCCACGCGCTTTCGGGGCGCTGTCGAAGCCGCCACGAAATCCGGCAGGAGCGGTCCCCGTTCCGACGGCAGCCCAGGTAGCTCAGTTGGTAGAGCAGCGGACTGAAAATCCGCGTGTCGGTGGTTCGATTCCGCCCCTGGGCACCATTTTTCTTAAATAAAATCAAAGAATTGGATACTGGACGTGGTTGCGCTCAGGCGGTTGAAATCGCGCTGGGTTTCATATGGGATTCAGGAGCGTGCGCTGGAATGCAATGGAGTGAAAAACTCTCAGGCGACGTTCATCTCCCTTCTCGGCGCAACCGCGCTTCGATATCCTCGCGAAGTCCATCATTCTCATAGGTCTTAGCCAACCCTTCCAATGCCCCAGCCAGGTAGGGGTGAGAGTTGTGAAGGGCTGTTGCATTCTTACGATAGTAAGCCGCGAGCTCGCGCTCCTGTTCGCCGCCGTCAAGGGGGCCTCGTGTGGTGACCCCGCGTTTGTTGAAGCATCCTGTGTGGAAGCCGCGTCGCATGTCTTCTAGTTCAACACGGTCAAGTACATCTCTCGCTGGCTCAAAGGGGAAGGTGCCGTCGGCCCCTGTCGGCCCTCGCGCGATGATCTCTCCCAATATGGCATCGCATATTTCTACTCGATCGTTTTCCTGAGCCAGATTTCTTGCGTCGTCGACGAAGGCCACGAACTTCGCCCGGTCAACTTCACCATTCTCGTTGGTGCCCGGTTGTGTGGTGCAGTTGTGCAAAACGTGCCAAGCACGCTCGGCGGCAGCCTTTTCGCCCTCAGAGAGTTCTTTTTCTTCGGTCCGGTGGCGCGGCTTGAAGGCTAGACATAGAAGCTCAACAAACAGGTTTGGGTCCGCCATGATTGACTGGTTGAGTGTTCTCGCGTGATGCTCACCGTCAAAACCAAGGAGTGGAATCATTCCGAATTCGAGACGGATAAGACGCTCTTTGGTCAGGCTGTTTGATGCCTCTACGTGGTCGAGGGCCTCGCGGATATAGTATGAGGAAGGAAGTGCAGCGTCCGGTTCCTCGCCGCGCAAGATCCCCTCAAGAACGTTAGCAACTCTCTCCGCATCGATGCTCTTGAAGTCGAGATGACACATGGCAAGGGCCGTTCGCGACCGCTTAGCATCGATCATGCGATCGAGGGCGTACACAAACTCATCCTCATTATTTTGCAGCCAGAGGTTACCCGAGCAAATCTGCCAATAGCTTTTCTCCGCTTCCGGTCCGAGACCTTCGACGATCGACCATGTCGCCTTTCGCTCAGGCGCATTGGCCAGGAGCCGAATTCGTTTATTCGTCGTCCAATTTTGGGCAGCCGATGAAGCTAGGACCGTATCCAAGACTTCAGCCGACTTGACATCATCCAATGCGCGCAGCAGGCCGCTGATAATCGATGTTGTTTGGTCGTCCCTTTCGAACTCGCATCCGGAGTTGACTATCCATTCCGCAAAACCGGCGACATCCATGTCGAGGCCGGGGAGGGTTATCCCGACTTGCCAACCAGCAGAGAAAGTGCGGGCAAGCTCCTGAATACCGTCCCAGCCACGATCGGCAAGTATCTCTTGCAAAGCTGTCTGCCGCCACTCCGCTGTTTTGTCCCGACGGTTCGAGTAATCCTCATCGCGCGTCCTCACTGGAAGGTCGATCCAGGCCGTGGAAAACAGCCAACCATGACGCTTCACTATATCGGCCGGGGCTAATGCATCATATGCAGCCTCATAGGGTGCCAATTTCTCATCCAGCTCTGGCCCTTGTAGCTCGTCGTAGTTCCGATGCCAGTGGATTCTTGATCGCAAGGCGGACCGCAACAGCAGCTTATCATCATCAGCCGTATCGGTCCCGACGAACGAATTCACGAGCTTGAAAACCCTCTCGATTCTCGGTTCATCGAGGTCAGATAATTTTGCGATCAGTTTCGCAACCCGTTCAGCATTCTCTGCTGCCAATGCGATTTGCCGATCGACTGCGGCTGTCATCATTTTGAAGTAGTCGTCGTTAGTGACGCCTTGACCTGCCCCTGCATCATCGTCTCGCCATTGAGGGCGATGTGTATGCATCGCGAAATCCGGCCCAGAGTCGGTCAGGCTGTCGAGGAGGGCATATGCAGCATCGGGCTCGCGACTGATCAATAGGTCGACCACCTCGATGCGCTGATCAATGTGTGCGCCGGTCTGCGGAAACCATGCGCGGAAAATGGAAAGAAGACTTCTTGCAGGTGTGTTGGCCCAATTCCCCTTCACTTCGGTCTTGCTAAGTGCCGCAAGGATCAATGCGACCCGAGAAAGATGCTGTGGAGCCCACGCCAATGTCTCTAGCGCCCACAGCAAGCCAGCGTGCCAGCAGCGGCCAAAGACGCCCGAACCCTGCGTCTCCTCGATCAGGGCTCGAACCGGCGCCTCGGGCTTGGCCAAGCTCCTTTGTATTGCTCTAAGGAATGCATCAGGTGCGGCTTCCGCAAGAGCAGGCAGGGCTCCAGACAAGGAAAGCCATCGCGTTGCATCTGCGTCTGTAAGCAAACGGGTAACTAGCCCGTCAACGCGTTGACCGATGTTCCTAGAATGAAGAGAAGGAACGTCTGGCCCGCGCACCGCAAGCTTTATCAGAGTGTCGAGTATGGAGTTCATGAGCAGCCCGCTGACGGGGCGAATCTTTCCAAAGATGGCGGCAGCGTGTCGCTCTTCATCGGGGAGTTCCAGTTGAGGGTCTGGCGCTGCAAGAACGTCTTCGGCGGCGCTGAAAAATCTCTCAAGTTCGTCATCGGTGATTCGGTCGCCGAACAATGAGAGCAATTCTAGCGCAGACTTTGCTTTCCAAATGCCGCCGATGCGTATCACTGGTGAGTCGTCTAGCAGCTCAAGTTCGCATAAATCATGCTCGACATCAGAATACCGACGTCTGGCAACCCCTTCGACGAACTCCCGATCGCCATCCTTTTCTGATGTCCAGCCACTGATGAGGCAAAGGGTCGAGAGCCCGGTCGATGATGGGTGATCGAGCCACGCTGGCCGTCGAATTGCCGGATTCGTCGAGCGACTGCGACGGAATACCGTCCACGACCGTCCAGAAACCGAGGAGAGGCGACGGGCGTCGTTTTCGTCAATCCCAAGTTCGATCAGCGCCCTATCGAAATCGTCGTGATCAGGACGTTCCAGGCGAAGAGCCATATCATCGGCCTTTCCGGCGATTCCACGAAAATGCCCTGACATGTCGCCAGCGGCATAAGGCAGGATGAGAACAAGTTTCTCGCGAGCTGACGGCGTTTCCGCAATCTCCGGGCGTGCGGCTACTGCCACCTTGATCTGGCTATTCGCATCGACAAATCGCCAACCACTGGCATCGGTCACCACCGCGGATTTCACCAAAAGCTCCGCGTCATCCAGAATGCACGCACAGGTGAAGGCAGTGGCTTCCTCAACGCTATCAGCTTTTAGCGAGACGGGCTCGGAAGAGCCCGATTCTAGTCGCTTCCTAATCTGCGCCGCCAAGGCATCCTTATACTCGGTTCGACCCGCAGCGATTGCACTTTTCGTAATCGGGGGAACGCTCTGCGCCGACCATTTGCGCCAATACGCGCTTAAACTCTCTACGCCGGGACCGGATAGGCCAAGCTCCTCGGCAAATTCGAGAGCGACGGCTGGTGACTGTTCCAGCCATTGCTCTAGGTCGTCGCCATCGTATGCGCGGACATCTTTCCACTCGCCCGACGCGATCTTCGTGTCGCGCCATTTCTCTTTGCCGTTCCACTTTCTCGCGGTAACCGAAATATAGGTGCGCTGAGATCGCTCCGTTGCCGTGAGTTGACGCGTCCGCTTCTGGTAATCCTCGTTTGCCTTCGTAGTCACATCCAAACGGCAACTCATTTCCCAAACGGAGTGCCCTTCGGGAACCCAAGCACTTCCATTGGGACTGAAGAGGTCTCCATCGAAACCAGGTTGGACCGTGGAGTCACCTGCGGGCACCGATATCTTGGTTACGGTTCCGGTCGTATGAATTAGTTTTCGAATTAGCCGAGGTAGCTCTCTTTGCGCCTCGCTCTTGCTAGCCCAATCGGCTATTTGGCCTGCTGAAATCTTCATACAGGTAGTTTCCCCAGCGCCTCATTCAACATCTCTTTACGCGCGACTCACCCCTTGAATACTACGTCCCTATGGTATCGAAGAAATTGGGGATGTGGGCGATCTTCAGGTCGTGACGGCAATCGTAGCCGTCCTTCGGGGTCGATCAGGCGCTTTACCGTGTCCGGCACGGCCCTACCAGCGGTTAGCACCTTGTAGTCGTCATCGATCGAGATCAGGCCGCGATCGAACATCCAATGCATGGTACCCGAGTGTGTTTCGGCGTGGAATAAGGACCCCGTTTCAGGGGTGATCGGCATCCAAAAGGGACTCCTGTAACGGCAGGTGTTTCACACTGCCTCCGGTTTGATCGGAGGCATTTGTTTTGGATGTTGGTCGTGGAGACGATTGCGAAGATACGTCGGCTGTCGCTGGTTCAGGGGAAGTCGATCAAGGAGATCTGCCGTGAGTTGCGGATATCACGGAAGGTGGTCCGCAAGGTGCTTCGTTCCGATGCGACCGAGTTC